>NZ_JQMO01000003.1:600871-901307 GCF_000744785.1 Kitasatospora azatica KCTC 9699 | reverse complement strand
GCGACAGCGGGCGTGGCGGCGGCGCTCGCGGCGGTGGTGGTGGGTGCGATGGTCGGGGCGAGGGACATCAAGCGGCTCCAGTGCGTGCGGGAGAGAACGGAGAGAACGGCCGCGAGGATCGCGGCGACGGTGCCGACCAGCACTGGCGAGCTCGCCCCGAGGGCGTAGTTGACCAGCGCGGCGACGATGCCGGCAGCCACCGCGCCGGCCTTGGAGACGAGTTCGAGGGTGCCGAACATCCGGCCGGGCGCGCGACCGCGCGCAGCCTCGGCGGCCAGCACCGACAGGCAGACCAGTCCCAAGGTCAGCCCAGCCCCGAGTATCACCCGGGCGATCGCGAACTCGGCGACCGAGTGCGCCGGTTGATGGGCGGCCAAGCCGAGGGCGACCAGGGCGAAGCCGAGCGCCAGCCCGGTCCGGGGGCGGCCCAGGACCGCGGTGTGCACCGGCGCCGCGAGCAGCAGGTAGCACAGGTGCGGCAGGGCGAAGAGCAGGCCGGTCACGGTCGCGTCGATGCCGGGGATGCGCTGCTCGACCAGCACGATCAGATAGGGGAAGGAGACGATGGTCGCGAAGACGAACGCGAACTCGTAGAGGTAGAGCCCCCGCAGCGGTGCTACGGGCCGGTTGTCGGTGGGCTCGCTCGCGGTCACCGTCGGGCCCGGCGTGCGCTGCGGCTCCGGCAGTCGGGTCAGCAACGCGGCCGCGGCCAGCGGCAGTAGCGCCATCACCAGGTACTGCCGGTGCGGCGACAGCCAGGGTGAGAGCGTGCCGACCAGGATCGGCGCGGCCACCAGGGCTGCCCGGGCGCTGCCCTGCATCAGGGTGAGTGCACGGGACAGGCCGGTGCCCTCCAGGGCCGCCGCGAGGTACCCGTTGGTGGCGGCGAAGGTGCCGCCGAGGAACCCCTGGAGCACCAGCGCCAGCGCGAAGGCCCACAGCTGGCCGGCCAGTCCGGCCAGCAGGAAGGAGACGCTGAGACCCAGTTGGGCGCGGAGCAGCAGGCGCTTGCGCCCGAAGCGGTCGGCCAGCCGACCCCAGAGCGGCGCGCCGAGGGCGCTGAACACGGTCGGGACGATGTACAGCAGCCCCGCCCACCGCCCGCGCGGGTCGCCGAGTTCGGGCAGGATCGCGGTCAGGTACGGCGGCAGGCCCAGGGCCGCGAACGAGGCGACGAAGTAGCAGCCGGCCACGGCGTGCACCTGGCGCCGGTCGAGCCCGCCGGCGGCACCCGCGGTTGTCGGCACCGGCGGTGCCTCGGTGGTCATGCGTCCGCCAGGTAGTTGGGTCCGGTGGTGTAGTGCTTGTTGATGTCGGCTGCGCCCGAACGCTCCTTGCTGTACAGGCTGCCCGCGCTGACCATCGCCTTCACCGGCAGCCGTGCCGCATCCAGCAGCGCGGCCCGCAGCGGCCGGCCGACGGGCCCGAGTCGGTCCACGGCCTCACCGAGGCGCTTGCGCAGCAGGCCGAGGGTCTGGTCGAGCGGCGCCAAGCCGTGTTCGGCGAGGCCGAACGCGAGCGAGGCGGTGCACAGGTGGCCGGTGATGGTGGTGAACAGGTCGGTCAGTGCCCGGTCGTCCCCGCCGAAGATCCGCTCGTCGTCGAACTCGCCTTCCAGCAGCGGAAGCTGGAGTCTGGTGCGGTTGATCCGCAGACCGTCGTTGTCCTTGAAGAGCAGTCGCAGCCTGGTGCGGCCGCCGGTGCGGTCGAGCAGCAGCGAGGTGTTCTGCTGGTGCGACTCCAGCGCGATCCCGTAGCCGAAGAGTGTGGTCTGCCAGTCCAGCAGCAGGACGAGCAGGGCGTCGTAGAAGGCCGACAAGTCCCCGTCGTAGAAGCGGTCGGCGAGTTCCTCGATGACCAGGCGTCCGCTCGGTGCCGGAGCCAGCAGCGCGGCCAGCGGGACGGTCACGCTCCGCGGCGCGGCGGGGTAGCGGCGCAGCAGGACGGCGAGCAGCTCGTGCTCGGCGTGCGCGTAGCACTGCTCGTCTGCCAGCAGCACGGACTCGGCGAACCGCGGTTCGGCGGCGACGACCTGGGAGAGCAGCCGCTGCCCGGCCGCGCCGTCCAGCAGGGTGCCGGGCTTGATGGTGCGGCGGTTGCGCAGGCCCAGGGTGGCCGTGGCGAGCGGGAGCTTGAGGTGGCAATCGGGGTCGACGGCCACCGCGACGGTGCGCATCGAGAGGGTGGGCAGGACCTCCAGGTACGGCCGCTCGGCGAGCACCGCGTGGTCGGTCAGGCCGGTCGCACGCAGCGCCTGCGTCAAGGGGGCGCCGACGGAGAGCGGGTGGACCGGGATGGTGAGGTGACTGTCCGTCAGATCGGGCAGACCCAGCGCGGCAGAGGTCGGCCACCAGGCCGGCAGCGGTGCCGCGCCGTGCACGGTCAGCGCCTGCACCGGTACGGCCAACCAGCGCAGCAGGAAAGCCGGGTGGCACTCGGGCGCGTAGCGGTGCAGGTCCTCGGTGGTCAGCCCGGCGCGGCCGCGGGCGGTCGGGTAGACCGGGTGGTCCAGGTAGGCGGCCAGGGTGTCGAAGCCCAGGGTGGCCAGCGGCCCGCGCCAGTCGGCCACCGAGGCGCCGTGGCCCTCGGCCAACCGGGCGTGCACGGCCGGCTGTTCGACGGCGTGCAGCCGCATGGTGGCGAGGGTCTGCCGGCACTCCTCGGCGAAGGCGGCGAACCCGGGCCGGTCCTCGGGCGCGGCACGGTCGGCAAGTACGGCGAGGATGGCGTCCAGCTCGGTCACTCGGAGGCCGTCGACCTCCAGGAGCGGGCGGCGGGCGGCGTGTTCGCACTGGAAGCCGTCCGGGGCGACCGGTAGGGCCAGCTCGCCGAGCACCAGCCACGGCCCGTCGGATCGCTGCTGCGGTACGGACCGGGTGCGCAGGCCGACCACGTCCTCGCGGAGCAGCGCGCTGAGGACGCGCAGTGTCAGGGTCTCGGTGGGATTCACGAGGTGATCTCCCAGCGGTTGGCGGCGATGAACTCGGCGACCGCGCGGTCCGCCGCCGCCTGGTCGGGGCCGATCGCCCAGACCACGCCCAGGTAGTCGCGGTTGGTGCGGTAGTGCTCGTGGCGTTCGCCGATCCGGCGCAGCGGGCGGTAGCTGAGCCGCACGCCCCCGGTCTCGCTGTCGTACGGGCCGGGTGCGGCGGTGAGGACACCGGCCCGGTCGGCGCAGACCGCCTCGTTGCGGGCCCGCAGGTCCTCGCGGGCGCCCAGGTCGGCGGGCAGCGGCTGTCCGAGGTGGACGCGCAGGACGTGCTCGAAGTACGGGATCTGCAGGATCTGGGCGAGCATCAGGTCGCACTGGTCGCCGATCGCCCGGTAGTTGACCTCGATGATCCGGGCCCGGCCGTCCGGTTGGAGCACGAACTCGGTGTGGCAGGCACCCAGGCCCACGCCGAGTGCGTCGAGTTGGGCGAGGACCTGGTCCAGTACCTGGCTCGGGTAGGCCGGGACGAACTCCAGGGCCTCCTCGATGAAGTGCGGCGGCGGGGACAGCCGGGTGCGGAATCCGCCGAGCACCAGGCGCCGTTCACCGTCACCGAGGGTCTCCAGGGTGTGCAGCCCGCCGGTCAGGAACTCCTCCAGCACCAGGGTGGCCTGCGGCCTGCGGTATCGGATCTCCTCGCAGCGGGCGGCGAGTTCGGCGGCGTCGGCGACCAGGACGACATCCTCGCTGGCCACCCCTTCGCGCGGCTTGAGCACGGCGGGGAACGGTGGCAGGGCGACCGAGCCCAGGTCCTGGCCCGGCGTCAGCTCCACGCTGTGGACCGCGTCGAGGCCGACGGAGGTCAGGTGGCGCCGCAGTTCGGCCTTGTTCTTGGCCCGCAGGGTGGCCCGCCAGTCCTTGGCCGGCAGGTCGAAGTAGGCGGCGGCCAGAGCGGCCTGGGTCTGCAGGTGGTCGCTGTTGCTGAAGACGGCGGCGGGCCGGTGGTGGCGGGAGATCAGCCCGATCACCTCGCGGAAGTCGCCGACCTCGCAGCCCAGCACCTCCACCGCTGCCGCCGGGTCGGCGAGTTCGGCATAGGCCAGGCGGTGGGCGTCCGGGTCGTCGGTCAGCACGGTGACCGTCAGCCCCAGGGCGGCGGCGGCCGGCAGGAAGCCGTGGGTGACCGAGTCGGTGGGGTTGAGCGCGAGCAGGTAGAGCCGCATGGTGTCCTCGGGGGAGTGGTGGGATGGCCGGAGCGGGCAGGGGCCGGGGTGTCGACCGGGCGGCAACCGGCCCCTGGGAACCGCTACTTCGGCGGCTCCACGCCGGTGGCCTTGGCGATGTCGTTGAGCATCTGGTCGGCGGCCTGCACGCCGATGCCGGACATCCAGGTCTCGTCCGGGACGTTGAAGACCTTGTTGTTCTTGACGGCCTTCAGGTTCTGCCAGACCGGCGTGGACTGCACCTGGCTCTGCTGCGTCTTGGTCGGGTCGTCGGCGGTGGTCACGAAGACCAGGTCGGCTTCGGCCTTGTCCAACTGCTCGGGGCTGACGTCCATCATCGCGGCGTCCACGTCCTGGGAGGCGGGCCGGGCCAGGCCGACGTCCTTGAGCACCGTGCCGCTGAACGAGGACTTCTGGTAGAGCCGGGTCGGCCCGGCCACGAAGCGGACCACCGAGGCCGTGGGCGCGCTGCCGCCGCTCTTCGCCGTGATCTCGGCGCCCAGCTTGGCGGCCCGCGCCTGGTAGTCGGCCAGCGCCTGCTTGGCGGCGTCCTCCTTGCCCAGGGCCTTGGCGTAAAGGGCCAGGTTGTCCTTCCACGGGAACCCGGTGGTCTGCGCGAGGACGGTCGGGGCGATCGCGCTGAGCTTGTCGTAGACCTTCTCGTGGCGGACCTTGGAGGAGAGGATCAGGTCGGGCTTGAGCGAGGCGATCAACTCGAGGTTGGGCTCGGCCATCGGGCCGACGTCCTTGGTGTCCTTGAGGCCGGACTTGAGGTAGGTCGGGAAGCCGCCCTCGGTCTTCAGGTGCGGCGAGACCGCGCCGACCGGGGAGATCCCGAGCAGCGTGACATCGTCCAACTCGCCGCTGTCCAGCACCACCACGCGCTTGGGCTGGGCCTTGATCCCGGTGCTGCCCATGGCGTGCTGGATGGTGCGCGGGAAGCTCGCGGCAGCGTCGTTGCCGGGCGTGGCGGCGGAGGCGGCGGGCTTGGCCTGGTCGGCGCCCTTGCTGCCGCAGGCGGCGAGCAGCGTGCTGCTGAGCGCGACGGCCAGCACGGCGACGGGGACGCTGCGGAGCCGGCTGGTGGTGGGGCGCTGGTACATGCTTGGAGTTCCTTTGAGTGGATGTGACGGTGGGTCAGATGGTCCGGTGGTGGCGGCCGGCGCGCGGGATGACCAGCGGGGTGCCGGTCTCCGGGTCGGGCACCACGCGGCAGGGCACCTGGAAGACGCGCTCCACGAGCTCGGCGTCCAGTACCTCGGCCGGTGGTCCGGCGGCGGCCGGGCGGCCGTCCTGCAGCACCACCAAGTGGTCGGCGTAGCGGGCGGCCTGGCCCAGGTCGTGGAGCACCATGACGACGGTGCGGCCGAGTTCGCGGTGCAGTCCGGCGACCAGGTCCAGCACGTCGAGCTGGTGGCGCAGGTCCAGGAACGTGGTGGGCTCGTCGAGCAGCAGCAACTCGGTGTCCTGGGCCAGGGTCAGGGCGATCCAGGCGCGCTGCCGCTGCCCGCCGGAGAGTTGGTCCACCGGGTGGTCGCGCAGCTCGTCGGTACCGGTGCGGCGCAGCGCCGCCTCCACGGCTGCCTGGTCGGCGGCCGACCACGGACTGAGCATCCGCTGGTGCGGGTAGCGGCCGAGCCTGACCAGTGCCTCGACGGTGATCGCCTCGGGTGTGACGGGTTGCTGGGGAAGCAGCCCCATCCGCTTGGCCAACGCGCGGGCCGGCATCCGGTGGATGTCCGCGCCGTCCAGGGTGACGGTGCCGGCCGTCGGGTCGAGCAGCCGGGCCAGACCACGAAGCAGGGTCGACTTGCCGCAGGCATTGGGGCCGACCACGGCGGTGACGGCCCCACCGGGCAGGGTCAGGTCCAGGTCGCGGACTACCGTCCGGTCGCCGTAGCGCAGCCCGAGGCCCTGGGTGGCCAGTTGGTTCATCGAGTACTCCGGTTCGTTCGGCCCTGACGGATCATCAGGACCAGTAGCCAGGGGGCGCCGAGGGTGGCGGTCGCGGCGCCGACCGGCAGGCCGTGGACGGGCAGCAGGTGCAGCACGGTCAGGTCCGCGGCGAGCAGCAGCGCGGCCCCGCTGAGGGCGGTGAGCAGGAGGGTGGCGGGGGTGGGTGGGCCGGCCAGGAACCGCACCAGGTGCGGGACGACCAGCGCCACGAAGCCGACCGGCCCGGTCAGTGCGGCCGAGAGCGAGGCCAAGGTGATGGCCAGCAGCAGGAGTTGGAGTCGGGCCGGGCCGGGCCGCAGACCGAGTCCGCCCGCCGAGTCGTCGCCCAGGTCGAGTACCGCCACCCGGCGGTTCAACAGCAGCACGGCGGCCAGGGCCACGACGATCGCACTGCCACCGACCCGCAGTTCCAGCCAGGTCCGTCCGTAGAGCGAACCGGTGGTCCACTGCAGGGCGGAGGAGGCGAGTTCGGCCGGGAAGCGGACGATCATCAGGTTCACCGCCGCCGCCAGGCCCGCCTGGACGGCCAGGCCTACCAGGACCAGCCGGGCGACCGCCGCCCGGGACCGCCAGGCGAATGCGCCGAGCAGTCCGGCGGCCAGCAGCCCACCGCCCAACGCAGCCAGCGGCACCAGGAGTTGCGAGGCGCCCAGGGCGAGCAGCAGCACCGCGCCGAACGAGGCGCCACCGGTCACCCCGACCACGTCCGGCGAGGCCAGCGGGTTGCGGAAGAGTCGCTGCAGCAACCCGCCGGCGACGGCCAGCCCGGCGCCGGCCACGACGGCGGCCAACACCCGTGGGGCGCGGAACTCCTGGACCACCAGCACATCGCCGGCCGAGCCGAGGCCGATCAGCGCGCGCAGGGCGTCGAGCGGTGGGATGGTCACCTGGCCGGTGCTCAGCGCGGTCGCGATCAGTGCGGTCAGCAGCGCGAGCAGCAGGCAGAGCAGCAGGCAGAGCAGCAGAGTGCGGCGGCGTCGGCGGGCCCGGGCGCCGGCCGGGTGTGCGAGCAGCGGCGGCGTCGGCGGAGCGGTGAGGGTCATCGGGCGGCCCGCCGGGCCAGCACCGCGAGCAGCGGGGCGCCGAGGAAAGCGGTGACGATCCCGACTTCCAGCTCGGACGGGCGGACCACCAGTCGGCCCAGCACGTCGGCGGCCAGCAGCAGGATCGGGCCGCCGATCAGGCAGCCGGGCACCAGCAGCCGGTGGTCCCGGCCGAGCACCAGGCGAACCAGGTGCGGCGCGGCCAGTCCGACGAAGGCGATCGGTCCGGCGACCGCCACCGCGCCGGCGGCCAGCAGGACCACGGCGAGGCCGGCGGCGGCCCGGATCCGCGTCACCGGGACGCCGAGTGCCTGAGCGGTCTCGTCGCCGAGGGCGAGCGCGTTGAGCGCGGGCGCCACGGCGAACGCCAGCAGCAGCCCGACGGCGAGCAACGGCAGGACGGGTGTGAGGACTTCGAAGCCGCGCGCGTCCAGCGAGCCGGCCAGCCAGAACCGTGCCTCGTCCAGCGTGCGGCGGCTGGCGAGCATCACCGCGGAGGTCCAGGAGCTGAGCACGGCGGTGAGCACCGTGCCACCGAGCGCGAGCCGGGTCGGGTCGAGGTCGCCGGCCTGACGCGCCATCGCCTGCGCGGCACAGCCGGCCAGCCCGGCCCCGGCCACGGCGAACCAGACGTACTCCACAGGCCGGGTGAGGTGCAGCGCGTAGATCGCGGTGACCACCGCGAAGCCGGCGCCCGCGTTCACCCCGAGCGTGGTCGGGGCGGCCAGTGGGTTGCGGGTGGCGCCCTGAGCCACGGCGCCGGCCACCCCGAGGGCGGCTCCGACCACCAGGCCGAGCACCGTGCGCGGCAGCCGAAGGCCCGTCACCACCTGGGCATCCGGGCTCGTGGTGTCCCGTCCGACCAGTGCGTCGAGCACGGTGGAGAGCGGGATGGAGCGCGATCCCAGGGCAAGGCTCAGGGCCAGGCAGAGCAGCAGGACGCAGAGACCGAGGCCGAGCAGCAAGGTCTGCCTGGCCGCTGGGGATCGCTGCGCCGGGGCTGTGGCGGCCGGCAGGTCGATTCTCAACACGTGATCGATATTAGGTTAGGCAAGCCTAAGTTCGTCAAGTCGGTGCAAGCGGTGACAATGTGTCGATATAAGGTGAGCCTCACCTTACTCGCAAGATCTGATCGGGAGCCGGCGATGTCTGACGCACTGCTGGATGTCTACCGCCGGCTCGCCGCCTGCTGTCCGGCTTGGCAGGTCAGGGTGCTGACGGGGGAGCGGGCGGAGCCGGGCGCGGAGTGGGTGTCGGCGGCCGGGTTCGCGGAACGGGTCGAGGAGCTGGTCGCAGGGGAGGCAGCGCGGATCCGCGCGCGGCACGGCAGTGCGGTGCCCGCCCATGTGGCGGCCTCGCGGCTGCTGCACCACTACCTCTGGACGACCTGCCTGCTCGCCAGCGGACCGTGGTACCTGGCCGGTCAGGTGCCCGCGCTGCCCGTGGCGGCGGTCTGGATCGAGCCGGCGACCGGCGAACTGGCGGTCCGGGCCGAGGGCGCCGCGCCGATCGGCGGGCCGGCGGAACTGCGCGCGGCCGTCGCCGAGCACGTGGAACCGGTGCTGGAGGCGTTCCGACCAGTGGCCAAGCGCGGGAGCCGGGCGCTGTGGGGGATGGTGACGGACGATCTGGTCTCCGGGATCTGGTACCTGGGCCGGATGCTCGGCTGCGAGGAGCACGCGGTGGCCCAGGCCGAGCTGGTGCTGCCCGGAGGCACTGCGCCCATGGTCGGCTCGGCCGACTTCCGGCGGTTGGGCGGCGCGGGGGAGCTCACCCGCACCCGGGTGGGGTGCTGCCTCTACTACGCGGTGCGCCCGGACGAGGCCTGCCTGACCTGCCCGCGCACGGGGGACGCGGAGCGGGCGCGGCGGCTCGCCGGGGTGTAGCGGGACCTCGTAGGGGTGGTGCTCAGTAGGTGCGGGCGGCGGCCAGCTGGGCGGCGAGCACGCGTGGGGCCTCGGCCAGGGACGGGCCGTACCAGGTGAGGTGACGCCCACTCAGCAGGGCCGCCGGGATGCCGGGGAAGGCTTCGGGGCCGTCCTCGGCCGTGAAGCGGTACGGCTCGTCCGGCAGCACCACCAGTTCCGGCGCGGCGGCTCGCAGCTCGGGCAGCGGGATGGCCGGATAGCGGTCCGGGTGCTCGGCCTGCAGGTGCCGCACGCCGAGCCGGCGCAGCAGATCGCCCGCGAAGGTGTCGCGTCCGAGCACCATCCACGGGCGGCGCCAGATCGGGACCACGGCGGTGCGATGGCGTGTCGGCCGGGGGAGCGCGGCCCAGGCCCGCTCGGCCTCGTCGAGCCAGCCCGGCCGGGGGAGGCCGCAGACGGCGGTGAGCAACTGGTCGAGCTCGCCGAAGGCCTGGTCGAGCGAGCGGATCTCGGTCACCTGGACGCGCAGTCCCGCGGCGCGCAGCGCGGCCAGGTCCGGGGCGCGGTTCTCCTCCTCGTTGGCGATCACCAAGTCCGGCCGCAGCGCCGCGATCGCGGCCACATCGGGGTTCTTGGTGCCGCCGATCCGCACGAGATCGAGGTCGGCCGGGTGGGTGCACCAGTCGGTGGCGCCGACCAGCAGGTCCGGGGCTTCGGCGGCCACCGCCTCGGTCAGCGAGGGGACGAGGGAGACGACACGGCGCACAGGGGTCACCGAGCCAGGGTAGGCGGCGTGTCGAAGACGCAGTCGCCGCACAGGCCGCCGCCGGGGATGCGGTAGTAGAGGCAGCAGCTGGTGCGGCGCAGCGTCGGGCCGTGCGCGGCGAGCGTGCCGAGGAGCGGGGCGCGGGCGAGCAGGCTACGGGTGGCGTCCTCGGCGGTGCGGTACGCGGGCGGGTTTGCGGCGGCCAGCTGACGGTGCATCATGCGCAGGGTGCCGACCAGGGCGGAGGCGGCGTTGCCCCAGAGCAGGCGCTCGGACACCGGGGTGGCCGAGCGGACGGCGGCGTTCAGCGGGGTCAGGGTGGTGCGGACCAGGGCGTGGTGGAGGTCCTCGTCCGGCGTGGTGCCGGGGGCCGGGAGCCAGAGGTCGAGCGGGCCCTCCGGGAGCTGGCGCCAGTGCGCGCGGTCCTGGTCCAGGTCGGGGAGGCGGCCGGTGAGCGCCAGGGTGCCCAGCGCGACGGACCAGAACCGGGCGGCCAGGCCCAGCTGCATGACGGAGGCGGCCACCCGCGGCTCACGGGTGTGCAGGCGGTCGGCGACCTGCCGGACGCGGGCGGCCAACGGGGAGTCGGGCCCGGTGGCGTACAGCTCGCGCAGCGGGCGGTAGCCGGGTGGTGGCGCCGCGTCCCGGGCGGCGCCGACCTCGACCGCGAAGTACGGGCCCAGGGCGGCGACGGCGTGCAGCGGGTCGGAGGTCATGCCGGAGGTCATGGGGACAGGTCTACCGTGCGGGGCGGGGACGGGTGCGATGGGGTGGGTGGGATCGGGTGGATGGGATCGGGCCAGCGGGATCTCGGGTGGGCGGGATCGGGTGGGCGGGATCGGGTGGGCGGCGGGGCGGGGACGGGCGCACCATGGGAGACCGGGAGGGGGAGACCGGGAGTGCGGCGGGGGGCGGCTGCGGCGCCTGATCGGCGCGGCGAGGAGGTACGCGGCGATGGCCAGACCGATCTGGACGGGCACGCTGAGTTTTGGACTGGTCGCGGTGCCGGTGGGTCTCTACTCGGCGACCGAGGACCACTCGGTGCACTTCCGCCAGCTCCAACGCGGCACCTCGGACCGGGTGCGCAACCAGCGGGTCAACGAGCGCACCGGCGAGGAGGTCGGCTACAACGAGATCGTCAAGGGCTTCGAGCTGGCCGAGGGCGAGTACGTGGTGCTGGAGCCGGCCGAGCTGGAGCGGATCTCACCCGGACGGTCGAAGTCGATCGAGATCAGTGGTTTCGTCGATCTCGGGCAGGTCGACCCGATCTACTTCGACAAGACCTACTACCTGGGGCCGCGCGGCAAGGAGTACGGGAAGGTCTACGGGCTGCTGCACCGGGCGCTGGCCGACACCAACCGGGCCGGGCTGGCCACCTTCGTGATGCGCGGCAAGCAGTACCTGGCGGCGGTGCGGGTCGAGGGGGACGTGCTGGTGCTGCAGACCATGCACTACGCGGACGAGGTCCGGGACCCGCACCGGGAGCTGGACAACCTGCCGGAGGCCGTTGCCGAACCCACGGCCAAGGAACTCGCGGTGGCGCGGCAGCTGATCGAGGCGTTGAGCGAGGAGTGGGACCCCGAGCGGTACCACGACACCTATACGGCGCAGGTGCGCGGGCTGGTGGAGGCGAAACTGGCGGGGGAGGAGGTGGTCACTGCGGCGCCGGCACCGGAGTCCACCAATGTGGTCGACCTGATGAGCGTGCTGGAGCGAAGCCTCCAGGCGGCGGGCGCAGGTGCAGGCGCGGGGGCGGGGGCGGGAACGAAGGCGGAGGCGGAGGCGGGGGCGAAGGCAGCGCAGGTCGAAGCGGCCGGCCCGGCCGAGGAGTCGGCGGAGTCGGCGGACTTGGCGGAGCTGAGCAAGGCGGAGCTGTACCGCTTGGCGACGGAACACGAGATCGTGGGGCGCTCCTCGATGACCAGGGACCAGCTGCTGGAGGCTTTGCAAACTTTGCAAAGCCCGAAGGGCAAGAAGCGGCGCCTGCGCGCGGTGTCCTGACGCCGCCCCTGACCCCACCCCTGACCTCGTCCCAGTCCCCGCCGCCCCCTACCGGGACCCGGCCCCGGTGGCGCGGGGCAGCGCGCAGGCCGCCGAGGGCCGGGCGAGGTCGGCGTACGGATCGCCCAGCTCGGCGAGTCGTCCGGTCACCTGCTCGGGCGTGAACACCAGCTCGTCGGCACTGCGGCAGGCGGCGAGTTCCGCCCAGCTGATCGGGGTGGACACGGTCGGCTCGGGTCGGGCCCGCAGCGAGTACGCGGCCACCGTCGTCTTCGCGCTGTTGTTCTGCGACCAGTCCACGAAGACCCGGCCCGGTCGCAGCTGCTTGGCCATCTGGTCGACCACCAGGTCCGGCAGCGCCTGCCGCAACCGCCGGGCCAGCTCCCTCGCGTACCCGGAGACCTCGCGGGCCGGCGTCGCCAGCAGCGGCACCGTCAGATGCAGCCCCTTGCTCCCGGTGGTCTTCGGCCAAGCCGCCAGCCCATCCGCCGCCAGCAGCTCGCGCGCCGCCAGGGCCACCACGCAGCACTCCAGCACGCTCGCGCCCTCGCCCGGGTCCAGGTCGATGATCAGTCGATCATGCGTGGCGGGGTCCCCGCGCCACTGCGGCACATGGATCTCCAGGCATCCGAGGTTCGCCGCCCAGAGCAGCGTCGGCAGGTCCTCGACCACCACCTGATGCATCGTCTCCTGGCGGTGCGTCACATCCAGGCCCGCTACCCAGCGCGGCGCGCCCGGCGGCACCCGCTTGGCCCAGAAGCGCTCGCCGTCCACCCCCTCGGGCAGCCGCAGGAAGCTGGCGGCCCGCCCGGCCAGCTGCGGCAGCATCGCGGGGGCGACCAGCGTGTAGTAGCGCAGCACGGCGGCCTTGGTGAAGCCGGTGCTCGGGTACAGGACGCGGTCCAGGTGGGTCAGCCGCAGCCGGCGTCCTGCCACCTCGGTCACCGTCGCCGTGGGATCGGGCATGCCACCGATGGTGGCAGCCCAGCAGGTGGGCAGTCCGGCAGGCGGGTCGCCCGGCGAGCCGCCCGGCGAGCCGCCCGGCGAGTCTGCCGCGACGCACGGAGCGCGGTGCCCATGATGGAGCCATGGATCCGATCGCGGCCCTGGAGCGGATCGCCTTCCTGCTGGAGCGCGAACAGGCCTCCACGTACCGGGTACAGGCCTTCCGGCACGCGGCCGACACACTGCGCGAGCACGCCGGGAAGGCCGCCGCCGAGCTGCCGCGCACCGCCGCCGGGCTGGCCGCGCTGCCCGGTATCGGGCCGAAGACCGCTGCCGTGATCAGCGAGGCCCGGGACGGCCGGACCCCCGGCTACCTGGTCGAGCTGGAGGAGCGGGCCGACGCCGCACTTCCCGCGCTCGACCCGGCGGCGGCCGCGCTGCGGGCCGCCCTGCGCGGCGACTGCCACCTGCACTCCGACTGGTCGGACGGCGGCAGCCCGATCGAGCTGATGGCCCGCACCGCCCGCGACCTCGGCCACGACTGGGCGGTGCTGACCGACCACTCCCCACGGCTGACCGTGGCTCGCGGCCTGACCGCCGAACGGCTGCGCCGCCAGCTGGACGTGGTCGCCGAGGTCAACCGGCAGCTCGCCCCGTTCCGGCTGCTCACCGGCATCGAGTGCGACATCCTGGACGACGGATCGCTGGACCAGGACGAGGAGCTGCTCGCCGAGCTGGACGTGGTGGTCGCCTCGGTGCACTCCAAACTGCGGATGGCGGCGGGACCGATGACCCACCGGATGGTGGCCGCCGCCGCCAACCCGCTGGTCGACGTGCTCGGCCACTGCACCGGTCGGCTGCTCGCCGGGAAGGACCGGCCCGAGTCCGCCTTCGACCCGGCCGAGGTTTTCGCCGCCTGCGTCGAGCACCGCACCGCCGTCGAGATCAACTCCCGCCCCGAGCGCCTCGATCCGCCGATGCGTCTGCTGCGCCAGGCCGAGCAGGCGGGCTGCCTCTTCTCGCTGGACACCGACGCGCACGCGCCGGGCCAGCTCACCTGGCAGGACTACGGCTGCGTGCGCGCCGCGCAGGCGGGGGTGCCGGCCGAGCGGGTGATCACCAGCTGGACCGTCGACGAGCTGCTGCGGTGGACCCGGACCGGGGAGCGACCGACCGGGAAGTAGCCGGGGCCACGGCGGGCGTCGGCCGCGCCTGCTACCGGAGCTAATCGCGGTGCTCGGGCCTTCAGGCCGGGGGTGAAGCGATTCTGGGTGGTGCTCTGATCCGCAGGTCAGGCGGAGTGGTTCTGTTGTTCGATGTACTGGCGGAGGACGCTGATCGGTGCTCCGCCGACTGATCCCGCGAAGTATGAGCCGGACCAGAGTTTCTGTGCGCGCCAGTAGTGGCGGACCAGCTCGGGGAACTCCTGAGGCATCCTTCGGGAGCTGACGCCCTTGAGGGAGTTGACCAGCTTGGACAGGGCGACCTTGGGGGGAAGCTCACCAGCAGGTGGACGTGGTTGTTGTCGCCGTTGAACTTCACGATCTCGCACTCGAAGTCCGCTGGTACGTTTCGCATGATCTCCTCCATGCGCGTGAGGACGCGCGGGCGGCCGGGCTGCCGTTCCCGAAGGCAGCCGAGCTGTCCAAGCGGCTGACGCGGGCGAAGAAGACCCCGGAGCGCGCCTGGCTGGGCGAGGTGTCCGCCGTGGTGCTGCAACAGTCCCTGCGGGATCTGGAGACCGCGTACGGCAACTTCTTCGCCAGCCTCAACGGCACTCGCAAGGGGCCGAAGATCGCGCCGCCCCGGTTCAAGTCGCGCAAGGACAACCGGCAGGCGGTGCGGTTCACCGCGAACGCCTTCGTCGTGGAGACCGGCCCCGACCTGTTGCCGACCACGGACTCGGCGGTGGGCATCGACCTGGGGCTGACCCACTTCGCGGTGCTGTCCGACGGCCGGAAGATCGACTCGCTGAAGTTCCTGCGCCGCGCCGAGAAGAAACTGAAGAAGGCGCAGCAATCGCTGTCCCGCAAGGCCAGGGGCAGCAGCAGCCGCGACAAGGCCAGGGTCAAGGTCGCGCGGGCGCACGCCCGGGTGACCGACGCCCGACGCGAGTTCCACCACCAGCTCTCAACCACCCTCGTGCGCGAGAACCAAGCGCTCGCGGTCGAGACAATGTCGGTCAAGGGACTCGCCCGCACGCGCCTGGCCAAGTCGGTGCATGACGCCGGATGGTCCGCGTTCCTCAACATGCTGGAGTACAAGGCCGGCCGCCACGGACGCGAACTGATCCGGATCGGGCGGTTCGAGCCGACCTCTCAGGTGTGCTCTCACCGCGGGGTCAAGGACGGCCCCAAGCCCCTCAGAGTCCGGGAGTGGACGTGCGGGGACTGCGGGACCGTCCACGACCGGGACGTCAACGCCGCCTGCAACATCGCCAAGGCCGCAGGGCTTGCGGTCTCAGCCTGTGGAGCGCGGGTAAGACCGGGACTCCTCCCGGCACCGCGCCGTGAAACAGGAACCCACCCGGACGCCGCGCCATCCCCGCGCAGCGTGGAGGGATCACCGGCCTTCAGGCCGGTCGAGGAAGTCAATGCTTGGCCAAGTCCCCGGTGAAGCCGTCCACTTCGAGGTGGAGGGTGCCGTCGGCGTTGCGGGTGTAGATCTGCGGGTTCGGGTCGGGGGTGCAGCCGCTGAGGCCGGTCATCGGCGCGGTCTTGATTACCAGACGATCGGCACTGGCCGAGACCAGCAGGCCGCTGGCGTCGCAGTACTTGGAGTTGGGTCCGTTGTTGTTACGGATGCTGGCGATCGGCTCGTTGACCTGGCCCTGGGTGATGGTGATCCGGAAGTCGGCCTTGTTGGTGAACTGGGGGCTGCCGACCTT
Source organism: Kitasatospora azatica KCTC 9699 (assembly GCF_000744785.1). Lineage (NCBI taxonomy): Bacteria > Bacillati > Actinomycetota > Actinomycetes > Kitasatosporales > Streptomycetaceae > Kitasatospora > Kitasatospora azatica. The sequence goes on along the minus strand of NZ_JQMO01000003.1, from coordinate 885,686 downwards.
GCCCTGCCAGGTGCCCAGGTACGCGGCCGGGACGGTACCGGAGGGCGCGGGCGAGTTGGCGGGACGGTTGGGAGCGGGCTGGTGCTGCCCCTGGTTCGTGGTCTTTCCGCCGCCGTTTCCGCTGGTCAGCCAGACCACCGTGCCGGCCACCGCCGCCGCGACCACGGCCGCGAGGATCACCGTCAGCCGTCCGTTGCCGCGCCCCGGGGCCGGGGCCGGGGCAGGGGCCGGGGTCGGCGGCTGGGCGGGCGGGTAAGGGGTGGGTGGGTAGGGGGTGTGCGGCGCGGCGGCCGGTCCCGGCTCCACCGCCGAGTCCAGGTCCAGCAGTTCCACCGCCAGCCGGGCCAGCGCCCCGGAGACCGCCGGCGGCAGCCAGTCCGAGCGTTCCAGCGCGGCAACCGCCCCACCGGTGGCCAGCCAGGAGTGCAACTGGGCGGGCGTCGGCCGCCGTTGCGGGTCCTTCGCCAGGCAGGCCGTCACCACCGCGCGCAGTTCCGGGTCCAGCGCGTCCAGTTGACCGAGGTCCGGCTCCTCGTGCAGCACCCGGTAGAGCAGTACTGGCGCGCTCACGCCCTCGCCGAACGGTGCGGCGCCGGTGGCCGCGTAGGCGAGTACGGCGCCGAGCGAGAAGATGTCGCTGGCCGGTCCGGCGGTGGCGCCCTGTGCCTGTTCGGGGGAGAGGTAGCCGGGCGAGCCGACCACATAACCGGACTGGGTGAGCGCGGTGGCCGCGTCCATCGCCCGGGTGATGCCGAAGTCGATCAGTCGTGGCCCGTCCAGCGCCAGCAGCACGTTGGACGGCTTGACGTCCCGGTGCACCAGGCCGAGCCCGTGCACGGTGGCCAGGGCCTCGGCGAGCCCGAGTCCGAGGGCCCGGACAGCCTCGGCGGGCAGCGGCCCGTACTCCTTCACCGCGCTGCCGAGCGCGGGCCCGGCGACGTACCCGGTGGCGACCCACGGGTGCTCGCCTTCGGTGTCGGCGTCGAGCACGGGTGCCGTCCAGCGCCCGCCGACCTGCCGGGCCGCTGCCACCTCCTGGCGGAACCGCACCCGGAACTCGGGGTCCGCGGCGTACTCTCCGCGCACCATCTTCACGGCGACCGTGCGCCCGCCGGCGGTGCGGCCGAGGAACACCTGACCCATGCCGCCCGCCCCCAGCCTGCGGAGCAGTCGGTACCCGCCGAGCTGTCGTGGGTCCGCTGCCCCCAGAGTTTCCATGCCGCTTCCGTTCCCCTGACCGACACTACCGAGGTGACGAGTCGTCACAACGACACCGCAGACGGTACCGGTAGCGCGGCAGGTTCCCGCAGGGTGATCAGGCCTGCGGGAACCGGGGTGCGGTCAGCCGGAGATGGCGCAGCCGCCCGCGTTGTTGCTCCAGGTCGGCTGCATGGCGAAGGAGCCGGTCGGCAGCGAGACCGCGGCGAGGTTCTGCCAGGCGCACAGGTCGCCGTTCTCCTGGCCGTCCGAGGCCACCCAGCCGCTGGAGGGCTGCGGGTCGGTCAGCGTCTCGGCGTACTCGTGGCCCTCGACGATGCTGAACCCGTCGAGCTGACTGGCCACTTGGCCGGCCCCGCAGCCGGAGCCGGCGTCCAGTACGTACGGCATGTTGGTGTAGGGCACGTTGCCGTTGTAGTCGTGCCAGGCGCAGAAGCCGCTGTTGGGGAAGCCGTCGGGCGAGGTGCCGCTCGGGCTCATCACCACGATCTGGACGTCGTTGCCGGACACTCCGAAGTGCTGGGCGCCCAGGTTGGCTTCGGCGGCGATGTCGGCCTGGGCGGCCGACCCGGGGGCAGCGCCGGAGTCGTCCACCCAGGTGCCGCCGAGGACGGCGCCGTTGAAGGTCGGGCCGGCGCCGCTGCTGTCGGTGTACTGGGAGGTGACGGTGGACCAGGTGTCCTGGGCGGTGCCGAGGCCGTTGAAGAGGTCGGTCTCGTACTGCTGGACGCTGTTGCTGTCACTGTCCCACTGGTTACCCCAGAAGACGAGGTAGACGGTGACCTGGTGCTGGACCGGGCCGCCGTTGTAGATCAGGGTGCCGTTGGCGGCCGGGTGGGCGGCGGCGGGCCGGGCCGTGCTGCGGGGGGACTGCTTCGCGCCCTTCATCGGGACCACGCCGTGCCGACCGTGGGTCTGCACCCGGATCACCTGGCCGTGGGTGCGCACCAGTTGGGTGCCGGAGTCGGTAACGGTCGGGGCGGCGGTGCTGGTGGTGGCCGAGCCGACCAGGCCGGCCACGGCGAGGGCGGCCACGGCGGCGGTCCGGCGCAGTCGGCGGGGCCAAGCGGTGTCGGCGGTGTCGGCGGTGTCGGTGCTGCTGGGGGCGGTGGGGACGGTGGGGGTGCGGTGTTCGCGCGATTCGCGCATGCCGAGCTCCTTGTGGGTTCATGTGGGGGCCAGAAGGGGCAGCACAGCCGGACGCGCGCCGGTCGAGGTCCTCGCCCGGGCGGGTCTGGATTTGCGGCTGCTGGGCGTGCACTGGTGCGGGCCGGCGCCGCGGGTTGACGACGTGGTCGCGCACGAGCGGGTCAGGGTGGGGCCCGGTGTGCCGAGGCCGGCGCTGTGGGGTGCCGGGAGGCTGCTTCCGGGGTCGCTTGACCGGTGCTCATCAAACAGCATCAGCAAACTGTCAGCAAGTGCTCAGGAAGCGTCAGTTGGCAGATTTGGCGAAGTGTTGACCCTTCCTCCCGGGACGGACGCCGCGCCGCGTTGACACCCCGCCGCCTGCTCCCTAGCGTGGGCCGCCCGCATTACCGGCTAGTAGGGAATCGCCCATGGACGCCGAGCGTTCGTACGACCTCGTCCTCTTCGGCGCCACCGGTTTCACCGGTCGGCTCACCGCCGAGTACCTCGCCCGCACGGTGCCCGAGGGTTGCCGTTGGGCGCTGGCCGGACGCAACCCGCAGAAGCTGGCCGAAGTCCGCCGACAGCTCGCTGCCGAGCACCCGGACCTCGCCGAACTGCCGCTACTCACCGCCGATGCCGCCGACCGGGCCGCGCTGCGGGTGGTTGCCGAGTCGGCCCGGGTGGTGGTCTCCACCGTCGGCCCCTACCAGCGCCACGGCGAACCGCTGGTCGCGGCCTGCGCCGACGCCGGCACCGACTACCTGGACCTCACCGGCGAACCCGAGTTCGTCGACCGAATGTACGTGCTGCACCACGAGCGCGCGCTGGCCACCGGCGCCCGGCTGGTGCACAGCTGCGGCTTCGACTCGATCCCGCACGACCTCGGCGTCCTGTTCACCCTGGGGCAACTGCCCACCGGGACCAAGGACGCGGCAGTCGCGGTGCGCGGATACGTCCGGGCCGGCGGCACCTTCTCGGGCGGCACCTTCGCCTCGGCGCTGACCGCCTTCGCCCGTCCGCGGGCCAACGCGCAGGCCGCCCGCGCGCGGCGGGCCGCCGAGCCGCGTCCCGCCGGGCGGCGGATCCGCACCACCCCCAAGGGTCCGCACCGCTCGGTGGACGCGCAGGCCTGGGCCTGGCCGCTGCCCACCATCGACGCCCAGGTGGTCGGCCGCTCGGCTGCCGCGCTGGCCGAGTACGGCCGGGAGTTCCAGTACGGGCACTACGCCGCCGTCAAACGCCTGCCGGTGGCGCTCGGCGGCACCGCCGGGATCGCGCTGCTGGTGCTGGCGGCACAGCTGCCGCCGCTGCGCCGGGCCCTGGAGCGGTTGCGCGGTCCGGGGGAGGGGCCGAGCGCGGAACGGCGGGCGAAGTCCTGGTTCACCGTCAGGTTCGCGGCCGAGAGCGCGGGGGCCCGGGTCTGGACCGAGGTCTCCGGTGGGGATCCCGGGTACACCGAGACCGCCAAGATGCTGGCCGAGGCGGCGCTCTGCCTGGCCTTCGACGAGCTGCCGGTGACCGCGGGACAGGTGACGCCGGCCGTGGCGATGGGCGGTGCGCTGATCGACCGGCTGCGCGCGGCCGGGCTGCGGTTCGCGGTGCTCGACCAGCCGCCGGGCGGGGCGCCGCAGCGGGTGGTCCGAGCCGCGCGGAGCTGAGTGTCGGGACCGACCGGCTGGTCGGGGGGCGACCGAGAGGCGGTTGTCAGTGGTGGGTGCGACCATGACGAGTAACTGTTCGAACAGATACTCGATTAAGGAGCGCAGTCATGGGCACCTGGGACTTCGGCCCCTTCGACAACGACGCCGCCGCCGACTTCGCGGGGGAGCTGGACGACGCCGCCCCTGACGAGCGGGCCGCCCTGGTGCGGGCCGCGTTGGACCGCGCGGCGGCGACCGTCGGGTATCTGGAGAGCGATGACGGCGAGCCGGCCGTGGCCGCCGCCGCCCTGGTCGCCGCACAGTGCCCGGGCGGTGAGCCGGTCGACCCGGCGTACGGCCCGAAGGAGCCGATCCCCGGCATAGGTCGGGCGCTGGTGGAGCCGGCGCTGCGGGCACTGGATCGGGTGCTCGGCGCCGAGTCGGAACTGGCCGAGCTCTGGGACGACTCCGGCGAGGGCCCGCGCTGGCGGGAGCGGCTGGGCCGACTGCGCGCGGCACTGGGGCCCTGGGGAGGCGATCCGGGCTGAGCGGCTGTCAGGGGCCGCCCTGTCGCCGGGGGTGTCGGTGTGTTGGGATAGCTTGTCCTCGAACTTTGCAAAGAGAAGGCGAAGGACAGTCGGGGGAACCCTCACACAGGAGTACGACCATCAACACCGCCATAGCCCGCGCCGCCCGCGTCACCGTCATCGCCGCCACGGGCACCGCCCTGCTCACCGCCGGTCTGGTGGCCTGCGGGACGGTCAAGGAGCTGACGGCCGCACAGCAGGTCTCCTCGGCGATCGACAAGCTCGGCGAGAGCAAGGACCTGAGCGTCAAGCTCACCCTGGACGCCACCTCCGGAGAGCTGGTCGCCTACGGCAAGGCCACCGGCGAGAAGATCGAGCAGCGGAACGCCGACGGCCTGGCCGGCCTGAGCGTCTCCGTCACGGTGCACGCCGAGAAGCCGCTGAAGGACCTGAAGACCTTCAAGCAGGACGGTTCGCCGGACGCGAAGGCCGCCGCCGACGCTGAGTCGATCAACGCGGACTACCTGATCAGCGACCGCAGCGGCGCCGCGGCCATCGAGTTCCGGATCGTCGGCAAGACCGCCTACCTGCACGGCGACGTCTCCGCGCTGGCCAGGATCGCGGGCGAGGACCCGGCCAAGGCCAAGGAGGCGATCGACCAGGCCGGCGCCGAGCTCGGCCCGCTGCGCGAGGCGCTGACCGGAGGCTGGGTCAGCCTGGACGCCAAGACCCTGACGGACTTCGGCACCAAGGCCGGCGGAGCCGGCACGTCGGCCGCTCCCTCGGCGAAGCCCTCGCTGGACCCGAAGACCACTGAGGACCTGGCCAACTCGCTGAAGAACATCCTCTCCACCGACCTGACCTTCGCGAGCAAGGGCAAGGTGGACGGCGCCGACCAGGTCCAGGTCACCGCGCCGTTCAAGAAGCTCGCGGGCGATCTGCTGAACGCGGTCAAGCCGGTGGCGCAGAAGATGTCCAGCGGGTCCAAGTTCCCGAGCAGCCTGCCCGCCGACGTGCTGGACAAGAACGTCACCGCCGACCTGTCGATCAAGAACGGCGCGCTCGTCGCCGCCAGGATCGACCTCGCGCAGCTGGACAAGAAAGCCACCGCCGACGTCCACCTGCCGCTCAAGCTCACCTTCGACCAGAGCGCCCCGGCGGTCCAGGCCCCCGACAAGGCCACCAAGCTGACCGACCGGGACCTGGAGAAGGCCTTCAGCTCCCTGCTGTTCGGCTTCGGCGGCCAGTCCGGTGCGGGCGGGCTGACCCCCGGCGGCCTCGACAAGTTCCCGAAGACCCCGGCCGCCCCGCTGACCGCCGCCCAGATCAAGGACCTGGTCGCGAAGACCGGCCGGCCCGCGGAGTCGATCACCGCGCTGAACAAGCTCGGCTTCGGCTACGACGACATCCTGGCCATGGGTCAGGGCAACTGACCCAGCACCACCGAGGGCCGGGCAGCGGAACCAGCCGCCGCCCGGCCCTCAGTGCGTTCGCGAGGCCGAGCCCGGCCGGCGGACCTTGGCGGGCGCGAGAGCTCGACTCTGGACAGATAGTCGCTGCAGAGATAATCTATGGGAAGGTTATTGAGGTTCTTCGGTCGAGGAGGTCCACCATGTGGGAGTACGAGCACGGCATCGAGACCGGCGCGGCGCCGGAGGCGATCTGGCAGCTCTGGGCCGATGTCGCCAACTGGGGCAGCTGGAACGCCGACATCGAGCAGATCGAGTTGCGCGGCCCGTTCGCGACCGGGAGCGAGATCACCATGAGGCCGGCCGGGCAGGACCCCGTGGAGCTGCGGATCGGTGACCTGGTGCCGGGCGAACTCTTCGTTGACGAGGCCGAGTTCGACGGTCTGCTGCTGCGCACCACGCACCGGCTCGAGCGGCTCGCGACCGGCCGCACCCGGGTGGTCTACCGGATGGAGATCACCGGTGCGGCTGCCGACCAGGTCGGCTCGCAGATCGGCCCGGCGATCACCGCAGACTGGCCGCAGACGATCGCGGCGCTGGTCAAGCTCGCGGCCGGCTGACCGCGGACTGGGGCCCGTCCGGCAGGATCGGCGCCGGCGGCGGGGGCGCTAGCGGGGGCGCAGGCCGTCGAGGGTGAGGGCCAGGAAGCGCTGCCAGTCCCCGGCGTCGGTGCGGATCACCGCCGAGAGGGCGCCGACCAGCAGGTACACGTCGGCCACCGTGAAGTCCGACCGCAGCGTGCCCGCGGCCTGGTCCTGGCTGATCAGGGTGCCGACCGCCGCGGCGAGCAGGTCGTGCATCTCGCCCTGGGGCGCCGAGGATCCCAGCACGGCCGCCATCGCGGCGGAGAGCCCGCGGCCCTCGCTGAGCACCCGGCCCACGTGCTGGAGGTAGCGGGACACCCCCTGGCCCGAGGCGGGGTCACGGGGGCCCTCGGTCCGGGCGAAGGCCAGGATCTCGGCGAAGCGGTGCTCGGCGGCGGCGAGCACCAGCGCCTGCCGGTTCGGGAAGTGCCGGTAGACGGTGCCCGTGCCGACGCCGGCGGCCCGCGCCACCTCGGGCATCTGGACCTCCTCGCCGCGCTCCTCGAAGAGTGCGCGCGCTGCCGCCAGGACTCGGGCGCGGTTGCGCTCGGCGTCGACACGAGGCTTGCGCCCGGGGGGTGTTGAAGGCGTTGACAAGTCGCCACTCCTGCTGCCTAGACTCTTTTCCGGAAACGGATTCCGCTTCCGTATCCTGCTTCCGGATTATGCCACCTTCGCGTCAAGGAGGGCCATTCCCATGCCTGTCGACCGTTTCTTCCTGCTGGAGCCGGGTGCCGCCCGGCCGGGCCGGATACCGCTGCCGCCCGCTTTCGCCGTCAAGGCGATGACCGAGGACACCGAAGGGGGCTTCTCGCTGCTGGAGGTGACCGTCGCCCGGGAGATCCCGTCGCACGTCCACCACCGCGCCGACGAGAGCGTCTACGTGCTCTCCGGCGTCCTGGAGATCGAGTACCAGGGGCAGCTGCACCAGGCTCCAGCGGGCTCCTTCGTGCTGCTCCCGCGCGGTGTCCCGCACGCGCTGCGCCCGGCATCCGACCCGCCGCCCCGAGTCCTGCAGATCTCCGCGCCGGGCGGCTGGGAGCACTACCTGGAGGACCTGGTCGAGGCCGGGCCCGCCGTGCTCACCGACGGGCGGCTGGACCCGGCGAAGATCAACCCGATCGCGGCGAAGTACCAGATCACCTACCAGGACCAGGGGTGACGGTCCGCCAGTAGGAGTCTGCGCCCGTCCGGCTCAGTGCGGGGCCGGTACGGATGCAGTCGGCCCCGGGTACTGCGAGCGTTGCGAGGAGGAGTGCACGCACGAGCGGTGAGGAGCGCGGGATGGCGCAGACGGCGGGTGGCTGGGCGGTGCCGGTGTCGGCGAGTGAGCCGGAGTTCCTGCCGGTGCTGGACGTGCCCGAGCCGGGCCGCCAGCGCCGGCTGACCGTCTTCTTCCGGTGGCTCATCCTGATCCCGCACGACATCGTGCTCTGGGTGCTGTCGATCGCCGCCTGCTTCGTGGTGATCGTGGGCTGGTTCGCCGCCCTGTTCACCGGGCGGTTGCCCGCCTCGATCGCCCGCTTCCTGACCAACTACCTCGGCTACGACAGCAGACTGATGGCCAGTCAGACGTTGCTGATCGACCGCTACCCGCCGTTCTCGCTGCGCCAGCCGCGCGACTACCCGGTGCGGATCGAGGTGCTGCCCGGGCGGCTCAACCGGGCGGCGGTCTTCTTCCGGCTGATCCTGATGTTCCCGGCGGCGATCATCAACAGCCTGGCCAGCGCCGGCTGGTTCGTGCTGGCCTTCTTCTTCTGGCTCTGGGTGCTGATCGCCGGGGAGATGCCCCACCCGATCTTCGAGGCCACCGCCGCCGTGGTGCGGTACCGGATGCGGTTCACCGCCTATGCGCTGCTGCTGACCGCCGCCTACCCCAAGGGGCTGTTCGGTGAGGAGCGCGGCACCGAGGAGCCGCAGTCGGCCACCCGGCCGCTGGTGCTGGGCGGGCTGGCGAAGGGGTTGGTGGTGGCCTTCCTGCTGCTCGGCCTCGGCAGTGACCTGGCCGGCTCGATCGGCGGCAACAGCAGCGACAGCACGGACGGCACCACGATCAACACCGCGCCGCTCATCCCCAGCAGGTAGGCCCCGGCAACCAGGTCCCAGCCAGGCCGCAGCAGGTAGGCCCGAGCACGTCGGTCAGCCCAGGAAGCCGCGCAGCAGCGCGGCCGTCCCCTCCAGGTGCTCCTCGGTGGCGCGGCGGGCGGCCGCCACGTCGCCGGCCAGGATCGCCTCCACCATCGCCCGGTGCTGCTGCGAGGCGTGCTCGATGTTGCGCTCCAGCACCGGGATCGCGTTCAGCAGGTCGTTCAGCCGCATCCGGCTCTCGGCGATCCCGGCGGCCAGCGAGTGCGAGCCGGTCAGTTCGGCGATCGCGAGGTGGAAGCGGGAGTCCAGCTGGCGGTACTCCTCGGTGGCGGCGCCCTCCAGCTCGGCGAGCCGCTGCGCCAGATGGACCCGCTGCTCCTCGGTCAGCTCGCGCCGGGCGGCCTGCTCGGCGGCGCCGGTCTCCAGGACCAGGCGGTAGGTCAGCGCGTCCTCCAGTTCGGCGCCCATGTCCTGCACGGCCCGGCGCAGTTCACCGAGGTCGGGCGGGGGCAGCCGGTAGGTGACGAAGGTGCCGCCGTAGCGACCGCGGCGGGACTCCACGCAGCCGGCCACCTGCAGCGACTGCAGTGCCTCGCGCAGCGTCTCGCGGCTGACGCCGAGCCGGGCGGCCAGCGCGCGCTCGGGCGGCAGGCGGTCGCCGTAGCCGAAGACGCCGAGCTTGACGGCCTCCAGGATCCGCTCGACGGTCTCCTCGAAGGCATTGCCGGTCCGGACGGGGCGGAAGATCGCGCCGCCCTGCCAGTCCACGCTGCCCGTTGGGTCCACGGGCGAATCGTACCGAGGTGCGAGCTGTTCTGATCACTGCCTCGACCCCCTTGACGTGGTGACTCCCGAGGCGAAAACATGCGCGGTACGTCAATGGTCTGGTTCCGGGCCATTGAAGTACCACAGTGCCGTGGGCGCACGTTTCGGATCCCCCACCGAACCCCCAGGGGTGCGCATGTCTCCCGATCACCGTCCCGTCGACCAGGCCGGCACCAGCGTGTTGCCGCCGACCACCCCCGCTGTCACCGCCGACGAACAGCGGCTCCGCGAGCTGGGCTACACCCAGGAGCTGGCCCGCTCGCTCTCCGGCTTCTCCAACTTCGCCGTCTCCTTCTCGATCGTCTCGATCCTGTCCGGCTGTCTGACCCTCTACGGCTTCGGCATGACCACCGGCGGCCCCGCGATGATCACCTGGGGCTGGCCGCTGGTCGGCCTGATGACCCTCTGCGTGGGTCTGGCGATGGCCGAGATCTGCTCCGCCTTCCCGACCGCCGGCGGCCTCTACTTCTGGGCGGCCAAGCTGGCCCGCGGCAACGCGCCCGCGTACAGCTGGTTCACCGGCTGGTTCAACTTCCTCGGCCAGGTCGCGGTCACCGCGAGCGTCGACTACGGCGCCGCCACCTTCACCAACGCGCTGCTCGACCTGAGGTTCGGCTTCACCGCCAGCGCCCCGCACACGGTGGAGATCTTCGCGGTGATCCTGCTGCTGCACGGGCTGCTCAACAGCTTCGGGGTGCGGCTGGTGGCCGTCCTCAACACCGTCAGCGTCTGGTGGCACCTGGTCGGCGTGCTGGTCATCGTCGGTGCGCTGGTCCTGCTGCCGCACCACCACGCCTCGGCCTCCTTCGTCTTCGGCAAGTTCGTCAACGAGACCGGCTTCCACAGCTCCTTCTACGTCGGGCTGCTCGGTCTGCTGCTCGCCCAGTACACGCTGACCGGCTACGACGCCTCCGCGCACATGACCGAGGAGACCCGGGACGCGGCCCGCTCCGGACCGCGCGGGATCGTCAACTCGATCGTGGTCTCGCTGGTGGCCGGCTGGATCCTGCTGTTCGGGCTGACCTTCGCGATCCAGGACTACAGCGGAGAGCTGGGCAGCTCCACCGGCGTGCCGCCCGCGCAGATCTTCCTGGACGCGATCGGCACCAACGGCGCGGAACTGCTGCTGCTGATCGTGATCGGCGCCCAGTTCTTCTGCGGGATGGCCTCGGTCACTGCCAACTCCCGTATGGTGTACGCCTTCTCGCGAGACGGCGCGCTGCCCGGATCCAGGCTCTGGCACCGGATCGACAAGCGGACCCAGACCCCGACCAACGCGATCTGGCTGGGCACCGGTGGCGCCTTCCTGCTCGGCCTGCCCGCGCTGTGGAACTCCACCGCCTTCGCCGCCGTCACCTCGGTCTCGGTGATCGGGCTCTACCTCTCCTACATCATCCCGGTCTTCCTACGGCTGCGCCAGGGTGAGCAGTTCGAGCGCGGCCCCTGGCACCTGGGCCGCTGGAGCCGGCCGATCGGCCTGATCGCGGTCGGTTGGACCGCACTGATCACGGTGCTCTTCATGCTGCCCACGGTCAGCCCGATCACGGTCGTCAACTTCAACTACACCTGTGTCGCGATCGCCGTGGTGATCGGTTTCGCCGGGATCTGGTGGCTTGCCTCAGCGCGCCACTGGTTCACCGGGCCTCGCGTCCAGGAAGCTGAGATCCACCTGCCCGCACCTACCCCCGAGGAGAACCACTGATGAGCAGCGCCCGGCTGACACTTGATCAGCTCCGCGCGCGCGTCGCCGACGGCAGCATCGACACCGTGGTGCTGGCGATCACCGACATGCAGGGCCGCCTGCAGGGCAAGCGGCTGGCGGCCGACTACTTCCTCAGCGACGTGGTCGAGCACGCCGCCGAGGGCTGCGGCTACCTGCTGGCCGTGGACGTCGAGATGAACACCGTGGACGGCTACGAGGTCTCCTCCTGGGAGAGCGGCTACGGCGACCTGGTGATGGTGCCCGACCTGGCCACCCTGCGGATGGTCCCCTGGCACCCGGCCACCGCGATGGTCCAGTGCGACCTGGCCCGCCAGGACGGCACACCGGTCTCCGTCTCGCCCCGGCAGATCCTGCGCCGGCAGCTGGACCGGCTCGCCGAGTACGGCTGGCGGGCCTATGTGGGCACCGAGTTGGAGTTCATCGTCTTCAAGGACAGCTACGAGCAGGCCTGGGAGAAGGACTACCGGCAGCTCACCCCGGTCAACCAGTACAACGTGGACTACTCGATCCTCGGCACCGCCCGGATCGAACCGCTGCTGCGCCGGATCCGCAACGAGATGGCCGGCGCCGGGCTCACCGTCGAGTCGGCCAAGGGCGAGTGCAACCTCGGCCAGCACGAGATCGCCTTCAAGTACGCCGAGGCGCTGATCTCCTGCGACGACCACGTGGTCTACAAGACCGGCGCCAAGGAGATCGCCGCCCAGGACGGGGTCAGCCTGACCTTCATGGCCAAGTTCAACGAGCGCGAGGGCAACTCCTGCCACATCCACCTGAGCCTGCGCGACGCGGCCGGCGCGCCGGTGATGGCCGGAGACGGCCCGAACGGCTTCTCCCGGACCATGGAGCACTTCCTGGCCGGGCAGTTGGCCTGCCAGGCGGAGTTCGCGCTGCTGCTCGCGCCCACCATCAACTCCTACAAGCGGTACGTGCCCGGCAGTTTCGCGCCGACCGCGATCGCCTGGGGCCGGGACAACCGGACCTGCGCGCTGCGGGTGGTCGGCCACGGACAGTCGCTGCGGTTCGAGAACCGGGTGCCCGGCGGCGACGTCAACCCGTACCTGGCGGTGGCCGCACTGATCGCCGCCGGACTCCACGGTATCGAGCAACAGCTCGAGCTGGAGCCGGAGTTCACCGGCAACGCGTACGCCTCCGACGCGCCCCGGGTGCCCGCCACGCTGCGCGACGCGATCACCCTGTTCGAGGCCAGCGAGGTGGCCGCGCAGGCCCTCGGCAAGGACGTGGTCCGGCACTACACGCACGCCGGCCGGGTCGAACTGGCCGCCTTCGACGCGGCGGTCACCGACTGGGAGCGGCGCCGCGGATTCGAGCGGCTGTGACGGCTCGCCCGCTGGTGGGGATCACCAGCTACCTGGAGCAGGCGTCCTGGGGCGTCTGGCAGCAACCGGCCGCGCTGATCCCGCAGTTGTACGTGGACGCGGTGACGGCGGCCGGTGGCACCCCGGTGCTGCTGCCGCCGCAGCCCGGCGGCTCCCCGCAGGCGCTGCTGAGCCGGCTGGACGGGCTGGTGCTGGCCGGCGGGCCCGATGTGGACCCGGCCCGCTACCAGGCCGAGCCGCACTCGCGCACCGGCGCGCCGCACGAGCTGCGCGACGCCTGGGAGTTCGAGCTGACCCGGGCCGCCATTGCCGCCGACCTGCCGGTGCTCGGCGTCTGCCGCGGCCTGCAGGTGCTCAACGTGGCGCTCGGCGGCTCGCTGGTCCAGCACCTGCCGGAACGGATCGGCGAGGAGAGCCACCAGGTGGCCCCGGCCGTCTTCCACCGCCGCACCGTGACGGTGGCGGAGCAGTCCGGGCTGGCCGAGATCCTCGGCGAGCAGGCCGAGGTGCTCTGCTACCACCACCAGGCGGCGGACCGGATCGGCGACGGCCTGCGCCCGGTGGCCTGGAGCGCCGACGGCACCGTGGAGGCCCTGGAACTGCCCGGCGCCCGCTTCGCGCTCGGTGTCCAGTGGCATCCGGAGGCCGACCCCGAGGACCCGCGACTCTTCCGAGCCTTCGTCAACTGCCTTGAGGAGAAAGCAGCGTGACCATGACCGAGTTCGAGGTCGTCAACCCGGCCACCGAGGAGGTGATCGAGAAGGTGGCGATGGCCGACCTGGCCGAGACCGACGCCGCCATCGCCCGGGCCAAGACCGCCTTCGAGAGCTGGCGCCGGGTCAGCCCCGCCGACCGGGCCCGGCTGCTGCGGGCCTTCGCCACCGCCGTGGACGCCGAGCGCGAGCAGCTCGCCCAGCTGGAGGTGGCCAACGCCGGCCACACCATCGGCAACGCCCGCTGGGAGGCGGGCAACGCCCGGGACGTGATCGAGTACTACGCGGCCGCCCCCGAGCGGCTGTTCGGCCGGCAGATCCCGGTGGCGGGCGGCATCGACCTCACCTTCCAGGAACCGCTGGGCGTGGTCGGCATCATCGTGCCGTGGAACTTCCCGATGCCGATCGCCGCCTGGGGCCTGGCCCCCGCGCTCGCGGCCGGCAACACGGTGGTCCTCAAGCCCGCCGAGCTGACCCCGCTGACCGCGCTGCGACTGGCCGAACTCGCCCTGCAGGCCGGCATCCCGGAAGGGGTGCTGCAGGTGCTGCCGGGCCACGGCCCGGTGGTCGGGCGGCGCTTCGTCACCCACCCGGACGTGCGCAAGGTGGTCTTCACCGGCTCCACCCGGGTCGGCAAGGAGATCGCGGCGGGCTGCGCCGAGCAGGTCAAGGCGGTGACCCTGGAACTGGGCGGCAAGAGCGCCAACATCGTCTTCGCCGACGCCGACCTCGCCAAGGCGGCCGCCACCGCGCCGTACGCGGTCTTCGACAACGCCGGGCAGGACTGCTGCGCGCGCTCGCGGATCCTGGTGCAGCAGAGCGTCTTCGAGGAGTTCCTGACGCTGCTGGAGCCTGCGGTGCTGGGCGTCAAGGTCGGCGACCCGCGGGACGAGGCCACGGAGATGGGCCCGTTGATCTCCGCCGCGCAGCACGCCCGGGTGTCGAGCTACCTCGACGGCGCCTCGGTCCACCTGCAGGGCAGCGTTCCGGACGGCAAGGGCTTCTGGTTCCCGCCGACCGTGCTGGCCCCGGTGGACCAGCACTCCCGAGTCTTCACCGAGGAGATCTTCGGCCCGGTGGTCACCGTGGTGCCGTTCACCGACGAGGCCGACGCGCTGCGGATCGCCAACACCACCGAGTACGGCCTGTCCGGCTCGATCTGGACCCGCGACCTCGGCCGGGCGCTGCGGGTGGCGCGCGGGGTGGAGGCGGGCAATCTCTCGGTCAACTCGCACTCCTCGGTGCGCTACACCACCCCGTTCGGCGGGTTCAAGCAGTCCGGCCTGGGCCGGGAGCTCGGCCCGGACGCCCTCAACGCATTCACCGAAACCAAGAACGTCTTCATCTCCACGGAGGAGTAGGAACAATGACCAACCGCCTCGACGGCCGGGTGGCCGTCATCACCGGTGCCGGCAGTGGAATCGGCCTGGCCACCGCGCGTCGGTTCGCCGCCGAGGGCGCCAAGGTCGTCTGCGTGGACCTGGACGAGCGCTCCGGCAAGGCCGTTGCCGACGAGGTCGGCGGCCTGTTCATCCAGGCCGACGTCACTGACGAGGAGGCCGTGAAGGCGATGTACCAGACGGCCGTGGACACCTACGGCAGCCTGGACATCACCTTCAACAACGCCGGCATCTCGCCGCCCGACGACGACTCGATCCTGACCACCGGCCTGGAGGCCTGGAAGCGGGTCCAGGACGTCAACCTGACCAGCGTCTACCTCTGCTGCAAGTACGCCATCCCGCACATGCAGCGCCAGGGCAAGGGCTCGATCATCAACACGGCCTCCTTCGTGGCCGTGATGGGCGCCGCCACCTCGCAGATCTCCTACAGCGCCTCCAAGGGCGGGGTGCTGTCGATGTCGCGCGAGCTGGGCGTGCAGTTCGCCCGCGAGGGGATCCGGGTCAACGCGCTCTGCCCGGGGCCGGTGAACACCCCGCTGCTGCAGGAGCTGTTCGCCAAGGACCCGGAGCGGGCCGCCCGCCGCCTGGTGCACATCCCGCTGGGCCGGTTCGCCGAGCCGGAGGAGATCGCGGCCGCGGTGGCGTTCCTGGCCAGCGACGACTCCTCCTTCATGACCGCCAACACCTTCCTGGTGGACGGGGGCATCTCGGGGGCGTACGTCACCCCGGAGTTCGGCTAGTCACCCGCTGCACGGTTGGTCACTCGCTGTAGTCTGACGGGGTCCTTGCGCGTGCGGGGGACCGGGGCTTTAACCAGCGCTGATAGTTAAAGCCCCGGTGGCAGTGCGAGGAGAGGACCAGCTGTGCAGCAGCATGCGGACCAGTACATCGGCGGCGTCTGGCAGCCCTCCCTCGGCGGCGGCGCGCTGGAGGTGGTGGACCCGGCGACCGAGCAGGTGATCGCCACCGTGCCGGCCGGGACCACCGCCGATGTCGACGCCGCCGTGCGCGCGGCCCGCGCCGCCGCCCGCGCCTGGGGCGCCAGTAGCCCCGAACAGCGGCTGGCCGCACTCACCCGGCTGCGCGACGGGCTCGCGGCCCACCAGCAGGAGATCGCCGAGACCGTGGTCGCCGAGCTCGGCTGCCCAATCGGCTTCGCCACCGGCGTCCAGGCCGCACTGCCGGTCGCGGTGGCCTCCGCCTACCTGGAGATCCTGGCCGACTACCGGTTCGAGGAGAAGGTGGGCAACTCCACCGTCTACGCCGAACCGGCCGGGGTGGTCGCGGCGATCACGCCGTGGAACTACCCGCTGCACCAGATCGTCGCCAAGGTGGTCCCGGCGCTGGCCGCAGGCTGCACCGTGGTGCTCAAGCCCGCCGAGCACACCCCGCTGGTGGCCCGGCTGTTCGCCCGCCTGGTGGACCGGGCGGGCTTCCCGGCCGGTGTGTTCAACCTGGTCACCGGCCTGGGCACGGTGGTCGGCGCGGCACTGGTCGAGCACCCCGAGGTGGACCTGGTCTCGTTCACCGGCTCCACGGCCGTCGGCCGCGCGATCGCCGAGACGGCCGGGCGCGGCATCAAGCGGGTGGCCCTCGAACTCGGCGGCAAGTCCGCCAACGTGGTGCTGCCCGGCGCCGACCTGGCCCGCGCGGTCAACGTCAACGTGGCCAACGTCTTCGCCAACTCGGGCCAGACCTGCTCCGCCTGGACCCGGCTGCTGGTCCACCAGGAACAGTACGAGGAGGCCGTGGCGATCGCCGCCAAGGCCGCCGCCAAGTACCGTCCGGGCGACCCGACCTCGCCGGAGACCCGGGTCGGCCCGCTGGTCAGCGCCGGACAGCGCGACCGCGTCCGCGGCTACATCCGCTCCGGGATCGAGCAGGGCGCCCGGCTGGTCGCCGGCGGCCCGGAGGCGCCCGCCGACCTGCCGACCGGCTTCTACGTGCAGCCGACCGTGCTCGCCGACGTCACCGCCGAGATGACGGTCGCCCAGGAGGAGATCTTCGGGCCGGTGCTGTCGATCCTCGCCTACCGGGACGAGGAGCACGCCCTCGAGCTCGCCAACGGCACCCAGTACGGGCTGGCCGGCGGGGTCTGGGCCGCCGACGAGGCCACCGCCGTCGCCTTCGCCCGCCGCCTGGACGCCGGCCAACTGGACATCAACGGCGGCCGGTTCAACCCGCTGGCCCCGTTCGGCGGCTACAAGGCCTCCGGGGTCGGGCGGGAACTGGGCCGCCACGGCCTGGAAGAGTTCCTGCAGGCCAAGTCGCTGCAGTTCTGAGCCGGTCACCCTCAACCCTAAGGATCAGCATGGTTCGCGCTGCCCTGCTCACTGCCGTGGGCGCTCCGCTGGAACTGACCGAGATCGAGCTGCCCGAGCCCGGACCCGGCCGGGTCCGGGTCAAGCTCGCCGCCGCCGGCGTCTGCCACTCCGACCTGTCGCTCTCCAACGGAGTGCTGCGCACCCCGACCCCCGTGGTGCTCGGCCACGAGGGCGCCGGCACCGTGGTCGCCGTCGGCGAAGGCGTCAGCACGGTCCGGATCGGCGATCCGGTGGTGCTCAACTGGGCGCCCGCCTGCGGCGCCTGCCACCTCTGCACGATCGGCGAGCCGTGGCTCTGCGAGCGGGCCGCCGACGGCTACGGCGAGACCTTCGGCGCGCTGGCCGACGGCACCGGCGTCTACCCGGGCCTGGGCGTGGCCGCCTTCGCCGAGGAGACCGTGGTCAGCGAGCGGGCGCTGCTGCCGCTGCCCGAGGGGGTGCCGCTGACCTCGGCCGCACTGCTCGGCTGCGCGGTGCTCACCGGCTACGGCGCGGTGCACAACGCGGCCCGGGTGCGGGCCGGCGAGTCGGTGGTGGTCTTCGGGCTCGGCGGAGTCGGGCTGGCGGTGCTGCAGGCGGCCCGGCTGGCCGGCGCCGGGCCGATCATCGCGGTGGACGTCACCCCCGAGAAGGAGGAGCTGGCGCGCCGCCACGGCGCCACCGAGTTCCTCCTGGCGGACGACCAGACCGCCCGCACGGTACGGAAGTTGACCGAGGGCCACGGCGCGGACCAGGCCTTCGAGTGCGTCGGGCGGGGCAGCACCATCCGGGCCGCGTGGTCGACCACCCGGCGCGGCGGGCGGACCACCGTGGTCGGCATCGGCGGCAAGGACGACCTGGTCTCGTTCTCGGCACTGGAGCTGTTCCACTTCGCCCGGACGCTCTCCGCCTGCGTCTACGGCAACAGTGACCCGGCCAAGGACATCCCGGTGCTGGCCGAGCGCGTCCGGGCCGGTCGGCTGGACCTGGAGGCGCTGATCACCGACCGGATCACGCTGGACGAGATCCCGGCGGCCTTCGAGCGGATGGCAGCCGGGCACGGCGGCCGGTCGCTGGTGGTGTTCTGAGCCGGTCTCAGACATTCAGCCGAGCGCGGCGCTGTCAGCCGAGTGCGGCGCGCAGCGTCGCCGAGGCGGTCGGCCAGGGGCGGGCGGCGGGGCGCAGATGGCGCCAGTCGTACGGGGGATGGCCGAGCTTGAGGTGGCGGCGGTCGTGCACGTTGGCGAGCAGCCAGCTTCCGACACAGCCCGCGATCAGCGCCTGGCCCGGGCGCCCGAACCGCCCGTCCGGGCAGCTGAGGCCGGCCAGCACGGCCGAGCCGGCCAGGTAGCCGAGCAGCGGGTAGACCGCCAGCTGGTGCCAGATCTTGGTGGGCGCCAGCGCCTGGGCCCGGTTGAACCGCCCGGCCCGTACCTCGGCCCGCCACTGCCAGAGGCCGAAGCCGAGCCAGCCGGCGCCCGCCGCCACCGCCAGCGGGCCGCGCACCCAGCGGCGGACCGCGGCCGGCGGCACCGAGCGGCACTGCGCCACACCGGTGGCGGCGGCCAGCGCGAGCAGCGGGTCGCCGTAGACGACGGCGCGGAACTCCTGACGGGGCCTCAGCAGTCGGCGCTCGCCGAGCAGCGCGACCGCCGCCGGGATGCCGGGGCTGAGCGCGAAGGCGGCCGAGAAGGTGGCGGCCGGCCCGGCGGCCAGTGGCGTGCCGAGCAGCGGCAGCCAGCGGGCGGGCGCCGATGAGGGCCGGTCGGTAACCATCACAGGACTCCAACCATCACAGGACTCCGGGGGGCGGCGTGGAGGCCCAGCCCGACAAGCGTCCCGCACCCCGGCGCCGGACGCTTGTCGGACCGGACCGGACCGGACCGGACCGGACCGGACCGGACCGGACCCGACCGGGCCCGCCGCCCGTCATCCGGCGTGTCAGGCGGCCAGCGCCGCCTGGCCGGCGCGGAAGACGGCGGCCTGCTCGGTGATCCGGCGGCCCAGGTGCTCGGCGGTGGCGAGGTCCGCCTTGTGCACGCCCTCCGGGCCCTGGTCGTTGTTGCTCTGGGCGCCGGCGCCCATGAAGATGCCGAGGCGGTTGAGGTCGTACTCGGAGGCCGTCGAGCTGTTCCAGCCCGGGTGCAGGCCCAGGTTCACCCAGGTCATGCCGTGCTGGGCGGCCAGGATGCTGAAGAACTGCAGGGTGTGCAGCTTGTCGCCGCTCTTGCTGGCCGAGTTGGTGAAGCCCGCCGCCAGCTTGTTCTGCCAGGCCGAGCTGAACCAGCGCTTGGAGGAGGCCTCGGCGAACTCGTGGAACTTACCGGAAGCGGTGCCCATGTAGGTGGGGGAGCCGAAGACGATGGCGTCGGCGGCGTCCAGCAGCTCCCACTGCGCGTCGGTGATCTCGTCGACCTTGACCAGGTGGACGGTGGCGCCCGCGTCGACGGCGCCGGCCTTGACGGCCTCGGCGAGGACGGCGGTGTGGCCGTAGCCGGAGTGGTAGGCGATGGCGATGACGGGACTGGTCACGGTGGCTCCTGGTGTCTCGTGTGCGGTTGCGCTGATGGAGGCCTGCGCTGCAAGAAGGAAAGCACTTTCATTTGGTTAGCGCAACCCTCGCGTTAGCGCTGTGCACTCGCGGGGTGAGGCGTACACTGCGTGGTATGGCAACCGAGAGCATCCAGGCGATCGCGGACGAGGACCTGCCCTACGACGTCTTCGCGCGCAACTGCCCGTCGCGGCACGTGCTGAAGGACGTCACCCACGCCTGGGGCAGCCTGACCCTGGCCGCGCTTCAGGAAGGCACCTTCCGATTCAACGAGCTGCGCCGCCGGGTGGACGGGGTGAGCGAGAAGATGCTCTCCCAGACCCTGCACGCGCTGGAGCGTGACGGACTGGTGCACCGGGAGGCGCAGCCGACCAACCCGCCGCGGGTGGAGTACCGGCTCACCGACCTCGGTCGCGAGGTTGCGGAGCGGCTGCGCGCGCTGATCGAGCTGGTCGAGGGGCAGTTGCCGCAGATGCTCGACGCGCAGCGGGCGTACGACGCGCGCGAGGTCTGAGGCGTCGGTCCCCGAGGTTATGAAACTAGTTGCATAGAGCGCGCCACGGCCCCTACTCTTCAGTAACTAACCTGTCGCGAGGAGCCGCCATGTCCGCCTACCCCCACCTGCTGAGCCCGCTCGACCTGGGCTTCACCGTGCTGCCCAACCGGGTCATCATGGGCTCGATGCACGTGGGACTGGAGGAGGCGCCCAACGGCTTCGAGCGGATGGCCGCGTTCTACGCCGAGCGCGCCCGTGGCGGTGTCGGCCTGATCGTCACCGGCGGCATCGCCCCCAACGAGGCCGGCCGCCCCTGGGACGGCGGCGCCAAGCTCACCACCGAGCACGAGGTCGCCGAGCACCGGGTGATCACCGAGGCCGTGCACCAGGCCGGCGGCCGGATCGCCCTGCAGATCCTGCACTTCGGCCGCTACGCCTACCACCCCGAGCTGGTCGCGCCGAGCCCGCTGCAGGCGCCGATCAGCCCCTTCGTGCCGAACGAGCTCACCGCCGAGCAGGTCGAGCAGACCATCGAGGACTTCGTCCGCTGCGCCGAGCTGGCCAAGAGCGCCGGCTACGACGGCGTCGAGATCATGGGCTCCGAGGGCTACCTGATCAACGAGTTCATCGCCGCGCCCACCAACCAGCGCACCGACGAGTGGGGCGGCTCGTACCAGAACCGGATGCGCTTCCCGGTGGAGATCGTCCGCCGGGTGCGCGAGCGGGTCGGCGCGGACTTCATCCTGATCTACCGGCTCTCCATGCTGGACCTGATCCCCGGCGGCTCCACGCTGGCCGAGGTGGTCGAGCTCGCCAAGGCGATCGAGGCGGCCGGCGCCACCATCATCAACACCGGCATCGGCTGGCACGAGGCGCGGATCCCCACCATCGCCACCTCGGTGCCGCGCGGCGCCTTCGCCTGGGTGACCAAGAAGGTGATGGGCTCGGTCGCGATCCCGCTGGTCACCAGCAACCGGATCAACACCCCCGAGCTGGCCGAGCGGCTGCTCGCCGAGGGCCACGCCGACCTGGTGTCGATGGCCCGCCCGCTGCTCGCCGACCCGGAGTTCGTGGCCAAGGCCGCCGCCGGCACGCCCGAGGCCGTCAACACCTGCATCGGCTGCAACCAGGCCTGCCTGGACCACACCTTCAACCTCAAGATCACCTCCTGCCTGGTCAACCCGCGGGCCTGCCACGAGACCGAGCTGGTGCTCTCGCCGACCCGCCTGCGCAAGCGCCTCGGCGTGGTCGGCGCCGGCCCGGCCGGACTCGCCTTCGCCGTCGCGGCCGCCGAGCGCGGCCACCAGGTCACCCTGTTCGACGCGGCCGAGGAGATCGGCGGCCAGCTCAACATCGCCCGCCAGGTGCCGGGCAAGGAGGAGTTCAACGAGACCCTGCGGTACTACCGCCACCAGCTGAGCGAGCACCAGGTCACGTTGCGGCTCGGCGCGTTGGTGACCGCCGAGCAGCTGGCGGCGGAGGGCTTCGACGAGGTGGTGCTGGCCACCGGCGTCACCCCGCGCGACCCGCAGATCCCCGGCAGCGACCACCCGTACGTGCTCGACTACCTGGACGTGCTGCGCGAGAAGGCGCCGGTGGGCGAGCGGGTGGCCATCGTCGGCGCCGGCGGCATCGGCTTCGACGTCGCGGAGTACCTGACCGACCCCGGCAAGGGCGCCAGCCAGGACCCGGCGGTCTTCTTCGAGCAGTGGGGCGTGGACACCGAGCACACCACCGCCGGCGGCCTGCGCAAGCCGGTCCGCCCGGTCTCGCCGCGCTCGGTCCACCTGCTGCAGCGCAAGACCAGCAAGGTCGGCGCGGGCCTGGGCAAGACCACCGGCTGGATCCACCGCACCGAGCTCAAGCACCGCGGTGTCACCATGGTCGCGGGCGTCAGCTACGACCGGATCGACGACGCCGGCCTGCACCTCACCATCGACGGCGAGCCGCAGCTGCTCCCGGTCGACACCGTGGTGCTCTGCGCCGGCCAGGAACCCCGCCGCGACCTGGTGGCCGGCCTGCGCGAGCGCGGCATCGAGCCGCACCTGATCGGCGGCGCCGACGTCGCGGCCGAGCTGGACGCCAAGCGCGCCATCGACCAGGGCACCCGCCTCGCGGCGCGGATCTAGGGCCTGCGGCGGGCCTGGATAGAGTGGTCCAATGTCGCTGCCGCACGCCATCCTCACCGCCCTGCTGGAGAAACCCTCCTCCGGGCTGGAGCTGACGCGCCGTTTCGACAAGTCGATCGGGTTCTTCTGGCCCGCCACCCACCAGCAGATCTACCGCGAGCTGGGCAAGCTGGAACAGGCCGGGCTGATCCGGGACATCCCGCAGCCGCCCAGCCGCGGCCAGCGCAAGGAGTACGAGGTACTGCCCGAAGGTCGGGCAGCCCTCGTCGCATGGACCGCCGAACGCCAGGAGCCGAAGTCCTTCCGGGAGCCGCTGCTGCTGCGGCTGCGCGCGGCGGCGGTGGTCGGCGGGTACGGGCTGCGGGCCGAGTTGGAGCGGCATCTGGCGCTCCATCAGCAGCAGCTGGCCAGCTACCTGGCGATCGAACAGCACGACTTCCCGCCCGAGCAGGCGGCGACCGAGAACCGCCTGCAGCACCGGGTGCTCAGCGCCGGGATCGGGCTCGAACAGTTCTGGGTGGAGTGGCTGACCGAGACCCTGGCGGCCGTGGCAGCGGAGTAGCGGCCGCTACTCCGGCCGTCCTGCTCAGCCCTGGTCGTGCACGGCGTCGATGGCGTTGTGACGCGCCGTCCGGGCGTACCAGTGCGCGCTGGACTTGGGGATCCGCCGCTGGGTGGCGTAGTCGACGTAGACCGCGCCGAACCGCTTGGCATAGCCGTGGGCCCACTCGAAGTTGTCCAGCAGCGACCAGAGGAAGTAGCCGCGCACGTCGGCCCCGTCGGCGACGGCCCGGTGGACGGCGGCCAGGTGCGAGTGCAGGTAGGCGATCCGCTCGGGGTCGTGGACCGCGCCTTCGGCGGTCAGCACGTCCGGGAAGGCGGCGCCGTTCTCGGTGACCATCAGGGCCAGCCCGGGGTTGGCCCGGCCGGCCTCGGTGAGCAGGTCGTACAGGCCCGAGGGGTCGATCGCCCAGCCCATCTCGGTGGTGCCGCCCGGCGGCAGGTGGAAGAGCACCGACTCCGAACCGGGCCACGGCGAATGCTCGCTGGCGCCGTGCGCGTCGTGCCGGGCCGCCTCGGTGGGCGAGAGCCCGGCCTCGTGCTGGGGCGCCGAGACCAGGGTGGGCGTGTAGTAGTTGATCCCCAGCACGTCGATCGGGGCGCCGATCGCCTGCTCGTCGCCGGGCCGCACCAGCTCCGCCCAGTCCACCAGGTGCGCCGTGTCCCGGCGCAGGTCGTCGGGGTAGCCGCCGTGCAGCAGCGGGCCGGTGAAGATCCGGTTGCCGACCGCGTCGACCCGCCGGGCGGCCTCCCGGTCGGCGGGCTCCGCGCTGAGCGCGCGCACCTGGTGGAGGTTCAGGCTGATCGCGAGCTGCGCGCTGTCCGGCAGCGCGGCCCGCAGGGCGGCCACGGCCCGGCCGTGCCCGAGGTTGAGGTGGTGGGCCGCGCGCAGCGCGTCGCGCGGGTTGGTGCGGCCGGGCGCGTGCACACCGGAGCCGTAGCCGAGGAAGGCGGAGCACCAGGGCTCGTTCAGCGTCGTCCAGACCGCCACCCGGTCTCCCAGTGCCTCGGCGGCCAAGGCCGCGTACTCGCCGAAGCGTTCGGCGGTGTCCCGCTCCGGCCAGCCGCCGCGGTCCTCCAACTCCTGGGGGAGGTCCCAGTGGTAGAGGGTGGCGAACGGCTGGATCCCGGCTTCGAGCAGCTGGTCGGTGAGCCGCCGGTAGAAGTCCAGGCCGCGTTCGACCGCCGGGCCCCGCCCGGTGGGCTGCACCCGGGACCAGGAGATGGAGAACCGGTAGGCGGTCAGGCCGAGTTCGGCCATCAGCGCGATGTCCTCGGGGTACCGGTGGTAGTGGTCGGTGGCCACGTCACCGGTGTCGCCGGCGTGCACCTTGCCCGGCGTGTGGCTGAAGGTGTCCCAGATCGACGGGGTCCGGCCGTCCTCCCGCACCGCGCCCTCGATCTGGTAGGCGGCGGTGGCCGCGCCCCAGTGGAATCCGGTGGGGAAGCGCAGCTGAGCGGTGGCGTCGGGGCTGTTGGGTGCAAGAGTCATGGATGGAGCGCTCCCAGAGAGAGGTTCGGGTGGTGGGCTGTGCCGGGGACTACCCCTTGACGGCGCCCTGAGTGATGCCGCCGACGATGTGTTTGCCGAACAGGACGAAGACCAGCAGCAGCGGCACCGTGCCGATCAGCGCACCCGCCATGATCACCGACCAGTCGGTGGACCAGCCGGTGCCCAGGCCGGCCAGCGCCACCTGCACGGTGGGGTTGGTGGCGCCGTTCATCGCGATGATCGGCCACAGGAAGTCGTTCCAGGACTGCACGAAGGTCAGCATGCCAAGGACGGCCATCGCCGGGCGGGCGATAGGCACCACGACATGCCAGACCACCCGCAAGGAGTTGGCTCCGTCGGTCCGGGCCGCCTCCAGCAGTTCGGTGGGCAGCGCCTGGACCAGGTACTGGCGCATGAAGAAGACCCCGAAGGCGGTCACCAGGGTCGGCAGGATCAGCGCGCCCAGGTGGTTCCCCAGGCCCAGCCGCTTCATCAGGATGAACAGCGGCACCACGCTCAGCTGCGCGGGCACCGCCAGGGTGGCGACCACCAGGCTCATCAGCACGCCCCGGCCGGCGAACCGCAGCTTGGCGAAGGCGAACCCGGCCAGCAGCGAGAAGGCGACCGTGCCGATCGTGACCGAGCCGGCCACCAGGGTCGAGTTGAGCAGGGCCACGCCCATGCCGCGGCCGCCCGCGTTGTGCCAGACGTAGTCGAGGTTCTTGAACAGGTTGCCGCCGGGCAGCAGCGGCGGCGGGCTGGAGACCACCCGGTGCGCGTCGGTGGAGGCGGCCACCAGCGTCCAGTAGAGCGGGAAGAGCGAGGCCAGCGCGACCACGATCAGGACCAGGTAGGTCCACGGGCCGGCGTGGTGCTGGCGTCCGGCGCGGGTCCGTCCGGCGCGGGTCATGAGGGTCCTTCCGTTGGTCCGCACGACTGGTGCGCACGGCTAGTGGGCACGCCGCAGCCGACGGGCGATCAGGGCGTTGACCAGGCCGAGCAGCAGGAGCAGCGCGAACATGGTCCAGGCGACGGCGGAGGCGCGGCCCAGCATGCTGTTGCGGAAGCCCTGGTCGTACATCAGCACGCCGAGCGTCTCGTACTGGTTGGCGGCGCCGCCCTGGTGGCCGCTTTGGCCGCCGAACAGGTAGGGCTCGCCGAAGAGTTGGGTGGCGCCGATGGTGGAGACCACGACCGTGAACAGGATCGTCGGGCGCAGCGCGGGCACCGTCACGTGCCAGAACTGCCGCCACCGGTTGGCCCCGTCGATCGCCGCCGCCTCGTAGAGGTCGCCGGGCACCGCCTGCATCGCGGCCAGGTAGATCAGCGCGTTGTAGCCGGTCCAGCGCCAGGTGACGATCAGCGCGATGGCGAACTGCGAGGTCCAGTGCCCGGCCTCCCAGTGCACCGGCCCGGCTCCGACCAGGCCGAGCAGCCAGTTGGCCATCCCGCCCTCCGGACTGAAGATCAGCGCGAAGACCAGGGTGGCCGCGGCCACCGAGGTGGCGTACGGCGCGAGCAGCGCGGTGCGCAGGAAGGTGCGGCCGCGCAGCCGGTAGTTGAGCAGATGGGCCAGGCCCAGCGCGATCAGCAGCTGCGGAACGGTGGAGAGCGCACCCAGCGTGATGGTGTTGCGCAGCGCGTTCCAGAAGAACCGGCTGGGCGGCCCGCTGAACAGGTCGGTGTAGTTGCGCAGTCCGACCCAGTGCGAGCGGCTGACGTTGTACAGGCTCACCTGGTGCAGCGAGAGCCAGCCCGTGTAGAGCAGCGGGAAGAGCCCGAAGGCGGCGAACACGAGGAAGAACGGCGCGACGAACGCGTAGGGCGAGCCCTTGCTGTCCCAGCGGTACAGCCGGGTCCGCCAGGTCTGGCGGCGTCCAGGGCCGGTGGAGGTGGCCACGGGGGCTTCCTTCCATGGGGTGCTGATGGGGTGCTGGTGGGGCGCGACCGGGGCCGACGCTTGGACGCCGGCCCCACGCCGGCTACTGGACGCTGCTGTCGATCTGCTGAACGGTGGTGTTCCACGCGTCGGTCGCGCTCTTGTGGTTCTGCTCGACCAGCAGGATCCCGTTGCTGATGTCGTCCTTCACGTCACCGGAGTGCGGGCCGATCTCGGCGGGCTGGATCGCCTTGGCGGCGGTGGAGAAGATCTGGCCGGTGGCCGCGTTCGGGCCGATGAACGGGTTCTTGAAGTCGGCGAGCCCGGGCAGCTCGTAGGCCTTCTGGTTGGACGGGATGTTGCCGACCGCCTGGAAGACCTTGGCCTGCTGCTCGGGTGCGGTGAGCCAGGCGACCAGCGCCGCGGCCTCCGCCTTGTGTTTGCCGCTGCTGGGCACGGCCAGGAAGGAACCGCCCCAGTTGCCGGCGGCCGGCGCCTGGGCGATGTTCCACTTGCCGCTGTTGCCGGCGCCGGAGTACTTCTGGATGTTGGCCTGCTGCCAGGACGGGCAGACCGTGGTGGCGAAGGTGGACTGCGAGAAGGCGGTCTGCCAGGGGGTGTCGAACTCCTTGAGGCCCTGCGAGAGTCCGGCCGCGTCGGCCTGCATCGCCAGGTCCCAGGCGGACTTGACGCTGGGGGAGTTCTTGTAGTCCAACTTGCCGCCCTTGTAGTACTGCTGGGAGCTGCTGGAGACCACGCCGTTGAACATGCCGGTGGCGGAGTCCATGAAGAAGCTGCCCTTGGGCGCCTTGGCCTGGAACTGCTTGCCCGCCTCGACGTACTTGGACCAGTCGCCGGCCCACAGCGCGCTCACCGCCGCCGGGTCGGAGGGCAGTCCGGCGGCCTGGAACAGGTCCTGGCGGTAGCAGATCGCCATCGGGCCGACGTCGGTGCCCAGACCGATGGTCCGGCCGTCGGCGGTGGTGGCCTGCTGCCACTTCCACGGCAGGTAGTCGCCCTGGCTGAGGCCCGGCGCCTTGGCCAGGTTCTCGAAGTCGTTGCTCAGCGCGTCGGAGGTGGCCAGCGCGATCCGGCCGACCTCCAGCGCCTGCACGTCGGCCAACCCGCCGCCGGCCGACAGGTGGGTCTGCAGGGCGGTCCAGTAGTCGCCCTCGGCGGTGGTGGTGGTCTCCTTGATGGTGATGTTCGGGTGCGCGGCCATGTAGGCGTCGAAGAGGCCGGCTTCCTTGTAGCCGAACGTGCCGAAGTCGCCGACGGTCAGGGTGAGCTTGGCGCCTCCGTTGGCGCTGCCGGTGCCGCCGGCGTTGTCGCCGGGGGTGGAGCCGGAGCTGGAGCAGGCGGTGAGGAGCAGGGCCGTCGCGGCGAGGGCGGCGCCGGTGAGCAGGGCGGATCTGCGCGGGAGGGCGGTCACGGGCAGGTTCAAGGTGGGCTCCTGGAAAGGGGTGGCCGGGTGTACTCTCGGGTGGAGCGATGTGGGAGCGCTCCCACTTACGACCTGCCGGAAGGTTCCTGCCTTTCGGGGGGCCGTGTCAAGGGGGGAAGTCCATGGCGTAACCACAGTGTGTCCTGGGCCTCGGCCGCACCTGTCAGAATGACCATCGCCCGACCGCGTCCCGCAGAACAGTCCTACGAGGTGAGTGATGAGCCCCACCGCACAGCGCCCCCTCGGGCCCGCCGGCGGTCCCGAAGAACGGCGCGGGCCCGGACGGCCCACCCTGGAGGAGGTGGCGGCGCTGGCCGGCGTCGGCCGGGGCACGGTCTCGCGGGTGATCAACGGCTCGCCCCGGGTCAGCGAGAAGGCCAAGGCCGCCGTGGAACAGGCCGTCGCCGAGCTCGGCTACGTCCCCAACCGGGCCGCCCGCACCCTGGTCACCTCCCGCACCGACGCGATCGCGCTGGTCGTTCCGGAGGCCGAGACCCGGCTCTTCTCGGAACCGTACTTCTCCGACATCATCAGCGGCGTGTCCGCCGAACTCGCCGATACCGACATGCAGTTGCTGCTGGTCCTGGTCCGCAACCAGCGCGAGCGCGAACGCCTGTCGGCCTACCTCAGGGCGCAGCGGGTGGACGGCGTGCTGCTGGTCGCCGTACACCGCGACGACCCGCTGCCCACCGTCCTGGAGGACCTGCGGATCCCCTCGGTGCTGGCCGGCCGACGCGGCGACCAGGAACCGCTCAGCTACGTGGCCGCCGACAACGCCGGCGGTGCCCGGATGGCCGTACGGCACCTGCTGCGGCGCGACTGCCGACAGATCGCCACCATCACCGGCCCACTGGACATGGAAGTCGCCCAGGCCCGGCTCAGCGGCTACCGGGACGCCCTGGAGGAGTCCGGCCGGGAGTACCGCGAGGAGCTGGTGGGCCTGGCCGACTTCACCGAACAGGGCGGCCGTGCCGCGATGCGCGCCCTGCTGGAGCGGGTCCCCGACCTGGACGCGGTCTTCTGCGCCTCCGACGTGATGGCCGCCGGCGCCCTGCAGGAACTGCGCGCCGCCGGCCGCCGGGTGCCCCAGGACATCGCCCTGATCGGCTTCGACGACTCCATCGTGGCCCGCCACACCGACCCCGCGATGACCAGCGTCCGCCAGCCGATCGAGGAGATGGGCCGCACCATGGCGCGGCTGCTCTTGGACGAGATCGCCGAACCCGGGCGGGCCCGGCGGCAGGTGGTGCTGGCCACTGAGCTGGTGGTGCGGGAGTCGGCCTGACGACCGGCTTGACCGGAAGCGGACAGGCCCTAGTCGTCCAGCGCGGAGACCGAGAACCTCAGGCCGGCCGTGGGCAGTTCACCCGACGCCAGGCCCTCGAAGAGGCCCGACTCCGCGAAGAGCACGACCTCCGGGTCCTGGCGGGCGAAGCGGGCACCCGGCGAGGCGCGTCTCATCAGCTCGTTGCCGTCCGCGGGCTCCTCGGCGCCGCCCTCGGCGATGAACTCCGAAGGGTCGAAGGAGTAGTTCCGGTTCAGGTAGAAGCCGGCCAGGTAGTTGGCCTCGATCTCCTTGAGCAGCTGGTAGTCGGCGAAGCTGACGTCCGCCGAGGCCTCCTCCGCGCTCGCGTACTGCGACCAGTAGGCGGGGGACAGGTGCCAGTAGAGGGCAAGGGCGGTCCCGGCATCGGTGTCCGCCTGCCGGGCTGTCCAGACCAGCGGATCCTGCTCGTCACCGAAGGTGAAGTTCAGCACGAACTGGTGCCGCTCCGCGGGACTGAGCTGGTCGTAGCTCAGGGTGTCCTGGAGTGCGTCGAAGACCCGTGCCTGCTCGTAGAGGGAGAGTTGGAAAGCCACCCGCAGAAGCTAGCGGATGGCCGGTGACCTGGCGCGGGCGGGACAGGGGCCCGGCTCAGCGGCCCGGCTCAGCGGCCCGACTCAGCGCGCCGAGAGGATCAACAGGGGGAAGATCACGAGTACGGCGAAGGCCACCGCCAGCACCCAGACCAGCGCCCGCGCAGAGCCGAGCCCACCGCCCCTTCCGCCGCCGGAATGCCCTCGGGAGCCGAGGCTGAGCCAGGAGGAGTCGTCGGACGAGCCGTGGTGATGTTGCCCGTGGTGGCTGCCGCCGTCGTGCCCGCCGCCGCTGAAGCCGTGACCGTCCATGCCGTGCCTCCGGGTTCGGATCGTGGACTTCAGGATGGCACTCCTGACGCCCTCGCTACCTCAGGAAAAGCTCTGGGGCGGAAAGGCGTTGGCCTTGGGCCGCCTCCGGGGTGCCAGGCACTCGGCGGTCCGAAGCCGACGGCCCGTCAGCCCAGGCGGCGGAGGGAGTCCCTCATCCGGCGGGCGTCGCGCAGGCGTTGTTCGTAGGTGGCGCCGAGGGCGAGCAGGAGGAGGCCGGCGGCGGCCAGCGGGACCCAGCGGGGGAGCAGGCCGAGCACCTGGAGGACGGTGGGGGCCAGTTCGTGTACGGCGACCAGGAACAAGGTGGCGCCGCCGAGCAGGAGCGGGCTCCGGAGACGGCGTCGGACGCCCGCGAGGGTGACGGCCAGCGCGGCCGAGCCGAGCAGCAGCGGGCGCAACCAGTGCGGGTCCGTCCAGGCCGCGAGCAGGCTGGGCAGCAGGCCGAGGCCGAGCCCGGCGCCGTAGGCGGACCAGGAGTCGGTCTCGGGGTGGCGCCGGCGCTGGAGCAGACCGAGGGTGAGGGCGAGGCAGGCCGGCGGCAGGGTGTACGCCTCGGGGGTGTGGACGTCGGAGAGCGCCAAGCGGATCCAGGAGGCCACCAGCAGCAGGGCGGTGGCGGTGAGGGCGGCGGGCCGTCGGCGGTCGGCGCGCAGTGCGACGCCGAGGGAGGCGACCCCGGTCAGGGTGAGGTCGAAGGCGAGCCGTCCGGGCTGAGCGGTCGTCAGCGCCAGGGCGAAGCCGGCCAGGCCGTAACCGGTCGCCTCGACGGCGAGCGAGACGCTGCCCCGGGTGCGGGCCGCGACCGGGGCGGAGACGATGGCGACCGCGAGGACGGCGAGCATGAGGTCCGCCCGGCCGAGTTCGGCGGTGGCGCCGACCGCGAGGGCCTCGGCGCCGAGGGCGAGGACGGCGCAGCCGGCAGCGGTGGCCCGCGGGACGGTGCTCCTCCCGCGCGCCGCCAGCACACCGGCCAGGACGGCGAGGACGGCGAGGACGGTGATGGTCGCGGTGCGATCAGTGAGCGCCCAGAGCAGCGCCAACACGGGAGCCGCGGTCAGGCCGGTCAGGACTGCGGGGCGGGCGTCGCGCAGCACGGCCGCCAGCGCGGCGGCGAGGGTGAGGAGCACGGTGACGGCCACCGCGACGCCGTGAGGCAGCCCGAAGGCCACCGGCAGCAGCGCGATGGCGGGAAGGGCGAGGGCCGCGAGGACGGCCTCGAGTGCGGCGCTGCCGATGGCGGTGACGCGCAGCGCGGCGAGGGTGGTCAGGGCGCCGACCAACAGCCAGAGCCCGGTGAGCGCGGCCGGTGCCACGGTCCAGCCCCAGCCCGGCGCGGGGTCGACGGTCCAGGTGGCGTGTGCGTGGGGGAGCGGGGTCAGGAGGGCGCGCACGAGTTCGGGCAGCAGCGGGAGCGAGGCGGCGAGCAGCACGCCGCCGGCCGCGCGGAAGGCGCCGGCGAGGGCGGGCAGGCCCGCTGCCGGAGTTGCTGCCGGCCGGATGCGTCGGAGCCGGGTCGCCGACAGCGTCAGGAGGAGCGCCGCCGGTGCGCTGTACGCGAGGGCGGTCCAACCTTGGGGGAGCGCCATGGTGAGCGATCCACCGGCCGCCAGCAGGATGGCCGCAGCCGCTACGCCCCCGGCCAGGCGGCGGACGGAGAGCCCGAGTTCCGGGTGCCGCAGCGAGACCAGGAGCGCGAGCAGCGCGAGGGCGCCCAGCGGCGGCCAGGCCCAGGCGGTGGTGGTGAGGGCGTCGGGGGCTGCGGTTCGGACGGCGGTGAGGTGCTGATCGAAGGTCAGCGAGAGGGCACCTGCCAGCGAGGCCACAGCGGCCACGGCTCCACCCCCGAGCGCCCAGAGCGCGGCGACTGAGGCCGCTACGGGCTCCCGCTTGTCGGCCGTGCCCTCAACCTGGTCAACCCTGCCGCGCAGTAGCGCGGTCCGCAGCCGCCGGTTTGCCAGCAGCGCGTAGTCGACCGCCGCCGTTTGGTCGTCCCGCTTGGCTGTCAGGACCGCCGTGGTCAGGCTGCAGTCCGGCTGCGACCGGGTAGCCGATGAGTTCGGCCTCGCGGATGACGGCGGCGATGGACCGCTTTACCCACGCGGCTGGGCCTTCCTGGCGGGTCGAACCGCCTGGAAGGTCCAGTGGACGCGTGGCCGCGCGCTGTCAGCCCAACGCTGCCAAGTGGGCCTTGTAGCCCGCTCCGAAGGCTGTCGGGGTGCCGTCGTAGGCGGTGATCAGGGCGGGGCCGGAGCTGCAGTTCCAGGTGTTCCAGGTCCACGCGAGGTAGGAGATGCCGTGTTGGTCGAGCCAGGGGAGGAGGGAGTCCAGGTAGCCGTGGGCGCAGTCGTTCTCGCCGAGTTCGCCGGCGATCACCGGGACAGTGGCCGCGACCGGGGCGAGCTGGGAGTCCCAGCAGCTGGACGAGGTACAGGCGTTGAAGTTGTAGGAGTGCCAGGAGGCAGCCAACTGGTGCAGTGGGTCGCTGGGTTGGTGGGTCAGCCACTGGCTGAGGTCGTTGGAGTACTCGATGCCGCCGAGCATCAGCACGTTGTCGGCGCCGGTCCCGCGCACCGCGTCGACCATGGACTGCATGCCGGCCACCTGGTAGCCGATGCCGGCGCAGTTGCCGCCGTCGCGCCAGCAGGCCCAGCCGGTGGAATCGTTGCCGGTGGCGCGGGACGGGTAGGGCTCGTTGAAGAGGTCGAGGACGGTGGCGTCGTCGCCCTTGAAGGTGGTGGCGACCGAGCGCCAGAACGGGATGGCGTTGGCGGCGTCGGGCATCGGCTTCTGGCAGGTCGCGGTGGCGCTCGGGCAGCCGGAGGAGTTGCCGGTGTAGACGCCGTCGGTCCAGTGCAGGTCGAGGATGGTGTTCAGGCCGTTCTGGTGCAACAGGGACACGTAGGACTTGACGGCGTTGATGTACGTGGCGCCGGAGTAGGCCGGGTCGACGTTGGAGAGGCCCAGCCAGCAGTCCTCGTTGAGCGGGATCCGGACGGCGCCGAGGTGCCAGCTCTTCATCGCGTCGATCGAGGCCTGGTCGACCGGGCCGTCGAAGAGCCCGTTGCCCTGGACGCAGGCGAACTCGGCGCCGGAGCGGTTGGCACCGTGCAGGGTGACGGTCCGTCCGGCGGAGTCGACGAGGCGGTTGCCGGAGACGTGCAGCGCGGGGGCGGGGCCGGGCGGCGTGGGGGTGGGGGACGGCGTGGGTGTGGGTGTGGGTGTGGGTGTCGGCGTGGGCGTGGGGGAAGGCTGCGGACCGCAGGCGGTGCCGTTGACGGTGAACCCGGTGGGGGCGGAATTCGCGCCGGAGTAGCTGAAGTTGGCGCTGGTGGTGTAGCTCGCGCCGGGGTTGATGGTGGTGGCGTAGTTGGGGTTGGTGGCGGTGACGGTTTTGCCGGTCTGGGTCCAGTTGCCGTTCCAGCCGTTCTGGAGGGTCTGGTTGCCGGTGTAGCCGTAGCTGAGGGTCCAGCCGTTGATGGCGGCGGTTCCGGTGTCGGCGATGGTGACGTTGGCGGTGAATCCGCTGCCCCAGTCGTTGGTGCTGTAACTCACGTTGCAGGCAACGGCGGTGGCTGCGGTCGCGGCGGTGCCCGGCGGCAGTAGCAGGGCAGCGCCGAGCGCGCCCGCCCCGACGGCGGCGGCCGCGAGCATGGTGCGGGAGGTCATGGAGAGCTCCTGGGGGGAGAGAAGGGCCGGACGGGTGGGTGGTCCCGGCCGGCCCCGATCGGTGGGTCAGCTCGCGGTGCAGGTCAGGGTGGGCGCGGTGTTGCTGCCGGAGTAGCTGGCACCGAAGCCGAAACTGGTGTTGGCACCGACGGCCAGCGCGCCGTTGTAGCTCATGCTCGCGGCGCTCACCGAGCTCCCGGTCTGGGCGGCGGTGGCGTTCCAGGCGTTGCCGATCTGCTGGTTGCCGGCCCAGGTCCAGCTGACGGTCCAGGACTTGGTGGCCGCCGTGCCGGTGTTGGTGACCGTGACATTGGCGTTGAAGCCGGCACCCCAGTCATTCGTGATCGCGTAGGTGGCCTTGCAGCCGCTGCTGCCGCCCCCGCCGCCGTTGCTCGCGGTGGTCGCCGTGACCGCCGCGGAGGCCGACGAGACGTTGCCCGCCGCGTCGAAGGCGCTGACCGTGTACTGGTAGGCGGTGGCGGCGGTGAGCCCGGTGTCGGTGTAGCCGGTGCTGGTCACCGTGGCCACCTTGCTGCCGCCGCGGTAGACGTTGTAGCCGGTGACGCCGACGTTGTCGGTGGCCGCCGTCCAGGAGAGCGACACGCTGCTCGCCGTGGTCCCGGTGACGGTCAGGCCGGTCGGGGTGCTCGGCGGGGTGGTGTCGCCGCCGGTGGGGGCGCCGAAGGACGGGTAGGCGTTCTGCACCAACTGCTGGAACTGGGCGGGGAACCAGTCGCCGGCGGCGACGTTGTAGCCGGGGATCGCGTCGGTGGGGTAGGTGCCGCCGTTGCCGTCGGTCTGGGTGCCGGCCGGGTCGCAGTGCGGGTCGCCGTGGGGGTGGGTCGCGGTCGGGTAGTCGCCGTCCGACTCGCCCGGGGGCTTGATCCACACGTAGGCGATGATCGGGTCGGCGGCGCCGTACGGCTGCGCCTGCGGACGGTAGCCGATGCCCGCGCCGTTGATGTTGCACCAGTCGCCGCGGAACGGGCGCTGGTCCACCTTGTTGGCGGCCACGTAGGCGGTGGCCGTGGTCGGGCTGGAGTTCAGCGAGGTGGGCCGGGCGGAGCCGCCCCAGCCGTTGCGGGAGGTGTCGATCAGCATGCCGACGGTGCTCGGGAAGCCCGCGCTGACCACGGCGGCGTGCATGGCCTCGTCGTAGGTGTGCTCGTCGAAGTACGGGTTGTACTGGTAGAAGTTCACCGAGTCGAGCGGGTTCCCGCCGACCTGGAGGGTGGAGTTGGGCAGGAAGGGCTCGTCGGTGGGCGTGGTGTTGGCGGTGTCGCTGACGAAGCCGTCGACGCTGGCGAAGCCCGCCGGGGTGGCCTTGGCGACCTTGGCGAACTCCTGGGCGGCCGGGCCCATGTTGCTCGACCAGCCGAGCCAGCCGGAGTGGCCGACGTCCAGGTAGGTGTAGACGTTCGGGATCGCGTGCAGCTTGGTGAGCGTGTACTCCACGCCCGTCTCGTAGTACGGGGTGGCGGTGGCGCAGGCCGGCTTGCTCTGGTTGGTCACCGCGTTGGGCAGCGAGTCCGGCTCGATGATGGTGGAGATCCGCAGGTTGCTGTACTTGCTGTTGCCCAGCAGGGTGGCGATCGGATCGATGTACTGCGACTCGTACTGGGTCAGTCCTGCGGCGGTGGCGGGGATCTCGCCGTTGGAGGCGAGCGCCGCGCAGTCCCGACCGGGCAGGTCGTAGATCACCGCTTCGAACAGCACCGGGTTGGCGCTGCCCGCGGCCTGGGCCTCGGCGGCGTCGAGTTCTGCCTGCAGGCCGCGGTGGGTGCTGTCACCGGTGATGGCGCCGATCCGGTCCAGCCAGATCGCGGTCTGGTTCGAGGCGACCTTGGCCTCCGCCGCGCCGGTCGCGCCACCGTCGGCGGCGGCCTGGGCGTTGACCTCGGCGACGAAGTCGGGGTTCAGGAACGGCGCGGCGCCGAGGTAGGGGTTGGTGACGTGGGTGGGGGCGGCTTGGGCGCTCTGCGCGCCGACCACGGGGACGAGGGCGGCGGCTCCGAGGGCTGCCGCTGCGGCCGCCGTTCGGAGGCGCCGCAGCAGCGGGTGGCGGAGCAGCGGGCGGGGGAGCGGACGGGGCACGGGGGGGTGCAGGGGGTGGGGCACTTTCGGGTCCCTTCGGCTGGGTGGGGGTGGGCCCGGGTTGCGCCTTGCTGAGGTGCGCGGAGCGCTCAAGATCCGTGGGAGCGCTTCCACTTTGGGCAAGGGCAGTCATGCCGGTGCCGAAAGACATGAAGCCAGGGCTGGCAATTTCCGTCAAGACCTAGCGCAGCAGCCGTTGCGCAAAAGTGGGCGCGCTCCCACGGCGCACCCAAGCAACCATCGCCCGCGCGCAACGAGCCGGACGGTCACTGGTCCTGCTGGTCCCCGAGTTCGCCGCTGAGGTCGGGGATGGTGGCGAGCACCGCCGGCGAGACAGCGGCCAGCGCGTCGGTCGGGTACGGGGTGGCTCCGGCAGGAGCGGCCACCTCGACGTAGAGCGCGTGCAGCGTCAGGGTGAAGCGGTGGCCGCCGTGGCCGTCGCCCTCCAGGTACCACTGGACGCCGTCGATGTTCGGCCCGAGGTCGCCCTGGTGCTGGTCGAGCGACTTCGGCCGCGGCACCCCGCAGCGCAGCACGGTGCGGGGTTTCGTCGGCCAGACGGCCACGTACGGGGAGGGAGTGGTGCGCGACCGCCCGAGCAGGTCCGGCGGCAGGGCGCCCATCAGCGTCCGGCAGAGTGCCGCCGCCTTGGCGTCCGGCGTCGGCGCGGTCAGCGGCGGCTGGTAGGTCCCGTCGCTGAGCAGCACGGCTCCGGTGCAGGCAAGCAGCGCCGCCGGCGCGGCCAGCCACCGGACGGGGGCGGGCAGGGCCTGCAGGGTGCGCAGCGGGCGTCGGAGTCGGGACACCGACCGATGGTAACCGGGCGGGCCGGGCGGCCTGCTCGACGGGCCCGGCCGGCTCGGCCCCGCGGACCTCGCCCCTGGTCGCGCCTACGCCGGAGGCCAAGGCGGCGGCCCCGGGCGGCTCAGCTCTGGCCGGCCTCGTCCTGCCGGATCGCCGAGACGTCGAACTCCAGCACCACCTTCTCGCTCACCAGCACCCCGCCGGCCTCCAGCGCGGTGTTCCAGTTGACCCCGAAGTCCTTGCGGTTGATCGTGGTCGACCCCTCGAAGCCCAGCCGCAGATTGCCGTAGGGGTCCCGGGCGCTGCCGTCGAACTCCACGTCCAGGCTGATCGGCCGGGTGGTCTCCTTGATGGTCAGGTTGCCGTTCAGCCGGTAGTTCGAGCCCCCGAGCGCCTCGATCCCGCTGGACTCGAAGACGATCTCGGGGAAGTGCGGCGCGTCCAGGAAGTCGTTGGTCCGCAGGTGGCTGTCGCGCTGCTCGACGCCGCTGTCGATGCTCGCGGCCTTGAGCACGACCCGGGCCGAGGAGCGCGCCGGGTCGTCGCCGTCGATCGTCGCGGTGCCCTCGAACTCCTTGAACTGCCCCCGGACCTTGGTCACCATCGCGTGGCGGGCGACGAAACCGATCCTGGTGTGGGCCGGATCGAAGACGTAGCTTCCGGACAGTTCGCTGAGCGGGATCGCGGTCATGCGCCCTCCTGGGGATCGATCCGGGTCGGTGTCTCCACGGTAGGCAGCGGCTCGGCCCGCCGGCCGGGTCCGCCGCGCGGAGTCGGCCGAGGTCCCCGGGATGGCCTACCTCGGTCTGAGATCGGACGGTCCTGCCACAGTGCCGGACCGCTCCTACCGCAGTACCGGCGGGCTGGGCGGCTCGGGGCCGTCGGGGTCCGGGCCGACCGGGTCGGGCGGTGGCACCGGCGGGTGCGGGGCGGCGGGCCCGGCTCCGGCGGCAGCGGCTCGGGGGGCAACGGGGGCCGCGGCGGCGCCGCGTCGGGGTCGGACGGGAACGGGATGGTCATGGTCCTCACCTCGGATACCCAGGGTAGTTCCGGACGGCCGGGAGTCGGCGCCTGCGGTCTGCGGCCAGGAGCCGGCGGCCTGCGGCACGGGGTCCGGGACGGCCGCTGGTCAGGGGCGCCGACCTTTGTTCGAACGCACAGCAGTAGAGTCCGGAACGGCGATCCGATCATGGCGCGGGAGGGTGAGGATGCTGGACGGACTGGCGGAGTTCTGTACCAAGGCACTGGCGGAGCATGACTGCCCGTCAGTCTCGATCGCGGTCGCCGAGCGCGGCGAGCTGGTGCTGCAGCAGGCACACAGCTGGGCCGACGTGGCCGCACGGCGCCCGGCCACCCCGCAGACCGCCTACCGGCTCGCGTCGGTCGCCAAGACCCTCACCGCCACTGGCGCCTGTCTGGCCGCCGACGCCGGCCTGCTGGAGCTGGACGCGCCGGTGCCCGGACGGGACCCCGAACCATCCCCGACGATCCGTCAACTGCTGCAGCATCGTGGCGGGTTCGGCGCCTTCTACGCCTTCCACTACGGTGCCGGCGAGTCCCCGATCGACCCGGCCCGCTATCTGACCCGGCTGCGCGAGCCCGGCAGTGGATTCGAGTACGCCAACCTCGGCTACTACCTGGTGGGCAGGGCGCTGGAGGCCGCGACCGGGCAGTCGCTCGGCGGCTACCTGCGCGAGCGTCTCTTCGAGCCGCTCGGCATGGCGGACAGCCACCTCGCCGCCGAGTACCCGGGCAGCGCCCCCGTCGCCCAGCGGTACACCGCCGACGGCCGGGTCTACCCGGTCTGCTCCACTCCGCACCCCGGCGCCTCGGACGCCTGGGCGACGGCCGGCGACCTCGCGCTCTTCGCCCAGCGCTACCGCTCCCTGCTGCGCCCGGAGACGGTGGCCGCGATGCACGCCGGCCTGCCGATCAGTGAGCCGCTCGACTACGGGCTCGGCTGGTCCGTCTCGCGGGGCGCCGGCCCGGTGGTGCACAGCCACGGCGGCGGCATGGGCGGTGTCGCGGCGATGCTGGTCGCGGTGCCCGAGCGGGAGCTCTCGGTGGCGGTGCTCTGCAACAGCACCAACAAGACGGCCCGGGACGCGATCCTGCACCACCTGCTGAGCGAGCTGGTGCCCGGCTGCGGCCCGGAGCGGTACCTGGTCGACACCACGCAGCCGGCCCGGCCGATGGAGCTGCCGCCGGGGGAGTGGGCCGGGACGATCGACACCCCCGAGGGCGAAATCCCGCTGCGACTGCGGGTGCTGGCGGACCGGCGGATCGAGGCGGGCCTCGGCGGCGCCACGGCCACCGCCGCCGCGGCCGCCTCCCCCAGCTGGGCGCTGCGGGCTTCGCTGCCGCTGCAACTGCCCACTGCGGACGCGCGAGTGGCCGGCCCGGTCCTCGGCCTGGAGCTGCGTGCCGAGGACGGACGGCTGGTCGGCGTGGCCCGGACCTACCAGGACGGCGAGCAGGGCGGGTGGTTGGGCAACTTCCTCACCCACCGCTGCGAGCTGGGCCCGGCATGACCCTGCTGGTCGAGCCGCCGAACGAACAGGACGCCGCGGAACGAACAGGACACCGCCGAACTCGGCCGCACCCAGCTCGCCGCCTGGCTGGAGACCGATCCCGACGCCGGGGCGGGGATCGACGAGGCCTGGATCCGGGCCGAACGGGCCGTCCTGGCCGAGACCTGGGAATGGTCCGGCCGCCCGGTTGACCGGCAAGGGATGTCGCGCACCCGTGCGACAGTGGGACTGATCTGTGAGGTAGGGCTCATGAGACTCAGCGAGACGTTCTGCAGACAGGTGGCCGACGCCGATCCGCTCGGCGCGGACCGGCAGCTCGCGCGGTTGCCCGAGCTGAACCGGCGGGCCGACTTACCAGGACTGGTCGGCCTGTTCGCGCAACTGCTCGACGCGGTGCCCCGGGCGCCGCTGGCCGGCACCATCGACCGGCTGGCCGCCCTCCGGGACCTGGGGATGCCGCTGGGCTCGCTGCGCCGCCACGGCGTCGAGCCGCTGACCGCACTGCCCTCCGCCGAGCCGGTCCTGCTGCGCCTCGGCGAGTCGGTGGGGATGGTGCCGCGCGACACGGTGCTGCACTACGGGGCATGGAACCCGCCGGGCCCGCGACAGCGGATGTACACCGGGGCCGCCGAGGAGAACGTGCTGATCCACTCCGTCCGGGTCGGTGCCCCAGCCGTTGAGCGGGCCGCCCTGGCGCTGGCCCGGCTGGCCGAGCTCGACCCGGCCCGGCCGGAGTACGCCGAGGCGCTCGTGGTGGCGGCCGAGCAGTTCGCGCCGCTGCCCGAGGTGATCGGGGCGGTCGCGGAGCGAGTCGATCCGGCGGCCTTCTTCACCGCCCGGTTACGGCCCTACATGGAGCAGGTGCGGGTCGGCGGCCACCTGTACTACGGCCCGGCGGCCGCCCACCTGCCGCTGCACCTGATCGACCAGCTGCTCTGGTCCAGCGATCGGACCGACCCCGAACACCTCGCGCTCCAGAACGACCTGCTCGACTACGGCCTGCCCGACTGGGCGCTGCTCTACCACAAGCGGGCGGGCGGCGAGTCGGCCGTCACGGCCGTGGTCCGCGCGCTGCACGCCGCAGGCCCCGAGGCCTCACCGACCCTGCTGCGCTCGGCCCACGGGGTGGCCGAACTGCTGCGCGCCCTGGTGGTCTTCCGTGGCCGGCACCTGCGACTGGTCCGCGAGGCCTACACGGAGGACACGCCGTTCCAGGCGGGCAGCGCCGGCGCCGCGCCCGAGGTGGTCCGGCTGCTGCTCGACCTCACCCGGGCCTGCGAGCGTTGGCTGGCGGTGCCGGTCAACGCGGCGGGCGGCGCCCCCAGGCCGTGACCATCACATTGGGGACGTAGCGGACGTCCTGGCGCTGGATCAGGTCGACTGCCTCGTCCAGTTCCTGAGCGGTGATCAGACCGGTGGCCAGCAGCGGCGTGCGCAGCTGGCGCAGCGTGAGGACGAGGAACGGCGTGGCGCCCGGCAGCAGGGGTGCGTGCAGGCGGGCGCCGACCTCGGTCAGACCGGCCTCGTCCAACGCGTCGGGGAGCCGGCGGCCGTACCCGGCGTCCGCGTCCGCCGCCGTGAAGCCGGCCTCCAGGGCCCGGTACAGCCGGTCGGCCAGGGCGCGGTGCCCGGCGGGCCAGTAGCGGGCGATCGCCGCCACCATAGGGCCCTCGATGTCGAAGTCCTCGATCACCACCCAACCGCCCGGCCGGGTGGCCTCGACCAGTCGGCGCAGTGCCTCGGCCCGGCCCGGCAGGTGCTCGAGCAGCGCCCTCGCGTGCACCAGGTCGAAGGCCGCGCTCGGCAGCGGGTCGGCCAGCAGGTCGTGCCGACGGACCGTCAGATTGGGCAGGCCGTGGCCCTCGGCGAAGCGCGGGTCGAGGTCGGTGGCCAGCACCTCGCCGGTCGGCCCGACCCGGCGGGCTAGCCAGCGGGCCGTGCTGCCGCCGCCGCAACCGGCCTCCAGGCAGTGCCAGCCCTCGCCGACGCCGAGGGCGGTGAGGCGTTCGGTGGTCGCCTCGTCGAAAACCTGCTCCAGGGCGGCCAGTCGCTCGTGCTCGCGGGCCCAGGACCGGTCGAAGACATAGCCGTCGGCCTGCGGCGGCTGTGCGGGATGCGGCAAGGACGGGCCCTTTCCGGGTATGAGTGGATCTTCGAGTCTACTGTGGGAGGAGGCAGAGCCGGGAGGGGATGGTGCGGGTGCGCAGGTACGGGCGGGCGGTGGCCGGGGCGGCGGCGGTGCTGGTGCTCGGGTTCGTGGTGCACGGGGTGCGGGGCGGGGGTCTGCCGCAGCGGCCCGGTGTGACGGCCTCCGGCACCGGCTCGCCCAGCGCCGGGCCGGCGGGGTCCGGATCGCCGTCGGCCGCGTCGCCGTCGGCATCGTCGGCTGCCGCTGCGGACTACGATCCGGCGCGGTTCGCGGCCCAGGTCAGGTCGCGGGCGGGGCAGGCCGGGATCGATCCGCAGCTGCTGATGGCGATTCTGTACAACGAGTCGTACAAGCCGCACGACCCGGCGCTGGAGCGGGCCTGGCAGCGGCTCAAGCCGGACTCGGCCTTCGGGATCGCCAA
This sequence comes from Kitasatospora azatica KCTC 9699, assembly GCF_000744785.1. Lineage (NCBI taxonomy): Bacteria > Bacillati > Actinomycetota > Actinomycetes > Kitasatosporales > Streptomycetaceae > Kitasatospora > Kitasatospora azatica. Next base: position 844,324 of record NZ_JQMO01000003.1, on the reverse strand, counting down.
CATGCACCGGGCCGCCTTCGAGGACACCAAGGCGGGCCGTGACTTCGCCGACCGTCGCTGGGAGGAGCTGCCGGACGACCGGGACTTGGCGATCGAGGCGGCCGCCTGGTTCCTGCACGATCTGGCCGCGCAGCTGCCCGCGAACCGGTCGGGCGGGCTGAACGAGAACGAACTGCTGGCCCTCGGGTACAACGCGGGAGCCGGGAACATGCTCGCGTTCGCGCGCGGAACCTCGCTGGGTTCGGCTTCGCGGTCGTATCTGGACCAGTTGCACGCGAACTGGGAGAAGGCCGGTCGGGCGCTGGCGAGTGGGTGACCGGCTGACCGGCTGACCGGGGGCGTGCGGAGCGTGGCCGAACTACCGTCGAATGTCTCGCGCGCCCCCATTGTTCGACAGACCACGAACTGACATGCCCGGTTACCCTGGTGACACCTGGTCAGAGCTGGTCGGGGGAGCCGAATCGGGCGGTGAGCCGTGGAGGTCGAGCAGACGACAGCGGCGGCGCGGGAGCAACGGACCGTCCGGCGCCGGTCCCAGCAGAGCGGCCGGGCCGCCGCCCCCGGGCCGTTGGTGGGCTCGGTGGAGTGGATCGCCGCCTCCGGTGCGGGCAACCGGGCGGTGGCGGCACTGCTGCACCCGACCAGGGTCACCGGCGAGCCGGCCGCCGGCGAGGGGCGGCCGTTGGACCAGGCGGTGCGGGCCGAGATGGAGGCCCACCTCGGCGCCGACTTCTCCCGGGTCCGGGTGCACACCGGCCCGGCTGCCGAAGCCGCCGCGAGCGCGCTGGATGCCAGGGCTTACACGGTCGGGCAGGACATCGTCTTCGGCCCCGGCGAGTACCGTCCGAGCGAGCCGGTCGGCCGGGCGGTGCTGGCCCATGAGCTGACCCACGCCGCCCAGCAGGCCCGCGGCGGCACCACGGCGGCGGGGTCGCCGGGCGCCGAGCGAGCCGCGCGGGCGGGGGCGGCGAGCCTGACGGCGGGTCAGAGGCCGGCCCCGGTGGCGGTCGGCGCGGCCGTCGGGGTGGCCCGGCAGGGGAAGACGGAGGAGGTGCCCGGGCAGGCGCCCGCCGAGGAGCGGTTCGGAACCCTCGGCGAGGCGGCACTCGACCTCGCCACCGCGCCGCTGGGCAGCGGTCTGGCCCAACGCGCGATGAAGGCGGCGGTACGCGGCTTCGTCGGGCAGCTGCGACGTGAGGCCGCTTCCGGCGAGGCAGCGGCTCGGATCCAGGCCGACCTGGCGGAGCTTCGCAAGCCGGGCAACCTCGGCCCCATGCTCGGCGGAGCCGCTGCGGGCCTTGCCCTCGGTCTGGTGAGTCCGGTGACCGACCTGTTCTCGCTCGCCGCGCTGGTCGAGCGACTCCCGGAGCTGGGGAGTCGGCTGGGCTACTGGCTCGGCGCGAAGGCGAAGTGGCTGGCGGACGAGGCCACGAGCCTGGGCCACGAGGTCTCGGGGTTCGCCGGCCAGCTGTGGGCGGCTGTGAAGAAGCTCAAGGAGGACCGTACGGCGGTCTTCGAACTGCTGGAGTCCAAGGGCACGGAACTGAGCGCGCGGCTGGAGGCGGCGGCGGGCCAGAGCGGGCGCGAGGCGGCCGCGAAGATCGTCGGCTTCTTCACCGGCAAGAAGGAGGGGCCGGAGAAGAAGGAGGAGGAGAAGCCCGCCGAGAGCGTCTGGCACGTGCTGACCACCACTGTCGAGGGCGAGACCAGCGGTGTCGCCAGCTTCCTCGCCTCGAAGGCGGGCCGGCTCGTGGACACCGGCTTCACCGGCCGGTGGAGTCGGTTCGGCCGCGACCTCGGGAAGGCCCTCGGCGTCGTGGTGAGCAACCTGCTGATCCTCGCGCTCACCGACGGGGCCGGGAACGCGATCATCGCGATCGCCGACAAGCTGGGGCGCCTGGGCGGACTGGCCGCCGGCGGCGCGCGGGCGCTCGCCGGCTTCGGACAGGCCGTCAGGGTCGTGGAGGGGGCGATCGCCGCGGTGATCGCCGGCGGGATCAAGCTGGCCAAGCCGCTGGAGGCGGTGGCCGGGCCGCTGGGCAGACTGCTCGAACGCTTCCGGCTCTTCCTGCGCCGGCTGCTGGGCGTGGTGGAGCACGAGGGCGCGGCGGCCGCGGCGGGGGCCGGGAAGGCGGCGGGGGACTGGCGGACGAGGCGGCTGGGCGGTCACCCGGGGCGGAGCCTGCGCCTACGCCGGCCGCGCCGGCCCCAGCTGCGCTGGCCGCGCCCGCGCCCGCACCGGCGGTGCCGCAGCTCAAGGGGGTGCGGCGGCCGCCTACTTCGGAGCTGACCAAGGCTCAGCAGCGCGGGCTGGCCAAGCGGCCGGTGGGGGAGCGCGAGGTCACGCCGCTCCGGCCGGCGGAGCGGCCGGTGGAGGCCGTCGAGCCTGCTCCGGCCCCGGCCCCGGCCGAGCAGGAAGTTCCGGTGGCGGAGGAGATCCCCGAGGCGTTGCCCGAGGCCGTCCCCGCCGAGCAGGTCGAGCTCGCGACCGGTACCTACGACGGTCCGAGCGGTCCGAGCGGCCCGAGTCCCACGGTGGCCTCGGCCAAGCCACCGGGCGGCAAGCCTCCACTGCGGGTTGTGCAGGGAGGCCGAAATCCCCCGGCCGACCTGCCGGCCGCCGGGCCGCGCACGGCCGCACCGCCGGCCCGGCCGCCACGCGCACCGAAGAAGGCCGTGGCGCGGACCCCCGAGGACGAGTACCAGGACTTCCTGGCGATGCTTCGGGAGGAGGGCGCCACCGGAGAGGTCGTCGCCGCCGGTGAGCGGCTGTCGCTGGCGCCGTATGCCAAGGCGGCGGAAGCCAGGGCCGAGATCGGTGCGCCGCCCGGCACCCAGGGACTGCACCTGTTCCCGGACGCGGTGGGTAAGCACATCCCCGGGTTCAAGAAGGACGCCGCACTGGTCCTGCTGGAGCCGAGGGCCATCAACACGGAGATGGACGCCGGCTGGAAACTGGCTTTCCAGCGGATGCAGGCCGAGGGCAGAGCCACCGCCACTGCCTGGGAGGTCCATAACGCGGTGTCGGAGTCGATCGGTGCCGCCGCGCACCTGTCACCGGGGGTCAAGGCCAGTCTGCAGCTGCGTCTGCAGGACGAGATGTTCATCGAGCTGGGCCTCGATCCCGCACAGGAACTCATTCTTCCCTATGCGAATTTCTATAAGCCGAAGCCCTAATCTGATGAGCTGACAAATTGGCTTTTCATTGGTATGTCACTCGCGCGAGTGAGCCAATTCTCGGGGCCCTGGAATATCCCTGATAACCCATTGACACTTCGCGCAGAGACTACATACTCCTAATGGCAGGATCGTGATCCAATCGGCGCAGTGGCAGGGCCGGGCTTCAATGCCATGCTCTGCCAAAAGGAGGTGCGCGTATGTCCGAATCCCTGGTTTCCGCTCGCACGTCCGAGTGCTCGTCCGAGCGCGCGTCCGATCGCACGTCCACCCGCCCCGCCTTCTGTCGCCTCGACCAGCTCCTCGCCCGGGCGATGGATGCCGCCCGCGAGCGCTTCGGCGCCGAGGCGGACGCCTTCCGTGGGCTCTACATGACCGCCGAGCAGGCCGAGCGCCTCTTCGCGGTCCCCGCGGGCGATGCCTTGCTGCCGTCGGAGCAGCCGGGGGACGCCGTGCCGATCGAGCCGGGCTGGGAGCGGATCGTCGAGCTCGAGCCGGCCTGGCGTTGGCTGCGCGCCGGTTACGGGCTGTCGGAGTTCGAGCTCGACACCGTCCTGCTCGCCCTCGCCCCCGAGGTCGACCTGCGTTACGAGCGGCTCTTCGGCTTCCTGCAGGACGACATGACTCGCCGTCACCTCACCGTCAACCTCGCCCTGGACGTTCTGACCAGCAGTCCGGAACAGCGGCTGGCCGCCCGCGGCTGCTTCGGCCCGGCCGCCCCGCTGCTGCGCCACCGGGTGCTGGCGCTGTCATCGGACCAGCGAGCGGTCACTCCCTCGCTGCTCAGCCACGGTCTGGCCGTGGACCCCCAGATCATCGACGTGCTGCTCCGACAGGCCGGCCTCGACCGCCGGTTGGCCTTCTGCTGCCGCCTCCTGACCCCGGACCGGCACCAGCCCGCCGATCTCGCGGACGGGCCGCTCACCCCGGACACCGCAGGCGCACTGCTGCGCCTGCTGGAACGCTCCTGGGGCCGCCACCCGTTGCGGCTGCTCTTCCACGGCCCGCGCGGCGCCGGGCGGTCGCGCACCGCGCAGGCGCTGGCCGCCGCCCTCGAGATCCCGCTCCTGCTGGTCGACCTCGAGCTGCTGCTGCAGGCCCCGGAGCCCGCGCCGGAGACCACCGTGGAGCTGTTGCTGCGCGAGGCCGGCCTGCAGGGCGCGCTGCTGCACCTCGACGGTGCGGACCAGCTGCACGCCGCCGAACACGCGGCCACCGCACGCGCGTTGACCCGGCGGCTGGCCGACTACCAAGGCGCCGTGATCCTGTCCGGCACCAGGCCGTGGGCGCCGCTCGCAGCTCAGCCGCTGGGCGTGCACAGCATCCGGTTCGAGGCCGCGCTGCCGGGCACGGCGGCCGTCCCGATGCGGCGCCGCGGTTGGCAGCGGGCGCTGGCCGCGCAGGGCGTCAGCGCCGACCCCGCCGAACTGGACGCGCTGGCAGGGCGGTTCCGGCTCGGGCCGGAGCAGATCGAGGACGCCGTGCTGACGGCGCTCACCGCCACTCGGCTGCGCACCGCCGCCGTGGACGAGGCCGAGCCCGAGAGACTCGAACGCGCCGAGTTGTTCGCTGCGGCCAGGGCCCAGGGCGGCCACGCGTTGGCCTTGCTGGCCCGCCTGATCGAGCCGAGGTACCGGTGGCCGGACTTGGTCCTGCCCGAGGAGCCGCTCGCCCAACTGCGGGACGTCTGCGCCTGGGTCGCGCACCGCCCCCGGGTGCTGGCGGACTGGGGCTTCGACCGCCGCTTCTCCCAGGGCAAGGGCCTGACCGCGCTCTTCGCCGGGCCGCCCGGCACCGGCAAGACCATGGCGGCCGAGGTGATCGCCGGCGAGCTCGGCCTCGACCTGTTCACCATCGACCTCTCCTCGGTGGTCAGCAAGTACATCGGGGAGACCGAGAAGAACCTGGAGCGGGTCTTCACGGCGGCCGCCGAGACGGACGCGATCCTCTTCTTCGACGAGGCCGACGCGCTCTTCGGCAAGCGCTCCGAGGTCCGCGACGCGCACGACCGCTACGCCAACCTGGAGATCGCCTACCTGCTGCAGCGGATGGAGCGGCACGAGGGCCTGGCGATCCTGGCCACCAACCTGAGCCGACACCTGGACGAGGCCTTCACCCGGCGGCTGCAGTTCGTGGTGGAGTTCCCGTTCCCCGGCGAGGCCGAGCGCGAGCGGATCTGGCAGCGCTGCTTCCCGTCCGAGGCACCGCGCTCGCCCGCGCTCGACCTGGCCGCGCTGGCCCGGCAGTTCCCGCTGCCCGGCGGCAACATCAAGAACATCGTGCTGCACGCCGCCTACCTGGCAGCCGCCGCCGACACCCCGATCGGCGTGGCCCACCTCCAGCAGGCGGCCGACCGGGAGTACCGGAAGTTGGGCAAGGTCAGGCCCGCGCCGATCCCCGATACCGGCGCGGAGCGGCCCTGACGCCGCTCCGCTGACGAACGACAGCCCGCCGCGAGCCGATCGACCGAGGGAGGTGCCGATGTTCCAGGACTTGGATGCCACGCTCAAGGCGATGCTGGCCGACGCCGCCGCGCCGGCCGACCTGCGAGCCGCCGACATCAGCTTCGACACGCCCGACAAGTCCTTCACCCCGCCCCAGGCCACGGTGAACCTCTTCCTGCACGACGTCCAGGAGAACCGCACCCTGCGCGACGATGCTCCGCTGCTCACCCGGGCCAACGGCAGCGTCACCGTTACCCGGCCGCCGCTACGGGTGGACTGCGGGTACCTGGTCACCACCTGGTCGACCAAGGCGGCGGGCCTGAAGGCCGAGGAGGAGCACCGGCTGCTCGGTCAGGCGCTGCTCTGGCTCAGCCGGTTCCCGGAGATCGACCCGGGCTACCTGCAAGGCGGTCTGCTGAACCCGCCTCAGCTGCATCCGCTGCCCGCGATGGTGGCCCAGCTGAAGGAGGGTCAGAGCATGGGCCAGTTCTGGACGGCGCTGGGGATCGCCCCCCGACCAGCTTTCTCACTGACCGTCACCATCGGTCTGCAGCCCTTCGACACCGCCGATCGGTACCCGGCGGTCCAGGCGGTCCAACTGGAGTCCACCTCGCTGACCTTCCCGGCGCTCGCCGGCCGGGTGCTGACCAGTGCGCTGGCGCCCGTCGCGGCGGCGCAGGTCACCGTGGTCGAGGCGGGCGAGCAGACCACCACCGACCTGCTCGGCGGCTTCGCCTTCCCGGCGCTGGCCTTCGGCCCCTACACCCTGCTGGTCCGGATCACCGGCCGTCCCGACCTGCGACAGCCGGTCAGCTACGCGGCCGACAACCAGCTGCACAACGTGGTCCTGGCGGGTCCGTGAGCCCGCTCAACCGAACAGTCCTCCTGCCCGAACAGTCCTCCTGGAGGAGCCGATGGTCGACTACCAGAACAAAGCGCCAGGCGTGTACATCGAGGAGATCACGCCGGCCGGCCCGATCGCCGGCGTGGGGACCAGCACCCCCGCCCTGATCGGCACCACCACGAGCCTGGCGCCGGACCTCACCATGGGCAAGCCGGTGCTGGTCACCAACTGGACGCAGTACACCGCCAACTTCGGCGGCTGGCAGGCCGGTCTCAACCTGCCCTACGCGGTGCGCGGCTTCTTCGAGAACGGCGGCACCACCGCGTACATCGTCCCGGTGACCGACATGACCGGCCTGCCCGGCGCGTTGGACCAGCTCACCCGAGTCCCCGACGTGAGCCTGGTCGCCGTGCCCGGCCTGGTCGACCCGGCCGCCCAGAGCACCGTGATCGCGCACTGCGAGGACATGCGCAACCGCTTCGCGATCCTGGACGGCGCACCGGACAGCAACCCGCTCAAGGCCGACGGCCCGCTCCAGAAACAGCGCGCCGGACTGCTCTCGCACAACGGCTACGCCGGGCTGTACTGGCCGTGGCTGGTGATCAGCGACCCGTTGGCGCCCGCCGCCACCCCGGGCACCGTGACGGTGCCGCCCTCCGGCCACCTCGCTGGGGTGATGGCCCGCAGTGACGCCCAGCGCGGGGTGCACAAGGCCCCGGCCAACGAACCGGTGCGCGGCGCGATCGACCTCGGGTACCCGCTGAACGACAGCGAGCAGGGCCTGCTCAACCAGGCCAGCATCAACGCCATCCGCCGCTTCCCCGGCGGTCCGCCGCTGGTCTGGGGAGCCCGCACGCTGACCGACGGCACGCCCTGGCGGTACGTCAATGTGCGGCGGCTGGTCACCTACCTCGAAGCCTCGATCCTCCAGGGCGTCCGCTGGGCGGTCTTCGAGCCGAACAACACCGCGCTCTGGAAGGGCCTCGAACGGTCCATCAGCGAGTTCCTCACCCGGGCCTGGGAGGCCGGTGCGCTCTTCGGCCGGACGGCGGCGCAGGCCTTCTACGTCAAGATCGACGAGGAGCTCAACCCACCGGCGGTGCGAGATCTCGGCCAGGTGATCGTCGAGATCGGGGTGGCGCCGACCCGCCCCGCCGAGTTCGTGATCGTGCGCCTGGGCCTGTGGGCCGGCGGCGCCCAGCTCAGCGAAGGCTAGCGCGCCCCGTCCCGCGCGCAGAGCAGGAGGAGAACCCCGAGATGGCACAGACGGCGCAGCGGGTCGACCCGTTCCGCAACTTCAACTTCCTGGTCGAGCTCGACGGCATCGCCCAGGCCAGCTTCACCGAGTGCACCGGCCTGGGCTCCACCACGGCGGTGGTCGAGCACCTCGAGGGCGGCAACAACAGCACCACCCGCAAGCTCCCCGGGCGGACCAGCTACTCCGACATCACCCTCAAGTGGGGGCTGACCGACTCGACCGAGCTGTGGGCCTGGCGGCAGCAGATCGTGGACGGCACGGTGCTCCGGAAGAACGGCTCGATCGTGGTCTTCGACCTGGCCAACCACACCGAGGTGGCCCGGTGGAACTTCGTGAGTGCCTGGCCGACCAAGTGGGAGGGCGCCGCGTTCAACGCCAAGGGCAACGACGTGGCGATCGACACCCTGGTGCTCGCCCACGAGGGTCTGGTGCGGGTGTGACCGGCGCGGCCCCGCCCGGCTTCACCACTGAGGTGGACTTCGAGCTGCCGAAGGGCTATGTCGACCCGGCGGGCACCCTGCACCGCCGTGGCGTGATGCGCCTGGCCACGGCGGCGGACGAGATCTACCCCCTCAAGGACCCGCGGGTCCGCGGCTGGCCCGCCTACCTGATCGTGCTGCTGCTCTCCCGGGTGGTGACCAGGCTCGGCGAGGTCGGCGAGGTCACTCCTGCGGTGATCGAGGGCCTCTTCTCCGAGGACCTGGCCCATCTGCAGGAGCTCTACAACCGGATCAACGGCCTGGCACCGAGCCTCGTCCCCGCTCAGTGCCCGAGCTGCGGCCATCAACACGACGCGGAGGTACCGCTGTTGGGGGGATAGCAGGCTACCCCGTGGAACGGGTCCACCAGGAGGTGGCCTATCTCGGACGACACGTCCACTGGACCTTGGCCGAGCTGCTGAGCCTTGACCACCAGCAGCGTCGGCTCTGGGTGCGCGAGATCGCCGCGCAGGTCGAAGGAGGTGACTGAGCATGACCGAGGAGACCGCAGCCGAGAAGCCTGCGGCCGAGGAGCCTGGGGCCGCCGCGCCGGAGGCAGCACCCACCCTGGGTGAGCGCCTCGACTCGCAGGCCCGGGTGCTCGCCGCGCGCCGGCTGCAACCACTGGCCTGGGCCGGCCCGTTGCGGCTGGCGGCCGAGCGGGCGCTGGCCCGGGCCGAACCGCTGGCGGGCCGCTACGAACGGATCGAACAGGCACCGCCGGAGGACGGTCAGGGCTTCCCGGCGCCGGTCCCGGCCGTGCTTCCCGCTCGCGTCCCCGTCGCTACCCCCGCCTCGCCCCCGGCCGGGGTATCCGGCGGCCGCACCGCCCCTGCGGGGCGGCCGCTCCCCGGCGAACTGCGCGGCCGACTGCGGGCCGTGGCCGGCCCGGCCGCCGATCTGCTGCGCATCCACGACGGCCCGGAGGCCGACGCACTCGCCCGCTCCCACCGGGCCGAGGCGGTGACCATCGGCCGGGACATCCACTTCCGGTCCGGTCGCTACCGCCCGCAGGAGCGGGACGGCTTCGCCCTGCTGGCACACGAGGCCACCCATGTCATGGCGTTGCTGCGCCCCGGCGCGGCCTGGCGGCGAGCCACCGGAGCGGGGCAGCAGGAGGAGGAGCGCGAGGCGCTGGCGGTCGAGCGCGCCGTGCTGCGGTCGGGCGGTACCCCTGGCACCCCTGGCCGCTCCACCGCCGTTCCGGACGCGCGCCCCCGTCCCGGGGCGCCACGCACCGGCACGCCGTCGCGCCCCTCGCGCACCCACCCCACCCTCCGGCGGGCGCCCCCTCCCCGGCGCCCGCCGGTGCGCCACCGATGCGCGCCGCCGAGGACCGCGACCTGTCCTCACCGGAACCTGACGCACCGTCGGCATCGGTGCCCCAACTCGACCTCACCGCGCTGCGCCGCGACCTGATGGACGATCTGATGCGCCGCCTGCGCACCGAGTTCGAGCGGGGAGGCTGAGCCGATGGGCAACGAACTCGCCAAGGCCCTGGTGATCAACACCGCGACCGGGGTCGGCTTCCCGGTGATGTACAACCCCGAGGAGTTCAAGCTCGACCAGGGCAACAACTTCGCCGAGATCGGCATCCCGGGCCTGAACGCCTCACCCGTGCAGTACGTCCGTGGTCGCACCCGCACGCTGGCCATGGAGTTGTTCTTCGACAGCTACGAGACCGGTACGGACGTGCGGGAGCACACCGCGCCCATCGTCGCCCTGCTGGACAAGGACCCCGCCGGCCAGGCCCCGCCGGTGCTGCTCTTCTCGCTCGGCCGGTTCCAGCTCCCGTGCGTGCTGGTCGACGCGGGCCAGCGGTTCACCATGTTCCTGCGGGACGGCACGCCGGTGCGCTCCGTCCTCTCGGTGCGCTTCCAGGAGTACGTGCAGGTCGACATCGCCGTCAGCGGTGGCCTGTTCTTCGGTTCGCCGATCGTCTCGGCCGCCGTGAACACCGTGGTCGGCGCGGTGTCGGACAGTTCGGTGGGGGCCGCCGCGCCCACCGGTACCGGCACCGTGCACACCGTCATCCAGGGCGACACGCTCAGCGCGCTGGCGGGGACGTACCTGGGCGATGCCGGCCGCTGGCGGGAGATCGCCCGGGTCAACGGGATGGACGATCCGTTCGCGCTGGTGCCCGGTCGGCCGCTGGTGATCCCGCCACGCACGTCCGCCGGCGTCCCGGCGGGAGGGGGAGTGCCATGACCGTCACCGAGACCTTCTACGCCCCGCGCTTCGAGCTGCGGATCGCCGGCCTGACCATGGCCGCCGACCTCACCGAGCAGGCGCTGAGCCTGACCGTGGAGACCGATCTGGACTTGGCCGGCTCCTTCCACCTGGTACTGCGCAACGCCGACAACACCCTGCTGGACTCGCCGCTGCTGGACCTCGGCAAGACCGTGGAGATCCACCTCGGTTACGGCGACCGGCTCACCCCGGCCTTCCTCGGCGAGATCGCCGCCATCGAGCCCTCCTTCCCGCAGGACGGCCCGCCCACCGTCGCGGTCTCCGGCTACGACAAGTCCTACCGGATGCGCCGGGCGCAGACCGAGGCCGCCCAGTACACCCTGGTCAACGACAGCCTGATCGCCGCCGAACTCGCCGCCCTCAACGGCCTGATCCCGGTGGTGGACCCCACCCCGGGCTTCCCGGCCAAGACCATCAAGGTCGAGAACGACTTCGCCTTCCTCAAGTCCCGCGCCCAGCAGTACTTCTTCGACGTCTACGTGGAGTGGGACCGGCTGCACTTCGAGTTCCCCCGGCCGCAACTGGCCGCCCGGGTGCTGGAGTGGGGGCACAACCTGTCCAGCTTCGCGCCGCGGATCTCCTCGGCCGGCCTGGCCGGCCTGCAGGTGGTGCGCGGCTACAACCAGGAGCTCGCGCAGACCATCCACGGCGCCGCGCTGGCCGCCGACTTCGACCTCGACAACCTGGTCGAGCGGCTCGGCAGCGGCGCCATGGAGCTGCTCGGCACGCTGGTCCGCGAGGGCGTCCGCACCGAGCCGGTCGAGAACCCGCTGGACGCCCTGGTGCTGGCCAAGTCGCTGCTCGGCAACCTGCTGGAGGGGCTGTACGAGGGCACCGGCTCGTGCATCGGCCTGCCGGATCTCAGCGCGGGCCGCTACGTCCGGATCCAGGGTGTCGGCAAGCGGTTCAGCGGCACCTACCGGCTGCGCAAGGTGACCCACCGGATCGACGGCTCCGGCTTCACCACCGAGTTCTCGATCACCCAGCGCAGCCATTCCAGCCTGCTCGGCATGCTGCGCAAGCAGCTGGTCGAGGAGCCCGCGCCCAACGAGGCCCAGCGGTTCTACGGCGTGGTGCTCGCCGAGGTCACCGACAACAACGAACTGCTGGACATGCCACCCCAGTTGCCGCTGGGTCGGGTCAAGGTCCGGTACCCCGGCCTGTCCGACAAGTTCACCAGCGGCTGGGCCCCCTGCGCCCGCCCGATGGCCGGCGACGGCATGGGCTTCTACGCCCTGCCCGAACGCGGCGACCAGGTGCTGGTGGCCTTCGAACACGGCGACCTGAGCAAGCCGTACGTGCTGGGCGGCCTGTGGACCGCCCAGCAGCCACCGCCGACCACCAACACGGACAACACCAACAGCAGACGCGTGATCAGGAGCCGGGCCGGCCACACCATCACCTTCGACGACACCGCCGACCTCGGCGCGCTGGTGATCGAGGACAAGCTCGGCAGCACGATCTCGCTGGACGCCACCGACGGCTCGATCACCATCAGCGCCAAGGGCGATCTGACCATCTCGGCGGGCCGGACGCTCAGCCTGGAGGCAGCCGGCGGACTGACCAAGATCACCATGGACGCCACCAAGGTGGACGTCACCTGATGAAGCTGGAGGCGAGGATGCCCCACGTACTGACCGTGCGCACCACGGTGACCTGCGGACACACCCCCGGCAAGGTCACCACGGCGAGCAGCGCCAAGCTGACGGTCTCCGGTGTCCCGGTACTGCTCCCCAGCAGCATCGGGGACATGCCGGTGACCGGCTGCCCGCTGCTGCCCCCGCCACAGGGCACCGTGGCGTGCAAAGCCGTCGTCCAGGTCCAGCAGGGTGCGGCGGCCAAGCTCTCGGTGGGCGGCGAGCCGGTCGTCCTCGACACCCTCAGCGGGAGCACCAACGGCTCGATCCCGACCGACGTGCCGCCGACGCCGCAGACGCACCTCGCCGCCCCCACCGGCGAGCCGAAGCTGCAGGCCTCGTAGGCGGCCGCGATGACCACCGACCTCTACGGCCAGGGGATCGCCTTCCCGCTGCGGCTCGGCGTGCTGGGCCTGGCCCGGTCCGCGGGCGTGCAGCGGGTCGAGGAGTCGATCCGGCTCATCCTCGGCACCCAGTACGGCGAGCGGGTGATGCGCCCGACCTTCGGCTGCAACCTGCGCAGCCTCGCCTTCGCCCCCAACAACGACTCCACCGCCAACCTGGCCCGCTACTACGTCCAGGAGGGGCTGACCCGCTGGGAGCCGCGGATCGACCTGCTCACCGTCGAGGTCGCCAACGACCTTCCGCGCGACGCCCTGCTGATCGACCTGACCTACCGTCTGCGGACCACCGGGGACGTGCACAACCTCGTCTTCCCGTTCTACCTGGAGCGGCCACAGTGACCCTCGACTCCACCCGCGGGCGGATCAACCCGCCGAACCTGGACGACCGGACCTGGCAGGACCTGGTCGACGAGCTGCGCGCGCTGATCCCGACCTACGCCCCGGCCTGGACCGACCAGAACCCCAGCGACCTCGGCACCACCCTGCTGGAGCTCTTCGCCTGGCTGGTCGAGGGCACGATCTACCGCCTCAACCGGGTCCCGGAGAAGAACTACCTCGCCTTCCTCAACCTGCTCGGCGTCACCCGGGCCCCCGCCACCCCGGCCGCGAGCCAACTGACCTTCACCTCGGGTGCCGGTCCGGTGCTGGTCCCGACCGGCACCCAGGCGCACAGTCAGGCCGACGACGGTCGTCGGCCCGTGGTCTTCGAGACCGACGAGGACGTCACCGTGCTGCCGGTCAACCTGCGCAGCGCGGTCCTGGTCGGCCCGTACCCGGCCGGGGCGGGCAGCGCCCGGTACACCGATCTGACCGCCACTCTGGTCGGCCCACCCGCCGAGAAGCACCTGCTGGAGCTGGCGCCCGGTCAGAGCGCCGAGCTCTGCCTGGGCTTCGATCAGCCGACCACCGCCGAGCTGCAGCTCAAGCTGCGGCTCTACCTGCCGGTGCGCGACCCGGCCGCGGTCACCGCCGCCTGGGTCTACTCGCAGGGCGGCGTCGAGCCCGAGAACTGGCCGGCGGTGTCCCTGCTGGGCGACGCCACCAGCGGGCTGACCAGGGACGGTGGCGTGCGGTTCACGGTGCCGAGCGACTGGGCGGCCCAGCAGCCGAGCCCGAAGCCCGGCGGGGCCGGCGGCACCGGCTGGACCACGGTCACCCCGCAGGACCCGGGTGCCCCGGTGACCGACGCCCGCGCCTGGGTGGCCGTCCGGCTGACCAACACCTCCGCCTCCGCCACCGCCGTCGGCTTCGACCGGGTGCTCTTCAACTCCGCCTCGGCGCACAGTGCGCTGAGCATCCGGGTGCCCGAGGAGCTCGGCACCAGCACCGGCGCGCCGTTCCAGACCTTCGCCCTGCAGCACCGCCCGCTCTACCGCCGCCCGGACCTCACCGCGCCCTACGCGGACCTCGCCCTCGAGGTCGGCACGGGCTCCCCGACCAGCTGGCAGCCGTGGACCCAGGCGGACACCCTGCCGCCCGGCCCCGGACAGGTCTACCGCCTCGACCCGGTCACCGGCGAGATCAGCTTCGGCGACTACGACCCGCAGAGCACCCGCGGCAACGGCGCGGTGCCGCCGGCCGGCGCCCGGATCCGGGCCGCTCGCTACCGCTATGTGGACGCGGGCGCCGGCGGCAATGTGGCGCCGGGTCGGATCACCGGCGTCGGCACCACTCCGGCCGGCGCGCTGCCCGCCGGGATCACCGCCGTCACCAACCTGGGCAGCGGCTTCGACGGCACCGACGAGGAGCCGATCGAGGACACCCTGCGCCGGGCCCCCGAATCGCTGAAGATCCGCGACCGCGCCGTCACCGCCGACGACTACGAGTACCTCGCCGTCGAGGCCAGCGCCGATGTGAAGACCAGCCGCTGCCTGACCCCGCGACTGCAGTCCGCGATCGGCCCCACCCCACCGGGCGGCAGCGCCCCGGCGTGGAACGTCGGCGACCCCTGGGCCTTCGGCGGCATCGACCGCTCCCCGGGCAGCGTCAACGTGGTGATCGTCCCCGACCAGGGCGCCTCGGTGCCCCGCCCCACCCCGACCCGCGAGGTGCTCGACGCGGTGCGCGGCCACCTCGACCAGCGGCGCGACGTCACCTGCGCGCTGACCGTGCTGGAACCGCGCTACCTGCCGATCATCGCCGAGGTCGACCTGGTGATCTGGCAGCACGCGATCAACGCGGGCGCCGACCCGGACGCGATCGTCGCCGACACCCGAGCCCGGGTGGTCGCGTTCCTGCACCCCACCCGCGGCGGGCCGGACGGCACCGGCTGGCAGGTCGGCCAGGCCGTCTACACCTCGGACCTGTTCCAGGCGGTGATGCCCAGCCAGGACCTCGGCTACATCGCCGGCCTGACGGTCAAGGCGGACATCCCGCTCTACCACTTCCCGCCGCTCAATCCGGCCGGCACCGCCGCCAACTTCAACGACCTGCTGGAACGCCCGTTCCACCTGGAGTCGGCCGGTGCCTCGGTCCGGCTGGCCGACTACGAGCTGGTCTGCTCGGCCGACCCCGCCAAGCACGTCATCGGCAAGACCGTGCCACCGGTCTGACCGGCGCACAGCGGAGAGGAGCAGTCGCGATGGCCCAGAAGAGCAGTTACCTGCAGTACCTCCCGCCGGTGCTCTGGCGGGACGACCCCCAGGATCCGGAGTTCTCGCTCGGCGGCCTGCTGCGGATCTTCGAGAAGCTCCTCACCGGAGTCCCGGACGGGGCGGTGATCCGGCACGGCGGCCACACCCACCCGCCGATCGGCGAACAGATCGACCGGCTGGACCGGCTCTTCGACCCGTGGCAGACCCCGGCGCCGTTCCTGCCGTACCTGGCCTCCTGGGTCGCGCTGGAGTTCCCGACCCTGCAGGGCGAGCCGCTCTGGGACGAGTACCAGCAGCGCCGGGCGATCGCCGCCATGGTGCGGATCTACCGCCGGCGCGGGCTGCGTGGTGGCCTCAACGACTACCTCGACCTCTACTCCTCGGCCGCGATCCGCCCCCGGATCGCCCTGGACGACGGCAGCCGGGTGCTCACCGTCACCCCGGACCCGGTCGCGCCGACCGCGCCGGCACCGGTGGCCGCACTGGTCAGCCAGGGCCCGGTGCTGCAGGGCACGGCGCTCTGGGCCGAGGGCGTGGTGCGCCCCTGGACGGCGGCGGTGGGCGCCGACGGCAGCGTCTTCCTCGGCGACATCGGGGTGCCGGCCGGGGTCGCACTGCCGATCCGGAACCGGGTCTGGCGGATCAGCCCGGCCGGCCACTACGACCTCGGCCCGCCGCCCAAGGCCACCCCGCGCCCGCTGGCCGTGGACACCCTGGCGCTCAGTCAGGTCTGCGCGGTGGCGGTCCGGCCCGCGCGGTCCGGTCGGCCGGAGACCCTGTACGTGCTGGACCGTCCGGGCAAGCTGTCCGCCGTCGCCGCGCCCTACGTCGGGGTCCCGGCGGTGGCCGTCACCTCAGTGGCCGCGTCCGGTACGGTCAGCTGGCCGGTGGCGATGACCGTGGACGGCAACGGCAACCTGCTGGTCCTCGACCGCGGCGCGGCCCAGGGCTTCCCCAGCGCGCCGACGGTGATCACCGTCGACCTGGCCGGACCCACCGTCAGCAGAACAGCACTGCACACCGTGGTCGAGCCGCTCTCCCTGCTGGTCCGCCCGGACGGCTCGCTGCTGGTCGGCGACGGCGGCCCGCAGGACCCGGCCGATGCCGGCCAGTACCCCGGCAACCTGGTGCTGGTCGACCGGAGCAACCCGGCGAGCTGGACCGAGACCCCGCTGCTGCCCGCCGCCAATCCGCTGACCGCGCCGACCGGCCTGGCGCTGCTGCCCGACGGCGGACTCTACGTGCTGGACGCCGGGCTGAAACCGATCTGGCCGGCCGGCCAGACGGCGCCGTTCGTCCTCTCGGTGGCCGAACCGGCCGCCGTCCACCGGGTGGACCTCGGCGCCACCGTGCCCACCGTGGTCCGGGTGACCGAGCCGGGCCGGTTCGTCTACCCGACCGGGATGGCCACCGACGGCCACCGGTTGCTGGTCTGCGACCCGGGCCAGCACGAGGTGCCGCACCTGGACACCTTCTGGCCGCGGGTGCGCCCGTACCGCTTCGACGCCGTGATCCACTTCGCCGACCCGCGACTGCCGAGCGATCCGACGGAGCGTCAGCTGGCCCTCAACCGGGCGTACGGGGACATCAGGACCATCGTCGAGCAGGAGCGCCCGGCGCACACCCTGGTCAACCTGATCACCGAGATCTGACGCAGCACTGGACCCGGCCCGAGACCCGGCCCGGGAGCCGACCCGAGATCCGCACGCGATCTCCCGACCGGAGTTGTGGTGATGGCATGGCACTGATGCGCACCGAGTACACCAACCTCAGTACCGGAACGGTCCGCAGTGGCCCCACCGGCCACGGCGAGAGCCTGGACGACATGGAGAGCTTCCTGCTGCCGATGGAGCAGCTGCGGGCCGCCGCCCTGTACGGCTGGGGCGTGGCCTCCGGGCTGCAGGTGAGCGCCACCCTCGGCCAGCCGGGGCTCACCGTGGCCACCGGCTGCGCACTGGACGCCGCCGGCCACACCGTGGTGCTGGCGGCCGGCTCGGTCGCGGTGGTCGACCCGAACGCCGATCCCAACCAGCAGCAGAACATCCCCACCGTCCCGGTCGGAGCCAACGGCGTGCAGCTCGGCTCCGCCGGCCTGACCGGGGACCAACTGCTCACCCTGACCTGGCGCGAGGTGATCAGCCCCGACAGCCCGAGCCTGCTGCTGCACGCCCCGTGGCTGCGGCTGGTGGCGGCGGCCGGCTTCCAGGACCTCGGCCAGCAGCTGGTGCTGGCCGAGGCGACCTTGGACGCCACCGGCAACATCACCGCACTGCTGCCCGGCCTGCGCCGGGCGGTCTCGCTCGCCACCGGCCGACTGGCGCTGCGCACCCCGCAGCCCGTCACCGGACCAGGGGTCGGCGAACTCCCGGTCACCGAGCTGGCGCCGCGCGGCGACGGCGGCCTGGACATCGACCTGGTCACGGGCGGTGGCAGCGGGCGCCGACCGGCCCTGACGATCCAGGGGGCCACCGGCAACCTCGGGATCGGGATCGGCTCCGCACCGGCCCAGCGGATCGTCCACGTGGAGGGCTCCGAGGTGCACAGCGGTGGCGGCGGCGGTGGCTTCTCCTTCGCCGACCGCGCGGTCGAAACACTGGTGGACCAGCCGGGCTCCGGCGAGCGCTGGGTCTGGTACGCGGCCAACGGCGTGGCCCGGCTCTGGTCCGGGGACGACAAACTGACGGTCGGGGTCAGCGGCGAGGGCGGCGGTCTGGACGTCTCACGCCGGATGCGGGTGCGCCAGGGCGCGGACGCGTCGGCGGGCATCTGGTTCCACCAGAGCGACATCGACCAGGACTGCGCCTTCGTCGGGATGGCCTCGGACACCTCGGTCGGGTTCTACGGGACCGGCATCGGCTGGGGTCTGCAGATGGACAGCAACTCCGGCGCCCTGACCTTCTCCAGTGACTACGGCACGCCGAACGGGCCGTCCACGCTCTCGCTCTGGGCTTCGCGGATCGGGGACGTCGGCAACGGCGTGCTCTTCCTGCGCAGCGGCGGCAACGTGGTCGCCGTCGAGAAGGACTTCGTGGGCATCGGGACCACCACCCCGTCCAGCCGCCTGCAGGTGGTGGCGGACAGCGGCAACGCGATCGAGGTCGGTGGCGGTGGCACCGGTGTGATCGCGGACGGCAGCAACTACGGCGTCGTCGCGACCAGCCCCAACGACGGGATCTTCGCCATCGGCAGCAACAACGCCGGCGTCTTCTGGGGCAATGTCTACGTCTCCGGCGCCATCTCCAAGCCCGGCGGCGGCTTCAAGATCGACCATCCGCTCGACCCGGCCAACCAGTACCTCTCGCACTCCTTCGTCGAGTCGCCCGAGATGCTCAACCTCTACAACGGCACGGCGGTGATCGGCCCGGACGGCGAGGTGACGGTCGAGCTGCCCGACTGGTTCGCCGCCCTCAACCGGGACTTCTGCTACCAGCTGACCCCGATCGGCGACACCGCCCAGCTGTCGGTGGCCCGCGAGGTGCGTGACGACAGCTTCACCATCCGCTCCGACAAGCCCGGCATTCGGGTCAGCTGGCAGCTCACCGGGGTGCGCCAGGACCCCTGGGCCAACGCCAACCGGATCCCGGTGGCGGAACCAAAGCCGGAGCAGGAGCGCGACCGCTACCTGCACCCCGAGGTGCACGACCAGCCGATCGAGCGCCATGTCTGGGCACCGCTGGTCGGCGACCGGTTGGCGGGGCTGCGATGACCGGCGGCCAGGAGCTGGCCGGCCAGCTGCGCGACCGGCTCGCCGAGTTGCGCCGGGAGTACCAGGTGGGCGAGGAGCAGCTGCTGGTGCTGACCCAGCAGGAGGTCGTGCTGCGGCAGACCCTGTTGCGGATCGCCGGTGCCGTCCAGGTGCTGGAGGAGTTGCTGGCGACCCCTGCGGAGAGCGCCGAGCTGCCGCCACAGGTGGTGGTCGGTTAGCCGGGAACTGACGATCCATCAAGGCTCGCGCTGGGCCGGACGGGGGGACTCGACCCTCGTTCGGCCCAGCCTGCCTCGTGGTGGTGGCCAACGGTTCGCAGACTCGGATCCGGGGGTGGACCCGACTCTGGAGGCTTCCTCATGAACCTGGTTCTGCGCCGTACCACTCTGGCGACCGCCGCGGTCGCCCTCGCCCTGGGCGCCGCTGCCTGCAGCAGCGCGAAGCAGGCCAGCAGTCCCGCCAGCGGCTCGGCCGGCGGCAGCGGCGGCGCGATCAAGATCGGACTCCTGCTCCCGGAGACCAAGACCACCCGGTACGAGCAGTTCGACCGTCCGCTGATCGAGGCGCAGATCAAGGCGCTGGCCCCGAACGCGACGATCGACTACTACAACGCCAACCAGGACGCGACGACGCAGCAGACCCAGGTGGACACCGCGCTGACCAAGGGCGACAAGGTGCTGATCCTGGACGCGGTGGACGCCAAGGCGATCCAGTCCTCGGTGCAGAAGGCCCATGACGCGGGAGTGAAGGTGGTCGCCTACGACCGCCTCGCCCAGGGCCCGGTGGACGCCTACGTCTCCTTCGACAACCGCAAGGTCGGGCAGCTCCAGGGCCAGGCCCTGGTCGCCGCGGTCGGCGGCAAGGCGAGCAGCGGCCAGATCATCATGATCAACGGCTCGCCGACCGACCCCAACGCCGCCGAGTTCAAGGCCGGGGCGCACAGCGAGATCGACGGCAAGCTGAAGATCGGCAAGGAGTACGACACGCCGAACTGGGACCCGAACAACGCCAACCAGGAGGCCAGCGCCGCCATCACCGCGATCGGCGGAGCCAATGTGGTCGGCGTCTACTCGGCCAACGACGGCATGGCCGCCGGTATCGCGACGGCCCTCAAGTCCGCCAATCTGAGCGTCCCGCTGACCGGTCAGGACGCGCAGCTGGACGCGGTGCAGCGGATCCTGGTGAACACCCAGACGATGTCGATCTACAAGCCCTACAAGCCGGAGGCGAACACCGCGGGCACCATGGCGGTCGCCTACGCCCAGGGCAGCGAGCTCAACGCCTCGGTCGCGCCGACCACCGCCACCAGCGGCAGCGGGGTCAAGGTCAAGGCCAACCTGATCACCCCGATCGTGCTGACCAAGGACAACATCAAGACCACCGTGGTGGCCGACGGTCTCTATACCGTGGCCCAGATCTGCACCCCGGACTACGCCGCCGCCTGCACCGCCGCCGGCCTCCAGTAACGGGGAGCACACCATGGAAGCCGGTCCGGTCCTGGCCCTGCGCGGGGTCTCCAAGCGGTTCGGCGCCGTCCAGGCGCTGACCGACATCGAGCTCGAGGTGAACAGTGGCGAGGTGGTCGCCCTGGTGGGTGACAACGGCGCCGGCAAGTCGACCCTGGTCAAGGCGATCGCCGGGGTGAACCAGCCCGACGAGGGCGTGATCGAGTGGCAGGGCCGCTCGGTCGCCATCCACCGCCCGCAGGACGCCCAGCACCTGGGCGTGGCGACGGTCTACCAGGACCTGGCGCTCTGCGACAACCTGGACGTGGTCGGCAACCTGTTCCTCGGTCGCGAGATCAAGCGCTTCGGCGTGCTGGACGAGGTCGAGATGGAGAAGCGCTCGCGCACCCTGCTCGACACGCTGTCGATCCGGATCCCGAGCGTGCGGATCCCGATCGCCTCGCTCTCCGGCGGCCAGCGCCAGGTGGTCGCCATCGCCCGCTCGCTGATCGGCTCGCCGAAGGTGGTCATCCTCGACGAGCCGACCGCGGCGCTCGGTGTGGAGCAGACCGCGCAGGTCCTCGATCTGGTCGAGCGGCTGCGCGGTCAAGGCCTCGGGGTGATCCTGATCAGCCACAACATGGCCGATGTGATGGCCGTCGCGGACCGCATCGCGGTGCTGCGGCTCGGTCGCAACAACGGTGTCTTCGAGCGGAGTTCGACCACCCAGGAAGAGATCATCTCGGCCATCACCGGCGCCACGGACAACGCCGTGACCCGCCGTCAGGCCCGTGGCACGGAGGGCACCCAGTGACCGACGACCCCAACACCCCGCGCCAGGAAGGCCGGTTCGAGGACGGCTCGGAGCGCCATCACCTGCCCGAGGACACCATGCCCACCGGCGGGGTCAACGCGCCGGTGCCGGTGGCGGCCGAGGCGACCCCCGCCGTCGACCCGCGCCTGATCGTCCGGCAGGAGGGCGTCAAGGGCTACCTCGGCGAGTTCAAGCGTCGGCTCAGCAGCGGCGAGCTCGGCTCGGTGCCGGTGGTGCTGGCGCTGATCGTGATCTGGGCCGTCTTCGGCAGCCTGAACAGCAGCTTCCTGTCCGCGCAGAACCTGTCCAACCTGTCGCAGCAGATCGTCGGCACCGGGCTGATCGCGATCGGCGTGGTGTTCGTGCTGCTGCTCGGCGAGATCGACCTCTCGGTCGGCTCGGTCAGCGGCCTCTGCGCGGCGATCTACGCGGTGCTGGAGGTGACCCACGGGGTCAACCAGTGGGTCGCGCTGCTCTCCGCCGTCGTCAGCGGGGCGGTCGTCGGTCTGATCCAGGGCTTCTTCTTCGCCCGGGTCGGGGTGCCGGCCTTCGTCGTCACCCTGGCCGGCAACCTGGGCTGGAACGGCCTGATGCTGCAGGTCCTGGGCGCCAGCGGCACGGTCAACCTGAGCGGCAAGGACATCGTCTCCCGCCTCTACAGCACCATCTACGGCCAGCAGGGCGCCGCCTACGGGCTCGCCACCGCAGGTGTCGCGCTCTTCCTGGGCGCCGCGCTGGTGGACGCCAGGCGGCGACGGGCCGCCGGGGTGCCGTTCCGCCCGATCAGCGACATCGCGCTGCGCACCGTGTTGCTGGCGATCATCGCCTATCTCGCGGCCTACACGCTCAACCAGTACAAGGGGCTGCCGCTGGCCCTGCTGGTCTTCCTGATCTTCATCGTGGTGCTGGACTTCGTGCTGCGCCGGACCGGCTACGGTCGCAAGATCTTCGCGGTCGGCGGCAACATCGAGGGCGCCCGGCGTGCCGGTGTCAGCGTGCCGTGGATCCGGATGACGGTCTTCATGATCTGTTCCACCATGGCGGCGATCGGCGGGCTCTTCCTGGCCGCGCAGATCCAGTCGGCCAGCCAGACCTCCGGCGGCGGCAACCTGCTGATGAACGCGATCGCGGCGGCCGTCATCGGTGGCACCAGCCTCTTCGGCGGTCGCGGCTCGACCTGGTCGGCGCTGCTCGGTGCCCTGGTGATCGGCTCGATCCAGTCCGGCATGAACATCCAGGGCCTGAGCAACGCCATCCAGTTCATGATCACCGGCGCGGTGCTGCTGGCCGCCGTGGTGATCGACTCGCTGGCCCGCCGCACCCAGAAGGCCGCAGGTCGCGCCTAGGGATCCGGAGCGGCGGTCAGGTGGGCAGCAGGCGCTCGATGAACTGGCCCAGTTGGCGGGCGTTGCGGCACGGACGCATGGTCACCACGCCGGCGTACTCGGCGGCCGCCGAGTCGCCGGTGGACCAGAGCGCGGGCGGCTCCGGGTTGAGCCAGTACACCCGGCGCGCCCGGTCCGCGATCAGCTTGAGCGCGGGCAGGTTCGGGTCGCGGCGGTTGTTGCGGGCGTCGCCGAGGATCAGTACCGCGGTGCGCGGGGTGACCGCCTCCAGGTAGCGCTCGGTGAACTCGCCGAGGGCGGTGCCGTAGTCGCTGTACGGATGGTGGCCGGTCACCGTGGCCCGCGCGAGGTCGCCGTCGGTCACCTCGTCGGTGCGGTTGACGAAGGCGAAGACCCGCACCTTGCTGAACTGGTCGCGCAGCGCCTGGACCAGCAGCATGGTGAAGTCGGTGAAGCCCGCCACCGAGCTGGAGACGTCGCAGAGCAGCACCAGCTCCGGTCGCTGCGGTCGCCGCCGGCGGTAGGCGGGCCGCAGCGGGACGCCACCGGTGGAGAGCGAGCGCCGCAGGGTGCGGCGCAGGTCGATCTGCCCCCGCGCGGCCCGGCGTCGACGGGCGGCCAGCCGGGTGGCGAGTTTGCGGGCCAGCGGCTGCACGGTGCGGCGCAGTTCGGCGAGTTGGGCCTGGTTGGCGAAGAGGAAGTCGGTCCGGTCGACGCTGGGTGCCACGGCGCGGCGGGCGATCTCGTCCGTCCCGCTCAGTTCGGCGGCCCGGCGGCGGGCCTCGGTGCCGACCTGGGCGCGGAAGGCCCCGATCCGGCGGCGGATCTCCTCGGCCTCCAGGCGGTCGGTGAACTCGGGCACGCTGCGGCCCTGGCGCTGCCCGGCGAGCACCCGGGCGAGCAGGGTCTGCGGGCGCAGCCGGTCCAGGGTCTGGGCGGCCGACCAGCCGCCCGAGCCCGGTGGGTTGCCGAACTGACCAAGCGCTTGCACAGCCTCGGCGGCCAGACCGGCGAGCGCGGCCCGGTCGTTGGCGGCCAGCGCCTCGGCGAGTCGCTCGCGCAGCTCGGCCACGCTCGACTCGCCCTGCGGCGCGCCGACCCGAAGCGGGAAGTACAGGTCGAAGGTGGCGTCGAAGACGGCTCGTTGGCCCTCTCCGCGCAGCAGCGCGGAGGCCAGACCGGCCCGCAGCCGCTCGCGGTGTTCCAGCCCGAGCACCGCGACCACCGCGCCGGCGTCCAGCGTCTCGCCCGGGCCGACCCGCACCCCGTGCCCGCGCAGCGCGTGCACGAAGGAGGTCAGCCGTTCGGGCACTCCGCCGGTCACGGTCACGACAGGGTCAGCTCTTCGGCCGCCCGGCGGATGTCCTCCTGGTGCTTGAGGATCACCCCGAGGCTGTCGCGCACCACGGCCTCGTCCAGCGTGTCGGCGCCGAGCGCCAGCAGGGTGCGGGCCCAGTCGATGGTCTCCGCCACCGAGGGCAGCTTGCGCAGCTCCATTGCCCGCAGCGCGCCGACCACCTTGACCACCGACTCGGCCAGCGCCCGATCCAGGCCCGGCACCTTGAGCCGGACGATCCGCTGCTCCAACTCGGCGTCGGGGAAGTCCAGATGGAGGAACAGGCAGCGCCGGCGCAGGGCCTCGGAGAGCTCCCGGGTGGCGTTGGAGGTCAGCACCACGAAGGGACGGCGCTCGGCGGTGATGGTGCCGAGCTCGGGCACCGTCACCTGGAAGTCGCTGAGCACCTCGAGCAGCAGCCCCTCGACCTCGACGTCGGCCTTGTCGGTCTCGTCGACCAGCAGCACGGTCGGCTGGTTGCCGCGGATCGCGGTGAGCAGCGGGCGGGGCAGCAGGAACTCCTCGCTGAAGATGTCGCTGCGGGCCTCGTCCCAGCTCTCCTCGCGGCCGGCGGTGATCCGCAGCAGCTGCTTGGCGTGGTTCCACTCGTACAGAGCCCGGGACTCGTCCACGCCCTCGTAGCACTGCAGCCGGATCAGCCGGGCGCCGGCGACCGCGGCCACCGCCTTGGCCAGCTCGGTCTTGCCGACTCCGGCAGGGCCCTCGACCAGCAGCGGCTTGCCGAGCCGGTCGGCCAGGAAGACGGTGGTGGCCACCGCCGTCGATGCCAGGTAGCCGACCTCGGCGAGGCGCGTGGCGACCTCGTCGACCGTGGCGAAGATCCCCGTCCCGTCCGCACCGCTCATGGCGCCGACCCCCTCCCGTTGTCGCTTCCGGCGGCCAGCCTATCCAAGCGGGCGATGATCGCCGGTGGGTGGGCGGCCCATAGAGCGGCGGTGGCACAGGAATGGTGACGGCCCCGAGGTACGGATGGACTCCCGCCCGGCGACGGTTCCCGGTCCGGAGGGCGGGCCGGGTGCGGTGCAGCCCTGGAGCAGGCAGCGGATGCGCAGCAACAACGAGTGGCTGCTACTGGAACGGCTGCGTACCGACGATCCGGTCTCGCGTGCCCAACTCGCGCGGGACACCGGCCTGTCCAAGCCGGCGGTGTGGGCTGCGCCGGCGATCCTGGAGCAGGCCGGGCTGGTCCGCGAGGCCGGGCTGCTGGCGCCCGAGCGCGGGCGGGTCGCGGTGCTCTACGCGCCCGACCCGACGGCCGGCCACGTGCTCGGGGTGGACATCGGCCGGGCTCGCGCCGCCCAGGTGGTGCACGCGGTGATCGGCTCGCCCGGCGTCTAGGACGAGAAGCAGCAGCGGGTGCACTATGCGGTGCAGCTGCCCGGTTGGGGGCGGCGCGGGCTGTTCAAGTACTTGACTGGCTGGCTTTCAGGGCGGTTCACCAGGTGGAGCTGGTCCAGCCCGGGACGGCGCGGCGGATGGCCGCCGTGTCGTCCCGTTCGCGCAGCGTGCCGTCGTCCTCGGTCCAGCGCCGGTGCAGCCGTTCCAGCGCCGTTCGGTCCAGCTCGACGCCGAGGCCGGGGGTGTCGGTGACGGTCAAGGAGCCGCTGTGGAACCGATGCTGACTGGTGATCACATCCTCGGTGAGCCACGGGTAGTGGCTGTCGCAGGGGTGGTCGAGGTTGGGCAGGGTGGCCGCGACCTGGGTCATCGCGGCTAGGCTGATGCCCAGATGGGTGTTGGAGTGCATGGACAGGCCCACTCCGAAGGTGCGGCAGACGGCGGCCAGTTGCTGGGTGGCCCGCAGCCCGCCCCAGTAGTGGTGGTCGGAGAGCACCACCTGCACCGCGCCGGCCGTGAACGCCTCGCGAACCTCCTCGAAGCCGGTCACGCACATGTTGGTGGCCAACGGCAGTGGACTGCGGGCGGCCAGCTCGGCCATCGCCGCAGTGCCGGCCGTCGGGTCCTCCAAGTACTCGAGCACATCGGAGAGTTGCTCGGCCACTCGAAGGGCGGTCGGGACCGACCAGGCGCCGTTCGGATCCAGCCGTAGCGGTCGGCCGGGGAAGGCCTCGGCGAGCGCGCGGATCGCGGCCACCTCCTGCTCGGGCGGGAAGACCCCGCCCTTGAGCTTGAAGGAGTCGAAGCCGTGCAGCTCCACCATCCGCCGGGCCTGCGCGACCAGCCCGGCCGGGTCCAGCGCCGCGCCCCAGTGGTCCACGGGGCCGCCCGGGTGCCGGTCCCACTTGTAGAACAGATAGGCCGCGTAGGGGACTTGGTCGCGGACCTTGCCGCCGAGCAGGACGTGCACCGGTAGGCCGAGGGTCCTGCCCAAGGCGTCCAGGCAGGCGACCTCGAAGCCGGAGACCACCGAGCGAACGAGCTTGTGCAGGCTCTGCGCGCCCCGCAGGCCGCCGGCGCTGACCGACTCGTCGAGGTCGCCGCCGTCCGACGCGGCGAGGCTCTCGGCGATGCGCAGCAGCAGATTGACGTTCGCCACCGGGTGACCCTTCAGGGCCTCGGCCAGTCGTGCGGCGAGCGCGAGACAGTGTCCGTCGCCGTAGGTCTCGCCCAGTCCCACCACCCCGCCGGTGGTTTCGACCTCGATCACCAGCCGAGGGGTCTGCGGCTGGTGCACGCCCTGGGTGTTGAGCAGCGGGGGATCGGCGACCAGCACCGGGGTCAGCCGGACTGCGGCGATGGTGGGGGAGGACGTCACTTGGGCGGCTCCATCCGGGTGAAGTCGCCACCGATGTAGCGGAACTCCACGTCGTCCTCGGAGAGTTCGCCGTACTCGGCGATCAGCTTGGCGGCGAACACCTCGGCATCGTCCTGCGGCTGGTAGCCGAGCGCCCGGGCCGGGGCCAGGTCCCACCAGGCGCGGGTGTTGGCGGAGATGCCGTAGACCACTCGGTGGCCGCTGACCGGGGCGCTCAGCGCGGCGTGCACCAGGCGGCCGCAGTCGCCGGGGCTGAGCCAGGTGGCCAGCTGCCGGACCGTCTCCGGGTGCTCGAAGCAGGAGCCGATCCGGATCGAGACGGTGTCGATGCCGTGCCGGTCGGCGTACAGCGAGGCCAGGTTCTCGCCGAAGCACTTGGACAGACCGTAGTAGGTGTCGGGCCGCAACTCGGTCTCCACCGGTACGAGTTCGCCCGGTTCGGGGCGCTCGGTGAAGCCCACGGCGTGGTTGCTGCTGGCGTAGACGACTCGTCGGACGCCGGCTGCCCGGGCCGCCTCGTAGACGCGGTAGGTCCCGTCGATGTTGGCGGCGAGCAGGTCGGCGAACTCCGCCTCCAGCGGGATCCCGGCCAGGTGTACCACGGCGTCGACGCCCGCCATCGCGGCGGCCAGGGCCTCGGAGTCCAGCAGGTCGGCGGTGATCGCCTCGGGATCGCCGGGCACCGGCGCGCGGTCGAAGTTGCGCAGGCGGTAGCCGTAGCTGGGCAGTTCGGTGCGCAGGATGGTGCCGACGCCGCCGGCGGCGCCGGTGAGCAGGACGGTGCGGGGCTCGGTCAAGGCGACTCCCTCTCCTGGTTCACATGTATGAATCTATGCTCGGCACGCTATGAGTGCGACCGGGTGCTGTCAAGGATCGCAACTCCCCTTCAGATAGCGACTGAGCTGCCCCGGAGCGGAGTCTTGACCGGAACTCGGTGGCACCCATACGGTCAAGGTCGTGTTCATGTATGTGTATATCGATCAAGTGAGGAAGCCATGCCCGAACGTTCCCTCGCCGACCGCCTCGACGGACTGCTCTTCTTCCCCGTCACCGCCTTCGCACCGGACGGCGGGCTCGACACGCCCACCTTCCGGGTCCATGTCCGCCAGGGCGTCGCGGCCGGTGCGGGCGCCGTCTTCGCGGCCTGTGGCACCGGCGAGTACCACGCGCTCGACCTGGACGAGTACGAGGAGGTGGTGCGGGCCGCTGTCGCCGAGGCCGCCGGGCAGGTCCCGGTGGTCGCCGGGGTGGGCCACGGCACCGCGCTCGCCGCCCGCTTCGCCGAACGCGCCGAACGTGCCGGCGCGGACGGCCTGTTGGCCATGCCGCCGTACCTGGTCAAGCCCGACCAGGACGGGCTGCTGCGGCACTACCGCGCACTTGTCGAGGCCAGCTCGCTGGAACTGATCGTCTACCAGCGCGACAACGCGGTGCTGACCCCCGCCTCGGTGGTCGAGCTCACCGGCATCCCCGCGGTGATCGGTCTCAAGGACGGGGTCGGCGACCTCGAGCTGATGCAGCGGATCGTCAGCGCGGTGCGCACCGAGGTGCCGGAACGTCCGTTCCTCTACTTCAACGGCCTGCCGACCGCCGAACTGACCGGGCCGGCCTACCGCAGCATCGGGATCAGCCGGTACTCCTCGGCGGTGTTCTGCTTCGCGCCGGATCTCGCGCTGGCCTTCCACCGGGCGCTCGGCAGCGGAGCGGACGAGACCGTCAACCGCCTGATCGACGGCTTCTACCGCCCACTGGTGGAGCTGCGCCGGCTGGGCCGTGGGTACGCCGTCTCGCTGGTCAAGGCGGGGGTGCGGCTGCAAGGGCTGGACGTAGGCACGGTCCGGCCACCGCTGAGCGAACCGGCCCCGGAGCATCTGAAGCGGCTGGCCGAACTCATCGACCACGGCCGGACCCTGATCTGATCCGGGCAGGAGTCGCGACCATGCGTACCGCTGCCTACCTCTACCCGTGGGACGTGCTCGGCGATCCCGCGGCGCCGGCTCGGATCGCCGATCTCGGCGTCCGAGGTGTCACGCTGGCCGCCGCCTACCACAGCACCCGCGCACTGACGCCCCGTCATCCGCAGGACCGGATCGTCACCGCCGAACACAGCGCCGTCTACTACCCGGTGGACCGGCGGCGTTGGTCGGCGCGGCAGCTGCGTCCCTACCCGCAGGGCTGGATGGCCGAGCCCGATCCCTTCGGTACGGCCGCCGCCGCGCTGGTCGAGGCAGGTCTCGAGGTGCACTCCTGGGTGGTCCTGGCGCACAACTCGCGGCTCGGGTCCGAGCATCCGGGCAGTTGCGTGCGCAATGCCTACGGCGACCGGCTTCCGTGGGCGCCGTGCATTGCGCAGCCCGAAGTAGTGGACTACCTGGTCGAGTCGGCGGTCGAGGCAGCGCTGCGCCGGGTGGCGGTGGGCCGGCCAGCCCCGAGGCCGAGGGCCGGGTACCCGCAGGCCGGGGTGTGGCCAACCTGACCGTGGTCGCCGGGCTCGGTGGACGGCCGGCCCGGCTGGCCGGGCTCGGAGATCGCTGTGATCGGAGAGGGCTGGGGCTCAGAGGTGACGGACCGTCATGAGCAACCGGTTGCGGGCCTCCAGCAGCGCCTCGCGGATCAGCTGCTCCCGGCCGGGGGTGAGCCGGGCGACCGGGACCGAGACGCTGATCGCGTCCCGGGCGGGTGTGCGGTACGGGATCGCGATGCCGAAGCAGCGCAGGCCGAGGGTGTTCTCCTCGTTGTCGATCGCGAACCCGCGCTCGCGGACCTGGTGCAGTTCCTCGATCAGCACGGCCGGGTCGGTGATCGTGTTCTCGGTGAGCGAGGCCAGCTCGGCCGGCAGCATCGCGCGCACCTGCTCGTCGGAGTAGGTGGCCAGCAGCGCCTTGCCGTGCGAGGTGGTGTGCGCGGGCAGCCGGCGACCCACCCGGGCGAAGGGCCGCAGGTAGTGCTGCGATTCGCGGGTGGCCAGGTAGACCACGTCCAGACCGTCGAGGCGGGCCAGGTGGACCGTCTCGGTGGTCTCGGCGGCCAGCTTGTCCAGCACTGGGCGGGAGGCCGAGACCACCTCGTCGCCGTCGATGTAGGAGGTGCCGACCAGGAGTGCCCGCACGCCGATGCCGTACCTGGTGCCGGTCGCGTCGGTCTCCACCCAGCCCAGCTCGACCAGGGTGCGCAGCAGCATGTAGAGGCTGCTCTTGGGGTAGCCGACCTGTTCGTGAACCTCGGCCAGGCTGTGCATCCCCGGGTGGCTCGCGAAGTACTCCAGCAGCTCGACCGTGCGGACCGCGGACTTCACCTGGGCGCCGCCGGAGCCGGACTCGGCAGGCGTGGGCTGTGCCATGAGGTCTGACCCCCCTTTTCGCAGGTACGCAGGTTCGCACCCGTCTTCAGCATAACGGCTGCCATTCAGCCACCGGAATGCATCTTCAAGAACCCACAGCTCAGAAGGAGTCACCATGGCAGTCCCCGTGTGGCGCGTAGCCGTGCGGACCGGCGAGCGGACCCGCCCGTACCCGGCGGCCACCGGCAGTGCCAGCTCGGTCGGCGCGACCGCGATGGAGCGCTGGCTGCGGCCGGTCGCCTACCAGGGAGTCGTGCAGTACCTGCTGCCGCCCGAACTGCACGACGACAACCCGCTCGGTCTGCTCCGCCGGGTCGACGGAGTGCTCCAACGCTGAGCAGGCCCACCCGTCGGCGATCCGCTGCGATCCACTGCGACTCGCGGTGATTCGCATCTGTGAATTCGGTTCAGGAGTTTGACTGCTGGTCGGTGCTGCAGTGTGATGCACGTACGCGGTCACCTGGTCGTTCCCGATCGTGGTCGGCATCGGCATCGGCATCGGCATCGGCGCCCGGCTCTTCGCGCCACGGCTCAACCGGGTCCGCTCCCGGCTCGGGGTGGCCTCACCGCTGGAGTTCCTGGCGGCCCGCTACAACGTCACCACCCAGCAGGTGTCGGCCTGGAGCGGCAGTCTGCTGAAGATCGTGGACGTCGGCGCCAAGTGGGCCGCGATCGCCACCCTGCTCTCGGTCTTCACCGGCCTGAGCCTGGGCCGGGGCATCCTGATCACCGGCATCACCGGTGCGACTACCGCCGTCTACTGCCAAGTGGGTGGCCGGCCTGATCGGCCCGATCAGCATCCCGCTGCTGCTCGGTATGCTCCCGCTATTCCGGCGCAGCGGCCCGACGGCCGCGCTCACCTCCTGGGCGGCCGGGCCTGTTCGTCCTCTGGCTCACCAACTACGGTCTGAGCGGCCAGAGTACCCAGGTGCAGATCGCGGCGCCGGTGGCCACCTCACTGGTGCTCTTCACCGTGCTCGGCCTGCTCCGGTCGGAGGCCACCCCGGAGCGCGACGCGCTGCTCGCGCTGGTCAACCAGGACGGCGGCGGCGCGACCGTGCCCGCTCAGGGGCGGTGAGTCGGCGCCGTCGCCGAGCACTGAGACACCGAATCACAGCTGCGGCTCCAGCTGGGCCCATGGCCGCTCGGCCTCCAACTGGGCTGCCAGGGCTAGCAGTTGCCCCTCACTGCCGAGCGGTCCGACGAACTGGACGCCGAGCGGCAGGCCCTCGGGGGTTCGGTAGGTGGGCAGGCTGATCGCCGGACGACCGGTGATGTTGGCCAGTTGGGTGTACGGGGTGGCCGACAGGTTCTCGATCACCGCCTTCTCCCAGGCCTTGGTGCCCGCCAGGGTGCCGAGCAGCCCGAGCCGCAGCAACACCTTGGCGACGGCGCGCACCGGCTTCGGCGTGTCCAATTCGCCGATCCGCACCGGCGGTCGGGCCAGTGTCGGGGTGAGCAGCAGGTCGTAGCGGCGGTGGAAGGCGGCCAGTGACCGGTTGTAGCCGTTCCACCGGTCGTGCGCCGCGAAGTAGTCAGGCGCCTTGAGTTTGCGGCCGGCGGCCGCGAGCAGGTGGGTGTCCAGCTCGAAGGCATCGGGCCCGGCGCCGGTACGGCGGCGGATCTCGCCTACGGTGTAGGCGAGTTGGGTGCACCACATGGTGAGGAAGTCGAAGGCGAGGCGGTGCTCGTCGATGCCGGTCTCGGCGGGCTCGACCTCGTGGCCCAGCCCGGCGAGCAGCGCGGCGGCGTCCTCGACGGCGGCCACCGCGTGCGGGTGCACCTCGGTGCCGAGCGGCGAGCGGGTGCTGAAGCCGATCCGCAGCCGTTCGGGGGCCTGGCGGGCGAGTTCGGCGTACGGGCGGGCGGAGCGGGCGGCCAGGAACGGGCCACCCGGGTCCGGCTCGGCGGTCAGCACGTCGAGCATCGCCGCGCTGTCGCGGACGGTGCGGGAGATCACGCCGTCGGTGGCGGCGCCGTGCAGGTACTCGGCGAACTGCGGTCCGGCCGGTACCAGGCCGCGGCCCGGCTTGAGGCCGACCAGTCCGCAGCAGGCGGCGGGGATCCGGATCGAGCCGCCGCCGTCGCTGGCGCCGGCCATCGGCAGGATCCCCGCGGCGACGGCTGCCGCCGCCCCGCCCGAGGAGCCGCCCGAAGTGCGGGACAGGTCCCAGGGGTTGCGGGTCGGCCCGGTCAGCTCGGGCTCGGTGATGCCCTTGGCGCCGAACTCCGGGGTGTTGGTCTTGCCGAAGACCAGCAGCCCGGCGTCCAGCCAGCGGCGCACCACCTCGCTGTGCTCGGTGGGTACCGGACCGGCGGCGAGAGCGCGGCAGCCGCTGCCGGTGGGCAGGCCCGCATAGTCCTGGTGGAGGTCCTTCAGCAGGAACGGGACGCCGGCGAACGGTCCGGTCGACTCCGCCTCGGCGGCGGCGCGTTCGCGCGCGATCTGGTACATCGGAGTGATGATCGCGTTGACCTTGCCGTTGACGGCCTCGGCGCGGGCGATCGCGGCATCCAGCAGCTCGATCGGCGACACCTCGCGCTTGGCCACCAACTCGGCCAGCCCGACGGCGTCGTACCGCCGGTACTCGGCGTACTCCACTGATCCTCCCAGTGCTGAGGCGGGCCCTCGCGCGACCCGGTTACCGGACAGTACACGCGGGGAGCGCCCGACGGGAGAGGCGCTGTCAGGCCACCCGGATGACGATCTTGCCGCGGGCGTGTCGCTCCTTCAGGCGCCGGACGGCATCGGGGACCTCGGCCAGCGGGTAGCCGCGGTCGATGACGGGTGTCACCGAGCCGGCCTCGATCAGGCCCGCCAGGATTCGCAGGTCGCGGTCGGGCTGCTTGGCGACCAGGCTGGTGAGCCGCTGGCCGACGAGCGGCGAGAGCAGCATCGCCCGCAACTGCCGGTCGGTACCGCCGAGCCACCTGCCGTCGGTCTGGCCGCCGACGATGACCAGGGTGCCGCGCGGGGTGAGGGCGCGGCGCAGCGCGGTCAGCGGGCGGTTGCCTGCGGTGTCGAGCACCAGGTCGTATCGGCGGCTGCCGTCGACGGGGTTCTCGCGGGTGTAGTCGACGACCTCCTCGGCGCCGAGGGCGCGGACCAGCTCCGCCTTCTCGGTGCTGCAGACGCCGGTGACCCGAGCGCCGTAGGCCTTGGCCAGCTGAACGGCGAAGCTGCCGACACCGCCCGCCGCGCCGATCACCAGAACGCTCTGCCCCTCGAGCAGTTGGCCTGCGTCGCGCAGGGCCTGCAGTGCGGTGCACCCGGAGACCGGGACGGCGGCCGCCTGTTCGTGGGTGAGGTTCGCCGGCTTGGGTGCGATCCGGTCCTGCTTGGCGCACGCGTACTCGGCGAACGAACCCTCGCAGGAGCCGTACACCTCGTCACCCGGCTGGAAGCGGGTGACGCCCGGCCCGACCGCCGCCACCTCCCCGGCGAGGTCCATGCCGCGGACCCGGACCTTGGGCGCGCGCAGGCCGCTCACGGTGCGGACCAGGTACGGCAGTCCGGTCATCAGGTGCCAGATCCCCAGGTCGACGGCGGCCGCCCGGACCCGGATGAGCACCTCGCCACTGCCGGGCACCGGCTGGTCGATCTCCTCGAGCCGCAGGACCTCGGGCGGTCCGTAAACGTCCTGGACTATGGCTTTCATGAGGTGCTCTCCTCGGCTTCCGGGTACTGGAACACATCGTCGAGCGGAACGCCGAAGACTCTGGCGATCTGGAAGGCCATCTCCAGGGAGGGCGAGTAGCGGCCCTGTTCGATGGCGATGACGGTCTGTCGGGTGACGCCGATCCGGCGGGCCAGCTCGGCCTGGGTCAGCTCGCCGTGGGCGAAGCGCAGGGCGCGGATGGTGTTGGTGACCCTGGTCGGCTTCACCACGGGTGGAAGCCGAACCGGTAGGCGACGATCTTCGCCGTGGAGCCGAGCAGGGCGGAGAGAACGAAGGCCAGGTAGATGGCGTTGGCGATCCAGAACCGGTCGAGGCCGGCCATCGCCAGGACCAGGCCGGCCACACCGCCGAGCACCACGAAGGACTGGCCGATGTACTGGCTGAAGCGGTGGATCTCCCGGTCGCGCTGGTCCTTGGTGTTCGCCTCCTTGGGGGAGAAGGCGGCCACCGTGATGTGCAGCAGGATCGACGCGGCGATCGCGGCGCCGACCGACCAGAGCAGCGCCGGTGCGTAGCGCGCCTGGGTGAGCGGCTCGCCTGCGGGGTGCCCGAGGATGACGGTCAGATACGCCGCGTACGAGGCGATGGTGACCAGCAGCAGGATCCAGGCGCGTTTCTCTTCGATCGCCATCGGCGCTCCCATGTAAAGAAAACCTGACACCCGAGAGTGTCAAGCAGACCCAACACGGTGTCAAGTTTTCTGTACATCGCTCTCGGTGGCTCGGTGGCTCGGTGGCTCGGTGACGCGGCGACTCGGTGACGCGCTGCTGCGCGGCGCTGCTAGGCGTCGATCGGCGGCCGTCCACCGATCAGCGCCACCGCTGCCGCGCCCGCGCGGCAGCCGGCGGCGAGGGCTTCGGCCAGTGGGGCGCCGGTCAGCTGGGCGGCGAGGAAGCCACCGTCGAAGGCGTCGCCGGCGCCGGTGCTGTCGACCGGAGTGGTCGCGAGGCCGGGCGTCCGGGCGAGGAGCGCGCCGTCGCGCGCGGCGAGTGCACCGGCGGGGCCGAGCTTCACGACCACGGTGACTGAGCGCTCGCTCAGCCACTTCGCCGCCGCCACCGCGTCATCCGTCCCCGCCAACAGCGCTGCCTCCGCCTGGTTCGGCAGCAGCAGGTCCACCCCTTCGACCGCTGCCAGGAACCGCTCCACCCCGAGCGTCTCGATGAACCCCGTCGACGCCGGATCCACGCTCACCGGCACCCCGAGCGCTCGCGCCGCCGCCATCGCCGCGGCCGCCACCCGTCGCCCCGCCTCGGTGAAGAACAGGTACCCCGACAGGTGCAACCAGTCGGCCCCCGCGAGCAGTTCGTCGTCCAGGACGGCCGCCGCCCAGTCCGCGACGCCGAGCCGCACCGAGGCCCCGCCGTCCGTGACGAAGGTCCGCTCCGCCGCGCTGTCCACCAGGGCTATCACCACCCCGGTGGGCACCTCCCGGTCCACCGCGAGGTGCGGCCGCACGCCCGCCGCCACCAAGGCGTCCCGGTGCCAGTCCAGCGAGTCGGCCCCCACCCGGGCCAGCAGGCGCACCTCGCCCGCACCTGAACTGGCCGCCCAGCACGCCAGGTTGGCCGCCGCGCCACCCGGGAGCACGGTGGTCCGGGCGGCCGTGTCGGTGTGCTGCGCCAGTGGACCGGCGTGCCGGGCGACGATGTCGGTCACCACGTCGCCGACCACCACCAGCACGCCGCCGTCCCCGGTCATTCGCCAAGTCCCGCCCAGGCGCCCGCGATCCGCGCCGCCAGCTGCACATTGCCGCGCACCGCCGCGAGGTTCGCCTCCAGCGAGGCACCCTTGGTGTGCTCGGTCAGGTAGGCGAGCAGGAACGGTGTCACGGCCTGCCCGGTGACGCCCTCGCGGTCGGCGGCCGCCAGCGCGTCGGCGAGCACCTGGTCGTGCAGCAGCGGGTCCAACTGCTCCGCCGGCGGTACCGGATTGGCCACCACCAGGGCCGAGTCGGGGCCGCCCAGCGCGTCCTGGGCCCGCATCGCGGCCGCCACCTCGCCCGGTTCGCGCAGTGTCCAGTCCACCGGGCAGCCCGAGCTGGACAGGTAGAAACCGGGGAACTCGGCGGTGCCGAACCCGATCACGCCGACCCCCAGGGTCTCCAGTCGTTGCAGGGTGGCCGGCACGTCCAGAATCGACTTCACGCCCGCGCAGACCACGGTGATCCTGGTCCGGGCCAGCAGTGCCAGGTCGGCGGACTCGTCCTGGGTGCTCACCCAGTCGCGGTGCACCCCGCCCAGCCCGCCGGTGGCGAAGACCCGCAGTCCGGCCCGGGCGGCGAGGAACGCCGTCCCCGACACGGTGGTCGCACCGCTGGCCCCGGTGGCCAACGCCGGGGCCAGGTCGCGGAAGCCGAACTTGCGCAGCGCGTCGTCATTGGCCACCCGGTCGAGCGCCGCCCGATCCAGGCCGATCCGTGGCACACCGTCAAGTACCGCGATGGTGGCCGGTACCGCGCCCGCGGCCCGGACCAGCCCCTCCAGCTCGTCGGCCACCGCCAGGTTGCGGGGCCTGGGCAGGCCGTGCGCGATGATCGTCGATTCCAGGGCGACCACCGGCGCGCCGCGGTCCAGCGCGTCCCGCACCTCGTCGGAGTACTGCAACACGTTCGGTAGGGAGAGAGTCACCCTCGATATCTGACGTCGCACCGATGCCTTCAAACCTGACTGACGGCCCGTCGGGCCTACCGCGAGGGCAAATCGATCACAAATAAACAGGCTTGCCCAGCCCTGTGTGAGCGTTTGCGTTGACTCTTGTCCATCTGTCAGTCAGTGCAATATCGTATGGCACTGCCGCCGCCCCCCAGCGGCCGCACTCCTCGCTGAGCCTCGCCGCGGCGCCCGTGCCGAGCACTGTCCGCGTGTTCCCCCATCACTTGAATCCCTCCACCCGAAAGGGCATGTGACACGTGCTCAGATTCCGTACCGGTCTGCTGCGCAGCAGCAGACGGACCGTCATGGTCGGCCTCGCGGCCGCACTGGCCGCGGCCGGACTGGCCAGCCCGCTGTCCGCGATGGCCGACCCGCATTCCGCCGCGCAGAACTGGACCAAGGCCGCGCAGGCCCTCCCCGGCACCCCGCAGGCCGGCAAGGGCAGCACCGCCGGCGGTCCGCGCCGGGCCACCGCCGGCAAGGTCGGCGCGAGCCGTCCGGCGCCCGCCACCGTCACCACCGGCCGCAACGGCCCGCAGCTGGCCGACGGAGCCG
Organism: Kitasatospora azatica KCTC 9699; assembly: GCF_000744785.1. NCBI lineage: Bacteria > Bacillati > Actinomycetota > Actinomycetes > Kitasatosporales > Streptomycetaceae > Kitasatospora > Kitasatospora azatica. The sequence continues at coordinate 807,624 of NZ_JQMO01000003.1, read as the reverse complement.
ACCCGGGCAAGGGCGGCGACGGCTATGTGTCGAACCAGTACGACCTGCAGATGACCTACAAGGGCGGTCAGGAGTCGACCGGTGTGATCACCGGTCCGCCGAAGGTGTACCTGGTCGTCTGGGGCTCGCAGTGGGGCACCTCGTCCACCAATGCCGGCGGTGACGTGGTGCTCTCCAAGGACGCGGACCAGGCCGTGCCCTACCAGCAGGACTTCTTCAAGGGCTTGGGAAGCGCGGGCGACGGCTGGAGCGCGGTGCTGACCCAGTACTGCGAAGGCACCCAGGCCGGCACCGTCCAGTGCCCGTCCAGTGCCGCCCACATCCAGTACCCGCAGGCCGGCAGCGTGCTGGCGGGCGTCTGGGTGGACAACAGCGCCCCCGCCCCGCAGTCGGCCACCGAGCCGCAGCTGGGCGACGAGGCGGCGGCCGCGGCCAAGCACTTCGGCAACCTGACCGAGGCGCAGAACCGCAACGTGCAGTACATCATCGACTCGCCGCAGGGCACCGACCCGGACAAGTGGCGCGAACTCGGCTACTGCGCCTGGCACGACTTCCAGCGCTCCTCGTACGGCCAGCTCGCCTACACCAACATGCCCTACCTGACCGACGTGGCGGGCTGCGGCACCAACTGGTTCGGCGAGAACACCGCGCGCGGCCGGCTCGACGGCTACGGGATCATCGGCGGCCACGAGTACGCCGAGACCCTCACCGACCCGAACACGCCCGGTGGTTGGACCGACGCCACCGGCCAGGAGATCGCCGACAAGTGCGCCTGGATCCCGTACGGGGCCAACGGCGGACTCTTCTTCGAGAGCCTCTCCACCGGATCCTTCCCGCTGCAGACGCTGTGGTCCAACACCGACCACCTCTGCCAGTCCTCGGACCCGATCCGCACCGGGCCGACGCTGACGCTCAGCACCATGTGCGACCGCACCGACGCGCCCGGGGCACCGGTCACCATCCCGGCGGTCGCCGCCGACAGTGCAGGTTCGACCGTCACGTACAGCGCCACCGGTCTGCCGCAGGGCCTGAGCATCGACGCCGGCAGCGGCGTGATCTCCGGGACCAGCACGGGGACCAACGGCTGGCAGCGGGTCACCGTCAACGCGACCGACGCCGGCGGGCGGAGCGCCAGTACCGGCTTCTGGGAGAGCGTCAGCTCGGCCGGCCAGCACGGTTGCAACGCGATCGAGCAGCTGATCAACCCGGGCTTCGAGAACGGCTCGGCGGACGTCAACCACACCGTGATGACCGACTCCTGGGGTCCCTCGGACTACAACATCATCACCCCGTCCAGCCTGCACTCGGCGCACTCGGGCAGTTGGTACGCCTGGCTCGGCCAGAACAGCGCGACCGACGACTCGATCACCACCTACCTCAACACCTACCCGGGCTACCACGGCGCGAGTTTCTCGTTCTGGCTGGACACCGAGTCGACCAACAGCTCGGGCGGCGCGCCGGACACGCTCTCGCTGGTGGCCGTCTCGCAGTACACCGGGCAGGTGCTCGGCACGGTCCGCACCTGGAGCAGCAACCAGGGTGCCAACAGCGGTTACCAGTACCAGTCGGTCGACCTGAGCCCGTTCATCGGCCAGGTCGGTTGGGGCACCACCATCGGGCTGAAGCTTGTCTCGCACGAGAGCGGCTCGACCCCGCAGACGGCGTTCCTGATCGACGATGCCTCGGCACGCGAGAACTGAGCGCTTGCTTACTGACTGAGTGCTCGCTCACCGCCTTTGTGCCTGTTCGTTGCTGACTAAGCGCTCGCTCGCTGACCGAGCGCTTAGTCAGCGCCCCACCGCCCCACCGCCCCACCCCACCCCACCCATCCACCCCCACCCATCACCCCACCCACCCACTCGCGCGCCCCCGAGGAGCCCCCATGCGCGTTTCGCTCAACCGTCTCTCCAGCGGCCTCGCCGCGTTGGCCCTGGCCGCCTCCGGTCTCGGCGCCCTCACACTGAGCACCGCCGCCCCGGCCGCCGCCCTCGACAACGGCACCGCCCTCACCCCGCCCATGGGCTGGAACTCCTGGAACAGCCTCGGGACCGCGGTGACCGAGCAGCAGGTCAAGCAGACCATCGACTTCATGTCGGCCAACGGCCTGGTGGCGGCCGGCTACAACACCGTCACCATCGACGACGGCTGGTCGCTCTGGCACCGCACCGGGCAGACCACCGACCTGGTGAAGACCGCCGACAACGCGATGCAGCTGTACGACAACAACGGCAACCCGGTCCTCGGACTCGACGGCACCGGCAACGACCCGACCTCCGGTCACCTGATCCCGAACAGCAGCTTCCCGTCCCAGGTCGTCAACGGGCAGACGCTCAACGGGATCCAGTACCTGTCCTGGTACGCCCACAGCAAGGGCATGAAGCTCGGGCTCTACGGCACCGACACCTACACCACCTGCCAGAGCCACCCCGGCAGCCTGGGCCACGAGACCATCGACGCCAACGACTTCGTCTCCTGGGGCGTCGACTTCGTCAAGTACGACGACTGCCCCTACGGCCCGCAGATCATCGGCCCGGACGGCCACAACTACTACACCCAGGGCGAGGGCAAGGAGCTCACCCAGTCCATGTACGCCCGGGTGCAGACCTTCCAGCGCGCCTTGGACGCGGCCTCCGCCGCCCAGGGCAAGCCGAAGGTGGCGCTGAGCGTCTCGGCGCAGCCGGTGCACACCGGTGTGCCGTACCTGCTGAACGCCAACGACCCGGCTCGCACCGACCCGAAGATCCTCGCGGCCGGCACTCCGCAGTACCAGGCTCCCGGCTACGCGCCCACCGGGGTGTGGTGCGGCCAGGTCGCCAACCTGTGCCGGATCGGCGGCGACCGCGGCAGCGACCTGAACGGCGTGCTGTACGGGCAGCAGTTGCAGACCGCGCTGCAATACCCGGGCAACGTCCGTCCGGGCAGCTGGAACGACATGGACATGATGTTCGCTGGGTGGAACTACACCTGGGGCATCTACGGGGTCACCGACAACTGCACCTGCCACAAGTCGATGACCGACGACGAGTCGCGCAGCGAGATGTCGATCCTGTCGATGATGGCCTCCCCGCTGATCTCGGGCGCCGACTTCCGCAGCACCGCCGACTCGCAGACCACCGTCAGCGGCTACACCTTCTCCACCGGCATCAACGCCTCCAGCCTGGCGATCTACAAGAACACCGATGTGATCGCGGTGGACCAGGACAGCCTGGCCAAGCCCGCCACCCTGGTCGGCAGCGCACCCAACTCGCAGACCGCGCCGGTCGTCCTCAAGCGTCAACTGGCCAACGGTGACACCGCCGTGCTGCTGGTCAACCAGGACCCGAACAACTGGCAGACCATCTCCACCAGCCTCGGCGCGCTGAACCTCGGTGGCTCCGGTTACAGCTACAAGGAGTTGTGGAGCGGTGCCACCGGCCAGTTCACCGGCACCGTGGGCGGCAACTGGGTGGCGCCGCACGGGATCGCGATGTACCGCCTGACCCCGCTGGCGACCACCGTCCCCGCCGGCATCGTGAACGACGGCAGGTACCACAGCCTCGCGGCCGGCGGCACCAACGGCAACGTCCTTGAGGTGCTGGGCACTTGCAGCGCCGCTGCGGGCGGCGCCGCGGACATCAACACCTGGTGGAACACGCACACCTCGGAGCAGTGGAACTTCGCCGCGAACCCCGACGGCACGGTCCACATCACCGACAACTGCTACACCGGCACCCAGATCCACACCACCCTCGCCGGCCCGGCCAACCCGGGCGACGCGGTCACGGTCCAGAGCAGCTGGGACCCGAACAACGCCTGGCAGAAGTGGCGGGTGGTGCAGAACACCTCGACCGGCGCGCTGACCATCACCAATGTGGGCAGCGGTCTGGTGCTGGACGTCAGGGGCTCGGCGGCGGGCTCGACGGTGGTCACCAACTCGGCCAACTCGACGGTGTCGGGCCAGAACTGGACCACCGTCTCCTGATGCGCACCGCACCCGCCCCCGCCGTCCTCGCCGCCGGCCTGCTGCTCGCCCTGGGGCTGACGGCCTGCTCCACCGCGCCCGAGCCGCCCACGGCCGACGGTCGGATCCTCATCACCTATCTGCAGAAGCAGGGCGACCAGCAGTACTTCATCGCCGAGGCGGCCGGGGCGAAGGCCCGGGCCGCGCAACTCGGGGTGGAGCTGACGGTGGTCAACCTGGGCAGTGATGCCAACCGGACGGTCAGCGAGGCGCAGGGCGCGATCGCCCAGCGGAGCAACGGCCTGATCGTGGTGGTGCCGGACCCGGCCGTCGGACCGCAGCTGGTGCAGGCCGCGAAGGAGGCCAAGGTCGCACTGCTCAGCTCCGACGACCAGGTCTGCACGGTCAGCGGGGACCCGGTGGTCTGCGCGCAGCAGAACTTGGTGCCGCGAGTCGGCTTCAGTGGCGAGCAGTTGGGCACCCAGGTCGGCAAGCGGGCGGCCGAGGAGTTCAAGAAGGCCGGCTGGAACGCCGCCGACACCCGGATCGTCTCGGCCTGGAAGCAGGACGTCACGGTCTGCGGCGACCGGGTGAAGGCGGCGGACGAGGCGTTCTTCGAGGCGGTCGGCCAGGTGCGGACCATCGACGTGCCGACCGACAACACCGTGGCCGGCGCGCAGACCCGGATCGCCGCGGCGCTGTCCGCCAACCCGGCGGTCAAGCACTGGGTGGTCTGGGGCTGCAACGACGAGAACGTGCAGGGTGGGATCGCGGCGGCGCAGCAGGCCGGGATCGGCGCCGAGAACGTGATCGGCGTCGGCCTGGGCGCCTACCTGGCCTGCAAGGACTGGGCCGCCGGCAAACCCAGCGGGATGCGGGCGGCGCTGTTCATCAACGGCAGCGACGTAGGGGCGCTGGCGGTGCAGACCATGGTCGACCTCCTGCAGGACGGAAAGGAGTTCCCGCAGGAGGCGTTCGCGCCGACCACCATGGTCGACCCGACGAACTGGACCTCGTCCGGAGTGAAGTGCTCCTGAGGCAGTGAAGTGCTGCTGAGCGGAGTGGGAGCGCCTGAACGGAGTGGGCGCTCCTGGGCGGAGTGGGAACGCCTGACGTACGCCATCGGAGTGGTGCGACCGCCCTGACGGAGCGGCGGCGCGGTCTGTGGCCCCGGCCGCCCGCAGCATGGGCCGGTGTCCAGTGCCAACCCGCTGCAAGCCAGGCCGGTCCCGTCGCCGAGCGGGGACATCACCGCGCAGCCGGCGGCCGACTCGGACGGTACGTGGGCCCCGCGCTGGGTGTTGCCGCTGCCGTGGCTGCTGATCGCCGCCGCGGTGGCACTGGAGGTCGGAACACCGGCCGACTACTCCTACAGCTCGCTGATGAGCGCTGCGGTGCCGCTGGCCGCCCTGCTCTACCGTCCCGGTTGGACGGTGGTGGTCGGGGTGGTCAGCGTCGCCGCGATGGTCGGGCTCTGGCTGGCCAACGAACTGGGTCCGACCGGCGATCCGCGCAGCGGAGTCGACGTGGGGTCGCTCGTCCTGGTGGTCGGCCTGGCGATCGCGTTCGCCATCGCCCGCGCGCGCATCCAGCGCCGCCTGCACCAGGTCAGAGCGGTGGCCGAGGCGGCGCAACGGGCCCTGTTGCGGGCGGTGCCGAGCCGGCTCGGTCCGGTGCGGTTGGCCGGCTTCTACCACGCGGCCGACGCGGAGGCGCTGGTCGGCGGCGACCTGTACAGCGCCCAGCAGACCTCGCACGGGGTCCGAGTGATCGTCGGCGATGTACGGGGCAAGGGCATCGGCGCGGTCGCCACGGTCGCCACCGTGCTGTCCACCTTCCGCGAGGCGGCCCAGGTCCAGGAGAGCCTGTCGGCCGTCGCGGGCCGGATCGAACGGGCCTTGGAGTTGGAGGTCGCCGGCACCGGGGATTCCGAACTCTTCGTCACTGCGGCACTGTTGGAGTTCCCGGCCGAGCCGGGCCGGGTGCGGATGCTCAACCGGGGCCACCCGCCGGTGCTGCTGCTCGGACCGGACGGCGCCGAGCCGATCGAGGTGCCGTTCGGACTGCCGCTGGGCCTGGGCGAGTTGGCGGCACCGGAGGCCGGCGGGGCCGATGGCGAGGTGCTGCGACCGCTGCCGGCGGGCCGGTTGCTGATCGCCTACTCCGACGGTGTCACCGAGGCTGCGAACGACGCGGGCCTCTTCTATCCGCTGGCCGCGCGGCTGACCGCCCGGTTCAGCGGTCCGAAGCTCCCGGAGCCCGCCGAGGTGGCCGCCTTCGTCGAGGCGGACGTCACCCGGTGGGCGCCGAGCCTCAAGGACGACATGACCACGGTGGTGCTGTACCGCCCGGACGCCGAGGTCTGAGCGGCACAGCACCACACGGCTCACGGTCGGATCCGGACCACCTGCGGGTCGTGGTCGCTGGACTGCACCGCGAACTCGCTGTTGATGTGCACCACGTCGTACTTGGCGCTGCCCACCTCGGGGCTGACCAGAATGTGGTCCAGCACCTGGGAGTTGCCCTGGTAGACGTAGGAGTACTGCTCGGTCTCGGGCAGTTCGTCCACCAGGTCGCGCAGCACGCCGTCCTCGGTCAGGGTGGCCAGCGCCGGTGAGAACTGGTAGTCGTTGAAGTCGCCGAGCGAGACCACCTGGGCCTGCGGGTCGGCGGCCAGCAGCTTGGCCATGAACGCCTGCTCGATGGTGGCCTGCTGGACCCGCTGCACCTCGGAGCCGCGGGCCGGTGGCTGGAACCGGCTGTCGATGCCCTGGTCGCCGAGCTTGGCGTCGAAGTGGTTGGCGATCACGAAGAGCTTGTGGCCGCGGAAGTCGAACTGCCCCACCAACGGCTTGCGGCTGGCGTTCCAGGCCGGGTTGGCCGGGTCGATCCGGCCGGGCGAGGCGGTCAGCGAGGTGGCCTCGCCGGTGCCGGTGACGTCCACGGCGGTGGTCGAGTCGCCGCCCGGGATGTCGGTGAAGGAGATCCGCTGCGGGTTGAAGAGGAAGACCTGGCGGATGTTGCCGCCGGGCTGGCCGCCGTCCATGCCGTCCACCGGGTTGATCGAGCGCCAGTCGTAGGCCGGGCCGCCGGCCGCCTGGATCGCGGCGACGAACTTGGCGATGGTCGCACTCGCGTCCACCACACCGTTGTTGGTGGCGCCGCTGTTGTCCTGGATCTCCTCGAGCGTGACCACGTCGGGGGAGCGCAGGTTGGTGACGATCCCCTGGGCCAGGCCGGCGTACTTGGCGGCGGAGTCCCCGGGGGCCAGGTTCTCCACGTTGTAGGTGGCGATGGTCGCCTCGCGCTCGCTCGCCTGCGCGGTGACCTCGCGCTGCAGGTGGTTGTCCTGGAGCGCGCCCAGTTGGGTGGCCACCAGGGTGTAGCCGCCGTACTGGTTGTAGTCCAGCGGGCCCACGGTGGCGCCGGTCAGCTGGTCGCCCACGTTGGCCTTGGGGAACGGCTGCTGGGCCAGCGGGACCAGCGACTGGATCTGCAGGCGGCCCGAGTTGGGCTCCCGGTAGGACTCGTAGAGTGCGCCACCGCGCTTGCTCTTCTGGTCGCCCTTGTCGGTCTCCACCCACAGTTCGCTGTAGGCGTCGGTCCGACCGACCACCCGGGTGTTGTCGACCTCGACCCGCATGCCCTCCAGCGACTCGTAGAAGTCCAGCGCGTACTCCTCCGGCTGCAGGGTGAGCGCCTCGATCGACCCGGCGGTCGGCGGGGCGTAGTGGCCCGGGACGTTGCGGCCGCTGATCACCACCGGGGCAGGCAGCGGGTTGCCGGCGGAGAGCACCGTGACGGCCGGCTTGGACAGTTCGGTGACCGACTGCGAGCCGCCCGCGAAGTCCGGGTAGTACTCGCTGACCTTGCCGCTGACCAGGACCGAATCGCCTACGGCGACCGTGGGGTTGGCGCCGGTGTAGACGAACACGCCCTCGCTGGTGGCCGGGTCGGCATCCGGGGTCGGGTCCTGCAGCCAGAAGCCCTTGGAGGAGCCGTAGGTCCGCACCCCGGTGACGATGCCGGGCACGCCCTCGACGGTCTGGCCGGCCAGCGGGGATATCCGGGTGTGGCCCTGGATGTCGTGGATCCGGACGGTGCCGGGGGCGGTCGGTCCGGCCACGGCGGCGACGGCGGCCGGCAGCGGGGCGAGCACGAGCGAGGCGACGACGGCGCTGGGGAGCACCGCCGCACGCAACAGGGACCGGCGGGAGGCGGACGAGGAGGATGCGGTGGTCACCGGGACGGGGCTCCTTGGCGAGTCGGCGAAAGGCAGGCAGCGAACGGCAGGGCAGCGAACGGCAGGGCAGCGCAGGACAAGGCAGCGAAAGGCGGGTCGTCGATCCAGGGACGGTGAACGCCGAGGGCTACCCGCGTAGACACCGGCCGAGGATACGCGCGTAGAAAATGGCCGGACAAGAGTGCCGACGTGAACAGTTGACGATCTGTCTCGTTCGGACCGGCCGGGGTGGCTCGATGCGCGCCGCCGACCTTCCACTCGGCATCCTCGGCGCCAACGGCACTGTCGGCGCCAACGGCACTCTCGGGGCGCCCCCTAAACCACTGGCCCGCTCCTGCTTCCGCCTGCTTGGATCCCGGCATGACGAGTGAGCTTCCTGACGGCTACGAGATCTCCAGCGACCCTGCCCGCCTGGACCGCGCCCTGGTCCACCGCTGGCTCTCCGAGGACGCCTACTGGGCGCTCGGGCGGCCGCGCGAGACCCAGGACCGGGCGATCGCCCACTCGCTCAACTTCGGCGTCTACGACACGGCCACCACCACGCAGGTCGGCTACGCCCGCGTGGTCACCGACCGGACCACCTTCGCCTGGCTCTGCGACGTCTACATCGCGCCCGCCGCCCGCGGCCGTGGGCTGGGCAAGGCGCTGGCCGGCGCCGTTCGCGACCACCTCGCGCCGTTCGGCCTGCGCCGGATCATGCTGGCCACCCACGACGCGCACGGCGTTTACGCCAAGGTCGGCTTCGAGCCGCTGGCGACACCGGAGAAGTGGATGGTGCTCGGTGCCCAGTGAGGACCAGCTGCTGACCCGCGCCCAGCGCCTCTGGGCCGGCCTGGCCAAGGTGCCGAGCGACTACCCGGCCGAGAACCCCACCGTCCTGGTCTCGCCCGACTCCGGTCTCTGCCCGCCCGGTTGGGTCGGCGTCGTGCTGCTCGGCGGCGCCGCGCTGGTCACCGCTCCCACCGAGCCCGTCGCCGAGCGGCTCCGCCAGGCGGCCGGCCGCCTCACCCCGCAGGCCCTCGCCGACCCGCAGGCGCTCGGCGCCGTGCTCCGGCCGACCGAGGTGCTCGGCCCGGCGACGCTCGCCTACCTGGCGCCCGAGGAGTTCGGCCCGGCGCACGAGCACCGGGCCGAAGAACTGGCCCCGGACCACCCCGCCCTGTGTGCCCTGCGGGACCGGGCCACTCCGGCCGAGGCGGACGAGACCGACCTCGCCGATCTGACCTTCGCCGTCCTCGACGACGGCCGCGCCCTCGCCGCGGCGGGCTACCACCGCTGGCCCGGCGGAGCGGCTCAGCTCAACGTCTTCACCGACCCGGACCACCGCTCCCGCGGCCTGGCCCGGTCGGCCGCCTCCGCCGCCGTCGCCCACGCCCTGGCCGCCGGGCTGCTCCCGCAGTGGCGAGCCCGACCGCCGGCCTCCCGCCGGGTCGCGGCCGCGCTCGGCTTCCGCGAACTGGGCGCCCAACTGAGCCTGCGCCTGGCCTAGCTGCGCCTGCCCAACTGAGCCTGCGCCTGGCCTAGCTGCGCCTGCCCAACTGAGCCTGCGCCTGGCCTAGCTGCGCCTGCCCAACTGACCCTGGGCCCGCCCAGCTGCGCCTGCACCGCTCCGGACCGAGGGCTACGCGGAGCGGCTCGCCAAGTCCAGCAGGCGTCGAACCTCCTGGTCGCTGGTCTGGTCGAAGTCGTCGTAGTACTGCCCGACGGCCATGAACGCCGGCGGCGCGCTCAGGCAGACCAGGTCGTCGGCGAGCGGGCCGAGGACCCGCAAGGCCTCGGGCGCGGTCACCGGTACCGCGAGCAGCAGCTGGCCCACCTCGCGGCGGCGCAGCACCGCCATCGCCGCCCGGACGGTGGCACCGGTGGCGATGCCGTCGTCCACCAGCACCACGGCGCGGCCCGCCGGCTCCAGCGGGGGCAGCGGGCCGCGCAGTGTGGTGGTCCGCTCGGCGACCTCGGCGGAGGTGGCGTCGGCCAGTCGCTCCAGCCGCTCGGCGGTGATGCCGAGTGCCGCGATGATGTCGTGGTTGTAGAGCCGGATGCCGCCCTCGCCGACGGCGCCCAGCGCCAGCTCCGGCTGTCCGGGTGCGCCGATCTTGCGGACCACCAGGATGTCCAGCGGCGCCTTCAGGGCCCGCGCTACCTCATAGGCGACCGGGACCCCGCCGCGGGGCAGGCCGACCACGATCGGGTCGTCGGCAGCCCAGCTCGCCACCCGTTTGCCGAGCAGCCGCCCGGCCGTCCCGCGGTCCCGGAAACGCGGCTGGTGGTGGCCTTGCTCGTGGAACACGGTCATCGTCCTCACCCTTCTCCAGCCTGCCACGGCGTGATCCGGACGACACGATGCGCTGGGCTCTCCTCAGGAAGCCGCTGGTCCGATACGGTAACCGTCACGAGATCCCCCCTCCCGGGTATCGGACAGTGACCAACGACGTCATCGCTGTCTGCCCGGGACCCCCCACGCGGCACAGCGCTGTGTCCGCGCCCTCTGAACTCCCCCCGAGGTGCGCGCAGATGAGGCTCACCCCCCATGAGCAGGAACGCCTGCTGATCCACGTCGCTGCCGAGGTGGCCGCCGCCAGGCGGGCCCGCGGGCTGCGGCTGAACCACCCCGAGGCGGTCGCGCTGATCACTTCCCACCTGCTGGAGGGCGCCCGCGACGGACGCAGCGTCGCCGAGCTGATGGACTCCGGACGACGGGTGCTGAGTCGGGCGGACGTGATGGACGGGATCGCCGAGATGATCCCGGACGTCCAGGTCGAGGCGACCTTCCCGGACGGCACCAAGCTGGTCACCGTGCACGGACCGATCCAGTGACCGGCACCGATCCCGTGGCCGGCACCGATCCGGCGACCGAGGCCGAGGCCGCGACCGATCCGACGGCGGCCCTGACGCCTGGCCAGATCCTGTACGGCGAAGGCGAGATCAGGCTGAACGTCGGCCGACCGGTGACCGTGATGGTGGTCCGCAATGTCGCGGACCGACCGGTGCAGGTCGGCTCGCACTACCACTTCGCCGAGGCCAACCCGGGGTTGGAGTTCGATCGGGAGGCCGCCTACGGGCAGCGCCTGAACGTCCCGGCGGGCACCGCGGTGCGCTTCGAGCCGGGTATCCCGATGGAGGTCGCGCTGGTCCCGCTGGGCGGGCGGCGCGAGGTGCACGGGCTGCGCGGCGCGGTGGCGGGAGGGCTCGATGGCTGACGATCCGAGGACGGGCCGTGCTGTGACCGGCCGCGAGCTGACCCTCTCGCGCGAGCGTTACGCCCAGCTGTACGGGCCCACCGCCGGTGACCGGATCCGGCTCGCCGACACCGCGCTGCTGATCGAGGTCGAGGAGGACCGCTGCGCCGGAGGCGACGAGGCGGTCTTCGGCGGCGGCAAGGTGATCCGCGAGTCGATGGGACAGGCCAGGACCAGCCGGGCCGAGGGCGCGCCGGACACCGTGATCACCGGTGCGGTGGTGCTCGACCACTGGGGCATCGTCAAGGCCGACGTCGGCATCCGGGACGGCCGGATCGTCGCGCTCGGCAAGGCCGGCAACCCCGAGACCATGGACGGTGTGCACCCCGCGCTGGTGATCGGCCCGGAGACCGAGGTGATCTCCGGCAACGGGCGGATCCTGACGGCGGGCGCGATCGACGCGCACGTGCACTTCATCGCCCCGCAGTTGGCCGACGAGGCACTCGGTGCGGGCATCACCACGATGATCGGCGGCGGCACCGGACCGGCCGAGGGCACCAAGGCCACCACCATCACCCCCGGCGGCTGGCACCTGGGCCGGATGTTCGCCGCCCTGGACTCCACCCCGGTCAACATCGGCCTGACCGGCAAGGGGAACACCGTCAACCCGGCCGCGCTCCATGCCCAACTGCGGGCCGGCGCCCTCGGGTTCAAGATCCATGAGGACTGGGGCGCGACCCCGGCCGCGATCGACGCCTGCCTGCGGGTCTGCGAGGCCAGCGGAGTCCAGCTCGCGCTGCACACGGACACCCTGAACGAGGCCGGCTTCGTCGCCGACACCCTGGCGGCGATCGCCGGGCGCGGGGTGCACGCCTACCACACCGAGGGGGCCGGCGGCGGGCACGCGCCGGACATCATCACCATCGTCTCCGAGCTCAACATCCTGCCCAGCTCGACCAATCCGACCCGCCCGCACACCGTCAACACCATCGACGAGCATCTCGACATGCTGATGGTCTGCCACCATCTCAGCCCCTCGGTGCCCGAGGACCTGGCCTTCGCCGAGTCCCGGATCCGGCCCAGCACGATCGCCGCCGAGGACATCCTGCACGACCTCGGGGCGATCTCGATCATCAGCTCCGACTCGCAGGCGATGGGGCGGATCGGCGAGGTGATAGCCCGTACCTGGCAGACCGCGCACTGCATGAAACTGCGGCGCGGCGCGCTGCCCGGGGACGGCCGGGCGGACAACACGCGGGCCAGACGCTATGTCGCCAAATACACCATCAACCCGGCCCTCGCGCACGGGATCGACCACGAGATCGGCTCGGTCGAGCCCGGCAAGCTGGCCGACCTGGTGCTCTGGACCCCGGCCTTCTTCGGGGTGAAGCCGGACCTGGTGATCAAGGGCGGCCAGATCGCCTGGGCCCAGATGGGGGACGCCAACGCCTCCATCCCGACCCCGCAACCGGTGCTGCCCCGACCGATGTTCGGCGCCTTCGGGCGGGCACCGGCGGCCAACTCGGTCAACTTCACCTCGCAGCAGGCCATCGCCGACGGGCTGCCCGAACGGCTGGGCCTCGGCAAGGCGTTCAGTGCGATCCGGGACACCCGTCGGGTCACCAAGGACCACATGGTCAACAACAGCGCCCGGCCGGACGTCCGGGTGGCACCGGACAGCTTCCGGGTGACCATCGACGGCGAGCCGGTGGTGCCCGAACCGGCCGTGGAACTGCCGCTGGCCCAGCGGTACTTCCTCTTCTGATCGGCCTGTGATGAACGCTGCACTGCTGTTGCTCGCGGACGGCCGGTTCCCCGCCGGAGGGCATGCGCACTCCGGCGGGGTGGAGGCGGCGGTGGCCGCCGGTGCGGTGCGCGACGCGGCCTCGCTGGAACGCTTCCTGACCGGCCGGCTGCACACCGCCGGGCTCACCGCGGCCGGGCTCACGGCGGCCGCCGCGCGAGCTGCTCAGACTGCTCACGCTGCGGACTCCGCCGAGTTCGCCGACCTCGCCGACCTCGCCGAGCTCGACCAGGCGGCCGAGGCCCGCACCGCCTCACCCGCACTGCGTGCCGCCAGCCGTCGCCTCGGGCGGCAACTGCTGCGGGCTGCCCAGGCCTGCTGGCCGGATCCGGTGCTGGGCCGGCTGGCCGTCGAGTTCCCCGGCGGCGCGCACCACCCCGTCGTCCTGGGCATCACCGCGCGGGCCGCCGGACTGACGGACCGTCAGGCGGCCGGCGTGGCCGCGTACGAGTCCGTCAACGGCCCCGCGACGGCGGCCGTGCGGCTGCTCGGCCTGGACCCCTACCAGGTGGTCGCCCTACTGGCCCGGCTGGCGCCGCAGGTGGACGCGGTGGCCGCCGAGGCGGTCTGCGCCCTGGACGCCGGCCGCGTCCCCAGCGCATCAGCTCCGCTGCTCGACGTCTACGCCGAGCGGCACCACTCGTGGAAGGTAAAGCTCTTTGCATCGTGACCATGCGACAGACGAGTTCGGCGCACCGGTACCGGTCTCCGTGCTGCCCGACGGACGCCGGCGGGCGCTGCGGATCGGCCTCGGCGGCCCGGTCGGCTCGGGCAAGACCGCCACGGTCGCCGCCCTCTGCCGGGTGCTGCGCGGTGAACTCTCGCTGGGCGTCGTCACCAACGACATCTACACCACCGAGGACGCCGAGTTCCTGCTCCGCCGGGCCGTGCTGCCTCCCGAGCGGATCACCGCCGTGGCCACCGGCTGCTGCCCGCACACCGCGATCCGCGACGACATCTCCGCCAACCTGGAGGCCGTGGAGGATCTGGAGGCGGCGGTCGGGCCGCTGGACCTGGTGCTGGTCGAGTCGGGCGGCGACAACCTGACGGCCACCTTCAGCCGGGGGCTGGTGGACGCGCAGATATTCGTCATCGATGTGGCCGGCGGCGACAAGATCCCACGCAAGGGCGGCCCGGGGGTGTCCAGCGCCGACCTGCTGGTGATCAACAAGACCGACCTGGCGCCACTGGTCGGGGCCGATCTGGAGGTGATGGCGCGGGACGCCAAGGTGCAGCGCGGTGACCTGCCGGTGGTCTTCACCTCGCTGGCGGCCGAGGACGGCGTGGCACCGGTGACCGCCTGGGTCCGCGAGCGACTGGCGGCCTGGGTGTGACCATCCTCGACGAGCCGGTCGCGACCGCTGTCGACGCCCCCGCACGGTTCGACGCCCCCGGACGGATCCACGCCCCTGCGCGGATCCACGCCGTGCTCGACGAGCGCGGGCAGACGGCGCTGCCGGTCCTGGCCGGCGCCGGCCCGATCGCGCTGCGCCGCCTGCGCGGCGGCGCGGTGGCCGAGGTGGCGATGGTGGGGGCGATGGCCGCGCCGCTCGGCGGGGACCAGCTGGGCGTGCGGGTGCTGGTCGGCGCCGGGGCGCGGCTGCGGGTGACCAGCGTGGCGGCCACCATCTCGCTGCCCGGGGACGGCCCGGCGTGGTACGAGCTGGACCTCGAGGTGGCGGCCGGCGGGGTGCTGGAGTGGCTGCCGGAGCCGGTGGTCGCCGCCGCCGGCAGCCACCTGCTGCTCCGTACCCGGGTCACGCTGGCGCCCGGGGCGGGGTTGCGGCTGCGCGAGGAGCAGATCCTCGGCCGCCACCACGACTGGACGGCGCACGGCGAGCCGGGGCGGCTCACCTCTCATCTGACGGTCCGTCAGGGAGGCCTGGTGATCCTCGACCAGCAGACCGACCTGGGCCCCGGCGCCCCCGGGTGGGACGGCCCTGCCGTGCTCGGCCCGCACCGCGCGGCCGGCCAGCTCCTCACCGTCGGGCTGCCCGCCGCCCCCGCCGTCCCCGACAGCGACTCCGCCGCGCTCGCTCTCCCCGGCCAGGACGCCCAGCTGCTGGTCGCCCTGGCCCCGGACGCGCTCGCCCTGCGCAGGCTGCTGGAAGCCGGGAACGCGGAAGTCCCGCCCGCCCCGGCAGGGGCGAGCGGGACTTCAGTAGCCTCTGACACGTCAGTAGCCTCTGACGCTTGGGTAGCCTCTGACTGAGCGCTTGCTCAGCCCGTCTGGGCCGGTCGGTTGCCGCGCTTCTCCAGCGCGGCCAGGTACGCGTTGTACGCGTTCAGCTCCGCGTCCCCGTCCCGGTCGGCGGCGCGGTCGGTGCGGGTCGCATGGCGCTGCTCGGACTGGGCCCACTGGAAGACCAGCGCGATCAGCACCACGGCGGTCGGGATCTCGCCGAAGGCCCAGGTGATCCCGCCGGCCATCTTCTGATCGGCCATCAGATCGGTGCCGGGCGGCGCGCCGGCCGCCGTGAAGGTGGTGACCAGCTCACTGGTGGCCATCATCACCGCCACACCGAAGAAGGCGTGGAACGGCATCCCCATGAAGAGCTCGATGATCCGCATCACATGGCCCGGCCGGTTCGGGCCCGGGTCCACGCCCATGATCGGCCAGAAGAAGAGCAGGCCGGCCGCCAGGAAGTGCACCATCATCGCGATGTGCCCGATCCGCGACTGCATCAGCGAGTCGAAGAGCGGGGTGAAGTAGAGGCCGTAGAGGCTCGCGATGAACAGCGGGATGGTGAACGCGGGGTGCGAGACCACCTTCACGTACCGGCTGTGCAGCAGCGCCACCAGCAGCTCACGCGGACCGCGCGGACGGCCCTTGCCGGCCGGCCGCAGCGCGCGCAGCGCCAGCGTGATCGGCGCACCGAGCAGCAGCAGGATCGGCACCAGCATGCTGAGCACCATGTGCTGGATCATGTGCGCACTGAACAGCACCATGCCGTAGTCGTTCAGCCCCGAGCAGGTGACCGCGACCACCGTCAGCACGCCGAGCAGCCAGGCCACGCTGCGCCCGATCGACCAGGAGTCGCCGCGCCGGCGCAGCCGCAGCACGCCCGCGCCGTACAGGCCGAGCGCCACCAGGCTGCCGAGCAGGAACGGCCAGTCGGGGGACCAGGTGAGCACCGAGTGCAGCGAGAACGGGCCGAGCATCCCGCCACCGTGGTGGTGCATCCCCGTCATACCGTCCATCGGCGGTCCCGCTTTCCCTCGTGCCCGGGGACGTCCGGCGCTGCTCAGGTCCGGTTCGTCCGTTTTTCGTCGGGCTCCACAGTACGTGCGGGGGTGGGGCGCCGAGCGCGCGGGGTACGCGACCGGGCCCGTGGCCCCCCGCCTGGGCGGGAGGCCACGGGCCCGTGCGGGGCGCTCGGGATCAGGAGACGTTGAGCGCGGTGTCGTCGATCACGAAGCTGGTCTGGAGGGAGGAGTCCTCCACACCGGTGAACTTCAGGGTGACGGTCTGGCCGGCGTAGGAGGAGAGGTCGAAGGACTTCTGCACGTAGCCGGTGTTCTTGTTGAGGTTGCTGTAGGTGGCCAGGGTGGTGCTGTTGGCGGCCACGGTCAGCTTGTCGTAGGCGGTGCTGGTGGTGGTCTCGGCGGTGTCGATGTGCATCCAGAAGCTGAAGGTCGCCTTGCAGCCGGCCGGGATGGTCACGCTCTGCGAGACGGTGTCGGTGTGGCTGCTGCCGTAGCCGTCCATCCAGGCCTTCCAGCTACCGCTGTGGGCGGCCTCGGAGGAGCTGTTGTCGACGACGCCGGCGGAGGCGGTCCAGGGGGCGGCGGAGCCGGTCTCGAAGCCGGCGTTGCCGAGCAACTGGGCCGCGTTGCAGCCGCCGCCGGTGCCGGAGACGGTCCAGGAGAAGCTGGTGGACCCGGTGGCGTTGGTGGTGTCCTTGGCCGTGACGGTCACCGAGGAGGTGCCGGCGGTGGTCGGGGTGCCCGAGATCAGACCGGTCGAGGAGTTGATCGACAGGCCGGCCGGCAGACCGGTGGCCGAGTAGGTCAGCGTCTGGCCGGAGGCCGAGTCGGTGGCGTGGATCTGCAGGCTGGCCGCAGTGCCCACGGTGCCGCTCTGGCTGCCCGGGTTGGTCACGGTGACCGTGTTGCCCTGCTGGCCGCCGACGATCGGGTGCGAGATGGCGCAGGAGTTGGTGTCGTTCGACCAGCTGGCCTGCTCGGCGTAGGTGCCGAAGGAGCCGAACGAGATGTTGGCCGCGCCGCCGGCGGTGCCGGGGGAGAGCCAGGCGCACTCGTCGGAGTTCTCCTGGCCGTTGTACGAGCTGCCGGAGACGTGGTTGGTCCAGCCGCCGGCCGGGTTCTGGTCGGACATCGTCTCGTGCCACTCGTGGCCGAGGGTCATCGTCCAACCATCAAGGGTGCCAGGGGAGTTGACGAAGCCGACGCCGCAGCCCGCGCCCGAGTCGATGTTGTAGGGCTGGTTGCTGAAGGCGAAGTCGCCGACGTCCGAGCTCACCGCGCCGCCGGTGAGGGTGGTGTCACCGTTGTAGTCGTGCCAGGCGCAGTACTGGTTCTGGTAGTTGTCCGGGTTGGTGCCGTGCGGCGAGAGGATGACGTAGTAGGCGTCACGGTTGGCCGCCGGCGTGGTGTTGCCGAAGTGGTGGGCCGCGTTCAGCGCCTCCTGGCCGAGCTGGTGGCCGCTGGCGGCGGCCGGGGAGGCGGCGGAGTTGTCGTACCAGACGCCGGCCAGCACGCCGCCGGTCTGGTACGGGAAGAAGCTGGCGCCGGCCGGGCAGCTGGTGGCGCCGGTGGCCACGCCGGCGCCCTCGCACCACTGGGTCAGGTCGGCGGACCACAGCTCGTTGTTGGTGCCGATGCCCTTGAACATCTGCTGGGTGGCGCCCGCGGCCCCGGCCGAGTCGCCGGAGAACTTGGCGTTCCCGTTGCTGTCGGTGCTCTGCGTGCCCCACTGGTTACCGTAGAAGACCAGGTAGACCTTGTTGTGGCCGGTCTCGACGCCGATCCCGTCGATGCCGCCACCGTAGGACAGTGTCTGCGGCCCGGTCGCGGCGTGCGGTGCCGGCTGGCTGGCCGCCCACTCCTTCATCCGGTTGTTCTGCTCGAGGGTCGGCATCACGCCGTGCCGGTAAGCGTGCCCGTTGGCCGGGCTGTACGGGTTGGCGACCGAGTTGGTCGAGCTCGCTGACGCGGCCACCGCCTGGGGTGCGGCGGCGGCGAGCATGACGCCAGTGACGAGCGACAGCGACGCGAGGCCGGTGAAGGCGACTCGGGCCACGCCGCGAATACGGGGGGTGCCCATGGTGTGGGGGTTCCTCTCTCCTGCCGATCGCCCCGCGCCGGTTGGCGTGGGCGGGGTCGGTTGCGTGGGACAGGGGCGTTCGGGCGCACCGGTGGTACGTCCGGGGCATGCACACATGGCGGGGAGGGCGAAGGTCACGCTGTTCCGCGCAGCACTCTCGGCCTGCTGCTCCGGTGGGGGAGTTGGTACCAACCGTGAGGAAACACACGGTCTCTGGCGGTCTGACAGGTGGTGCGCCGTTCGCTGCCGTGAAGCAAAGCAGAGTTGGCGAAGTGCGGTCAACGGTGCGGGCAGGCTTTTCGTCTACCGACCGACCGATCGGTCGAGATGATCTCTTCGGGAACCGCTCCGGCGCGGACGGCACGGGACTATCCTGACGTTGGGTTAACCCATGTGGGTGGGAGGGGAATTGGTGCCAGAGACAGTAGAGATCCAGTTGGGGAACGGTTCAACCGTCACCGCCGAGGTGATCGGCGAGCTGCCGTTCCAGTCGCCGGCACCGGCTCGCTGGGGCGAGGGGGGCGACTTCGGCGACGCTCGGTTCGGCGGCGGGGAGCGGGCGGCGCAACTGGGGTCAGCGGTGGCCCTGACCATGGAGCAGGTCCGCAGCACGGTCCGCGGCATCGGCCAGTGGGCCGCCGAGACCATCACCGAGGGCGGAGCGGCCGGCGCGCCGGACTCCTTCGAGGTCAAGTTCGGGCTCAAGCTCGCGGTGAAATCCGGCCAGTTGATGGGGATCATCGCCGAGGCCGGCAGTGAGGCCAGCCTGACCGTCAAGCTCTCCTGGGACCTCGCCGCCCGGCGGGCGGCTGCTGAGTGACCCTCGAACGACTCGGGCTCGCCCAGAGCGAGGCCCTGCACCACTGCGCGGTGTGGATCACGGCCGGCGGCGAGTTCCTCGGCAGCGGGTTCCTGGCCGGGCCCGGACTGGTCGTCACCGCCGCGCACGTGGTCACCGGCAAGCAGGTGCTCGCCGTCGGGCACGCCTCGGGCAGCCACCCGGTGGCCGAGGTCCGCGCCGAGCCGCCGCGCGGCGACGGCGGACTCTTCCACCCGTTCCCGGACCTCGCCGCACTCACCGTCCCCGACTGGCCCGACCACCCCGTGGCGGCCCTGGCGCAGGCGGACCCGCCGCCCGGCGCACCGGTCACCGCGCTCGGCTACTCCACCTGGACACCCTCACCAGGCGTCCAGCCCGACACCCTGGCGCTGCGCGTCGAGGGCCGCTCGGGCGCCTTCGTCCGAGTGCTCGGCGACGGGGTGCGGGACGGCCACAGCGGCAGCATGCTGGCCGGCCCGGACGGCCTGGTCCACGGAGTGCTCAAGGGCAGCCGCTCGTACCGTCAGGACCAGGGCGGCTGGTTCGTCCCGGTCACCGCGCTGCGCGCTTTCCTGGGTCTGACGGTCAGTCAGGCTCCATCAACCGTGGACCGATCAGTGAACGACGCGGACCTCGTCGAGGGGCTGATGCGGTTCCCGGCGATGGCCCGCACCGAGAGCAGGTACGACCTGCTGGAGAAGATGGGCCGACACCTGGGCCTGCCTTACTCGTTCGAGGCCGAGGACGCGCCGGAGCGGCGCGACCACCTCTACCGGATCGTGCGGCGCTGCCGGCACTACCGCGACCCGCACGCGGCCTTCCGGGCGCTGTACACCGCGCTCGAGGAGCTCGTACCGTACGACGGTGCGCTTTCCGGGTTCCAGGAACTCGTCGGACGGGCCATCGGCGGGTGGGGGAGCGTCTAGCGGCATGGGTCGGTTCGGATGGGGCAGGCGACCCTGGCGGGACGGGCTGGACGGAGCACCCCTGCAGCCCGCCGAGGCGGCGCGCCCGCCGTTGCAGGGCACCGCTCTGCTGCTGGAAGTGCTGCTGGGCTTCCGGCAGATGGCCACGCTCGAGTTCCGCCAGTCGCTCCTGGCGCAGCTGGTCGTGGTGTCGGACGGGCAGCGGATCGACGCCGAGGTCGGCCATCGCGACGCGGCGACTCCCCATCTGCGCGAGATGCTGCGCTCTTTCGCCGCTCGCCCGGACCCGCTGGAGCCGCTGGACTGGCTCTGCGCGGCCCTCGGTGACCTGGCACCGCACGAGGGTGCGCTGCCGTGGTTGCGCCTGACCGTCCACAGCATGCGCGGCCGGGCGCCGCTGCCGGTCGAGACCATGCTGGCGCTGATCGACCGGCTGCGTCGGATCCCGCCGCAGCAGCCGGAGCGGCTGCGCCGATATCTGACGGAACGTCAGGGTGTCGCGCTGCTCCGGCCCGAGGCGACGCTGCCGGAGATCATGCTCCGGCTGGCCGACCGGCGCGGCGCCCCGGACCCGGGGCCGCTGGTGCGCTTCCTGACCGCCCTGACGGCCGACGAGAGCAATCCCAGCCATCATGAACTCGCAGCATTGAAGGTGCTGTTGACCGGTTTCGAGGTGCCTGTCGACGAGCGCGCCGAGGCCGCCGAAGCCGGCCGGCTGATCGTCCAGATCCGGCTGGAGGCGCAGGAGGCGGAGCACCTGGAGAACGGCCGGTACCTGCTCCGCGCCTCCTGCTACCGCCAGTCGCCGACCGGTGGGCCGCTGGAGTGGATCGACACCCTGGGCCCGGTCGAGTCCTTCACCAGAAGCGAGTTGATCCAGTCGGGCAGCGCCCGGCTGACCGCCTGGGAGCAGTTCACCCAGGAACAGGTCAACGCCGCCGGCGGCCGGGTCCGGATCGAGTTCCTGTTGCCGACCCCGCTGCTCGGCCACCCCGCCGAGCTCTGGGAGGTCGGCGACACCCGCAGGCCGCTGGGCCGCAACCACCCGGTGGTGGTGCGATCGTTGGAACGCTACAAGGACCGCTGGCTGAACGACGAGGCGTGGCGCGACCGGTGGAGCCAGCTGTGCGGCGGCGCGCCGGCCGAGGACCCGATCGGGCTGATCGGCTGGCCGCCGCTGCTGGTCGAGAAGGCGGCGGAGCTGCAGCGCTGGGTGGCCGAACAGCCGACCCTGGCCTGCCTCGGGCTCAGCATCCCCTACGACGGCCTCGAGCCCGAACTGCGCGGCGCGGTCGACGAGGTGCTCTTCGAGGAGGGCATGCCGGTGCTGCTCTGGCGGCGCGACCAGGGCGACCCGTCGGCCCTGCTGGCCGCGCTGCGCGAGCACGAACCGGCATGTCTGACCGAGCTGCCGGAGACCGTGCACCGCTGCCGCAGGAAGGGTCGGCTGGTCGGCGCCGACGACGTCCGCAACAACATCACGCTGTTCTGGGACGACCCGGACTGCGTCGATCCCGCGGCGGACCGCCGCTACGCGGGGATGGTATGAGGGAGAGCCGGATGACCGAGACGACACCGCACCCGCCCGAGGACTGGTGGGTGTACCACGGCGTCGGCACGCCGCACGACGGCATCACCCGGCTGCCGGCGGCGCCCGCCTGGCGCACCTTCGGCGAACCCGACCAGGACAGCCTCCCGCTGCCACCGGAGGACACGGCCGAGCGCGGCAGCGCGCGGCGCCTGGGCCGCGAGCGGCAGGCCGCCGCCTTCCAGGCGGACGAGCGGGAGGTGCAGCTGATCAATCTGGCCCTGCACCTGCGCCGCCCTTTGCTGATCACCGGCAAACCCGGCGTGGGCAAGTCCACCGTCGCCTACGCCGTCGCCCACGAGCTGGGGCTCGGGCCGGTGCTGCGCTGGTCGATCACCAGCCGCTCGGCGCTGCTCGACGGCCTGTACTCCTACGACGCGATCGGCCGCCTCCACGAGACCGGGATCCAGGGCTCCGAGCAGGGCGCGCCCGACATCGGGGAGTTCCTGCGCCTCGGCCCGCTCGGAACCGCCCTGCTGCCCTGGCGCCACCCCCGGGTGCTGCTGATCGACGAGATCGACAAAAGCGACATCGACCTGCCCAACGACCTGCTGAACGTCTTCGAGGAGGGGGAGTTCGAGATTCCCGAGCTCTCCCGACTCGGCCCCGACCTGCGTCAGGTGCGCACCGTCGACCCCGGCGGCACAGCCGAGATCGCCGGCGGCCTGGTCCGCTGCGCGCAGTTCCCCTTCGTGGTCCTCACCAGCAACGCCGAGCGCGAGTTCCCCACCGCCTTCCTGCGGCGCTGCGTCCGGCTGGAGATCAGCCCGCCCGAGCCGGGGCGGCTGGCCGCGATGGTCGCAGCCCACCTCGGGACGGACGAGCGGACCAGCTCGATGCGCAGCCACCTGATCGGCGAATTCCTGCGCCGGCAGCGAGAGGAGGGCGCCGCGCTGGCCAACGACCAGCTGCTGAACGCCCTGTTGATGGCCGAACGCGGTCTCTGGGACAGCAAGCGCGGCCAGCAGCTCGTCCAGGAAGTCCTGTTGCGCCCGCTCGGGGACGGCTGAGCCGCGATGGGCGGACGGACGCCGCGTGAGCGGGCACTGCGCGAGGCCCTCGTCCGGTTGCTCACCGGCGAGGACGGCGGTCCGCTGCCCGAGGACCTGGCGGACGTGCTGCTGATCACCCGGCTGACCGGGCTGGGTTCGGCAGCGCCCGCCTCGTCGACGGCTGCTCCGTCGGCGCCGCCCGCCGAGCCGGCCCCGGCGGCTGCGCGCGAGCGCGTACCGCCGGTCGTCGAGGACACCGCACCGCGTCAGGTGCCGCCACAGCCGCCGCCACGGCCGAACCCGGCGGCCGGTCCGGACGCCACCGAGCAGACTCTGACGATGCATCAGTTCACCGGTGGAGGCCCGGAGTCCGGAGCCGTCGGGCCGGCCCATGTCGTCCAGGTCGCCCAGCCCGCCGCGTTGTCCGGCGGGCTGGCACTGGCCAGGGCGCTGCGGCCGCTGCGGCAGTCGGTGGACTCCGCGGGGCTGCCCAGTCTGGACGAGGTGGCCACCGCACAGGCGAGCAGCGAGGCCCGGCGGCTGCTGCCGGTCTGGCGGTCGGCCCGGCAGCGGCGCTTCTCGGTGGACCTGGTGGTGGACACCGGATCCACCATGGCGGTCTGGCACCGGCTGGCGGGTGAGCTGTACACGATCCTGGAGCGTCAGGGCGCCTTCGCGGACGTCCGGTGCTGGGCGATGGACACCGACGGCGAGCGGCCCGGGCTGGGACCGTTCCACCGGCGGCGGCCGTTCGCCGGGGACGAGCGCCCCGCCTCCGAGCACTGGCACCGGCCGCTGGCCGACCCGACCGGCCGCCGGCTGCTGCTGGTGCTCACCGACGGCGTCGGGCCCGCGTGGTACGGACGGGAGTTACCCGCCTTCCTGGCCGCTGCCAGCGCGGCCCGACCCTGTGCCGTACTGCAGGTGCTGCCGCGCCGGCTCTGGCACCGCACCGCGCTGCACAGCGTCCCCGTGGAGACCTGTGTGGCGGACCCGGAGCGGCCGGTGCCGGCCTTTCGCACCCGGGCCGGCCTGCCCGGAATCCCCCGGGGCAGCCGCGGAGCGGAGGGACGGGCGCGGGTCTGCTGGCTGCCCGTACTGGAGGTCTCGGGGAGTTGGCTCGCGCCCTGGGCCGAGCAGGTGGCCGGTCGACGCCCTGGCTGGGTGCCGATGCTCGGCACACCGGTGGCCGGGGTGCCGCGGCCGCCGCGACCCGCGGCCGCGGACCTCGAGCAGTTGTCGGGGCCCGAACTGGTCGCGCAGCTGCGCAGCGGGAGCTCGCCGGAGGCGTTCCGGCTGGCCTGCCACCTGGCGGCGGCGCCGCTGAGCCTGCCGGTGATGCGGCTTGTGCAACGGTCCGTGGTGCCGGAGTCGGGGACGACCCAGCTGGCGGAGCTGTTCGTGTCGGGGCTGCTGGAACGGCGTTGCGGGCAGCAGGACTCGGTCGACCCGGACGAGGTGGTGTACGACTTCCGGGCCGGCGTACGGGAGGAGCTGCTCGCGGAGCTGACTCGAACGGAGTCGCTGCGGGTGCTGGACGTGATCGCCAAGGTCTCCGGACGGGTGGCGGCGACCTTCGGTGGGACGCTGGACTTCCGGGCGCTGGCGGCGCGGGCCGGGACGCTCGGCGGGCGGGCGCTGCGGGAGCGGAGCCTGCCGTTCGCCGAGGTGGCGGTCGCGGTGCTCAGCGGGGCGGGCGGTCAACACGCGTCGCTGGCACGTCTGTTGGCGGTGTCGGACGGCGCGGAAGCGGACCGGACGCCGGAGCCGCCGGTACGGGACGAGTTGTTGATGGCGCCGGTACGGGACGAGCTGCTGACGCCGGTGCGGGAGGTGCTCAGTCCGCCGGAGCCCTGGCAGCTGATCGGACGCCAGGCCGAGCTCGCCGCGCTGGAGAGGGCGTTCGCGGCGCCGCGGACCGCCGGCCTCAGCCGCCCTGCCGTCGCGGTGATCGAAGGCACCCCGGGGATGGGGCGCAACCGCCTCGTCCAGGAGTACGCCAGCCGCTTCCGGCGACGGCATTCCTTCGTCCACTGGATCGACGCACGCTGGTCGAGTACCCGGCAGGACGGCCTGGGCCGGCTCTGGGAGGCGCTCGGCCCCACCGACGGGCGGTTCTCGCCGGCCGAACTGTGGCTGCGGTTGGCGGGCCGTCGGGACTGGCTGATCGTCCTCGACGGACTGGCGGCCGAGTGGACCGAGAGCCTGCTGCCCACTGGGGGCCAAGGGTGCGTCATCGTCACCACAGACCAGGCCGAGGCACGCTATCCCGAGGGCACCACGGTGATCCGGCTCGGCCCGCTCACCCGGGACGAGGTGCTGAGCTACCTGCACGACTGGCTGGGGGCCGAACCGACCGGAGAGCTGCGAACCACCATGGAACGGCTGGCCGACCGGCTGCCGCGGGTGCCGGAGCAACTGGCGGCGGTGGATCTGCGAGCGGAGCTGGAACGGCTGACGGGCCAACCGCTGCCGCTCCCGACCGAGCCCGCGGAACCGGAGCCCGCGACGGATCGGACAGCGGGCGAATTCCGCCTTCCCGAACCGGTGGTGGCGATGGTGGCGGTGCCGGACCCGGACGCGGGAACGGTCCTGATCACCTACAGCCCCGACGGCACACTGCGATTCTGGAACGCGTTCACCGGCGAGCAACTGCACCGGACCCTCAGGATCGACGCACCCGGCACGGTGGCGATCGGCGAAATGCCGTTCTACCACGGGCGCAGCGTGCTGGCCACGGTCAACTACGAAGGCGCGCTGCGACTGTGGGACCCGGTGGACGGTGCGGAACTCGAGCCGCCGCTCCACCTCGACCACGGCGAGGTGCTGAGCATGACGACCTACGAGGGAGATCGCCAGGCCTTCGTGATCACCGCCGACTACGCCGGCACCGTTCGAGGCTGGCAGATCGTCTCCGGTGACCCGGTCCGATGGGTCGAGGCCAACACCGGCCGGTACCTCGGTCGGGCGATGACCACCGTCCGCGGCGGCACCGGCGGCTGGTGGGCCACTGCCGACTACACCGGAGCGGTCCAGTTCTGGGACCTCGCGGACCTCGGCGAGACGGGCGGGCGGGTCCTGCCGCGGCAGACGATCAGCATCGATCCGCCCCGGGTGCTGGCCATGGCGGGATTCAGCCGCCCGGACGGCACCAGCGTGCTGGCCACCGTCGGGTACGACCAGGTGGTGCGGCTGTGGGCGGTGCCGGAGCCGGACACCGAGACGGAGCCGGCGCAGCAGCTCGACTCGGTGATCCTCGCGGTGGCGATCCGGGGTCTCGGTGCCCTCGCCGAGTACCGGCGGGCCGCCGCCCGGCAGGCCGTGTGGTCACTGGTGCGCGGGGCCCTCAGCGCCAACGGGATCGCCCGCGAGCGCTACCGGTTGAGTGATCTGGGCAACGCGGACCTGCTCGTCATCGACCGCGCGGGGCTGCTCGACGGCCAGTTGCCAGGCCTGATCGAGGACATCAGACGCGGCGTCAAGGAGCACAACCGCCGCTCGGACGCCAACACGATCGCGCTGAGGGTGGTGGCCCACGCGGGCCCGGTCAGCGATGGTGAACACGGCCTGCCCGGTGAGCAGCTCATGACGGTGTCCCACCTGCTCGACTCGCCGGACCCGCTCGGCCACCCGGTGGGCCAAGGTGCGGCCTGGGTGCTGCTCGCCTCGGACCGGCTGCACGAGCTGCTCACCGGCGACCCCTCGGCCGCCGGCTTCGCCGAGCAGTTCCTGAGGGTCGGGCTGCAGGCGAGGGGCGGGGCCCCGGGCGCCGCCTGGCTGCACAGCCCCGGCTGGACCGGCGGCCCGCTGGTCGTCCGCCCGTCCTTCGAGAAGACGCCGGCGGACTGGCAACTCGCCCTGCTGCACCGAAGGTTGGGCGGCCGAGCCGCAGGCCGAGTGGCCGAGCTGCTGCGCGCCGGCATCGATGCGGTGCTCGACGGCGGCAACACCGGCCGCTACGACCCCGCCGAGCTGAGCAGCACCGAGCTGCACCTGTTGACCCGGGAGCTGGCGAGGGCGCTGCAGCGCGAACTCGGTCTGAACCCCGGGTACGGGACGGACCTGGAGGTCGGGAGCATCGGTTTCGACCTCCACTGCTCCTTCGACGGTGAGCAGGCGGTGTTCCCGGTCCGGTCCGCCGGGCGGCTGGTGCTGCACGTCAGCGTCCAGGAGAAATGGTCCCGCTGGTCCGCCGAGCTGGTCCGCGTCGCGGACGACCGGCGTTCGGCCGCTTGGCGGGGGCGGGCGGCGAGCACGCGCCGGCTGTACGAGGAACAGGCACTGCCGGAGAACCTGCTGCTCCACCTGCCCGACGACGTGCGGACCTCGATCCTCGCCCCGACCGCCGAGCCCGCCCTGGTCAAGCTCTTCCGCCAGGTCCAAGGCCGCCCGATCCGGATGTCCGCGCTGCGTACCCTGACCCGCCGCGGCGACGTGATGCGCCGCGTCCAGGAGGCCCGGGTGGCGCTCGGCGCCGAAGGCATCACGATCCTCAGCGGCGACGATCCCGGGGACCTCGAGCAGGCCAGGAGCCTGGGCCTTCCGGTTCCCGGCCCGGGGGAGTTCCTCAGCTTCACTCCCTGAGCCCCGCACCCGCAGGCAGCACGACCCGCCGGTCCACCGGAGAGGAGAGCACGATCGACGTGGTGGTGCGGCCGAGCGTGGAGATCAGCTCGATCAGCTCCTCCAGATGCCCGGTGTCGCGGGCGACGATCCGGAAGATCCAGCAGTCCTCGCCGATCACATGGTGCACCTCCAGGATCTCCGGCCGCCGGACCAGCTCCTGGCTGCGCAGGTGACGCACCGTCATCCGGGCGTGCGGCGAGACCCGAACGAAGGCGCTGATGCCGTAGCCCAGACGTTCCGGGGCGACCTGAGCCGCGTACCCGGTGATGGTGCCGCTGCCCTCCAGCCGGCGGATCCGCTCGCCGACCGCCGCCGGGCTGAGGTTCACCCGTCGCCCCAGCTCGCTCAAGGTGATCCGGCCGTCGGTCTGGACGAGTTCGAGCAGCTGCAGATCGACCGGATCCAGGCCCGCTGACGAATCATCGGTCAGGGCTCGTGACTGCCGTTGGTCTTTCGGTCGAACCGCCTGAACGCCCATCATCTCCCCTTCAGATCGCCGCGCCGCACCGTAACACTTGGGGTTGACGAAACCCACGGGAGAGGGCGCCATGCGAGAGGTCTGTGTGATCGGCGGCAACCGGTACTTCGGGCGGCGGCTGGTGCTGCTGCTGCGCGATGCGGGGGCGCACGTCACCGTGCTGAACCGGGGGTCGGCGGCGCCGCCGCCAGGCGTCGAGCACCTGGTGGCGGACCGCGAGGACGGAGCGGCCCTGACGGCCGCGCTCGGCGACCGCAGCTTCGACGTGGTCGTCGACCAGGTCTGCTACACCCCGCAGGCCGCACAGACCGCCCTGCGGGCCTTCCACGGCCGGGTGGGCCGCTACCTGATGACCTCCACCATCGAGGTGTACGACACCGAGGAGGCCCGCCTCGCGAGCACGGGCGCACCGCTCACCGAGGCGGCCGTCGACCCGGCGCGCTGGCCGGTCGCGCCGCTCGGGTCGCTCGGGTCGCTCGGTTCGGTCAGTGAGCTCTCCTACGGCGAAGGCAAGCGGCAGGCGGAGGCGGTGTTCGCGCAGCGCGCACCGTTCCCGTTCGCCGCCGTCCGCTGCGGGCACGTGCTGGGCGCCGAGGACTTCACCGGGCGGCTGCAGCACTACACCGAGCGGATCGACGCGGGCCGCCCGGTCCTGGTGCATCCGGCGAACCTGCCCTCCTCGTACACCAACGAGGTCGAGATGGCCGACTTCCTGTTCTGGGCAGCGGGCGCGGACTTCACCGGCGCCGTCAACGCCTCCTCGCACGGCGAGCTGACCGCCACCGACATCTGCGACCTGCTGGCCGCCGGCCGCCCGTACCGCACCGCGGCACCGGCGGACGGCGAGTCGGCCTCGCCGTTCTCCTTCGGCCACTACTACGGCATGGACAACTCCCGCGCCGAGCGGCTCGGCTTCGCCTTCTCGCACACCCGGGACTGGCTGCCGGACCTGCTCGCCGCGAACCGATAAGGTGACCAGGTCGGCGTTATGACCCCCCATTGTCGAGTTTCCGGTCCGGATCGTGGCAGGCTACGCGCATGGCTTCCAACGTTTACTTCGACATCAGCATCGACGACGTCCCCAGCGGTCGGATCGTCTTCAAGCTCTACGACGACGTCGTTCCCAAGACGGCGCAGAACTTCCGCGAGCTGGCCACCGGCGAGCACGGCTTCGGCTACGCGGGCTCGCCGTTCCACCGGGTGATCCCGGAGTTCATGCTCCAGGGCGGTGACTTCACCCGCGGCGACGGCACCGGCGGCAAGAGCATCTACGGCGAGAAGTTCGCCGACGAGAACTTCACGCTCAAGCACGACCGGCCGTACCTGCTCTCGATGGCGAACGCCGGCAAGAACACCAACGGCTCGCAGTTCTTCATCACCACGGTCGTCACCTCCTGGCTGGACGGCAAGCACGTGGTCTTCGGCGAGGTCGTCGAGGGCAAGGAGGTCGTGGACGCGGTCGAGAAGCTGGGCAGCCGCTCGGGCTCGACCAAGGCGAAGATCAAGGTCGCCGCCTCCGGGATCGTCCCGGAGTAGTCCGCACGAACGAATGCCCCGCCGGGTAACCGGCGGGGCATCGGTATGTCCGACGGACGGTCAGATGACCGTCTCGGCCTCGACGTAGCGCTCGGCCGGCACGGTCTTCAGGTCCGCCACCGCCTCGGCCAGCGGCACCAGGTTGATCTGGGTGCCGTGCAGCGCGGTGATGTGCCCGAAGGCGCCCTTGTGCGCGGCCTCCACGGCGTGCCAGCCGAACCGGGTGGCCAGCACCCGGTCGTAGGCGGTGGGGGTGCCGCCGCGCTGGGTGTGGCCGAGGATGACCGGGCGGGCCTCCTTGCCGAGCCGGTGCTCCAGCTCGCCGGAGAGCTGGGTGGCGATGCCGGTGAACCGCTCGTGGCCGTAGATGTCCCGGGTGCCCTCTTCCCAGTGCATGGTGCCGGGCTCGGGCTTGGCGCCCTCGGCGCAGACCACGATGGCGAACTTCTTGCCCCGGTCGAAGCGCTCGCGGACCACCTCGGTCAGCTTGTCGATGTGGAACGGGCGCTCCGGCACCACGATCGCGTGCGCACCGGCGGCCATGCCCGCGTTGAGCGCGATCCAGCCGGTGTGCCGGCCCATCACCTCGACCACCATCACCCGCTGGTGCGACTCGGCGGTGGTCTTCAGCCGGTCCAGCGCGTCGGTGGCCACCGAGACCGCGGTGTCGAAGCCGAAGGTGACGTCGGTGCAGGCGATGTCGTTGTCGATGGTCTTCGGCACGCCCACCACCGGCATGCCGCCGTCGCTCATCAGCTTGGCAGCCTTGAGGGTGCCCTCGCCGCCGATCGGGATGACCACGTCGATCCCGAGGTCCTCGCAGTACTTCTTGGCCCGCTCGACACCATCACGCAGATGGCTGGGCTGGACCCGGGAGGAGCCCAGGATGGTGCCGCCCTGGGCCAGAATGCCGCTGACCGAGTCCAGCGTCAGCGGGCGGTGGACACCTTCGAGCAGTCCGCGCCAACCGTCCTGGAAGCCGATGATCTCGTCGCCGTGGTCGACCACCCCCCGGTGGACCACGGAGCGGATCACGGCGTTCAGGCCGGGGCAGTCGCCGCCGCTGGTCAGCACACCAATACGCATCGTTCTTTGCAACTCCCGAGGAGAACCGGACGGCCGGAACACCACCTTGGAAGGGCGGGACCAGGATCGGACATTCCATTCCGAAGCTGATCATAGCGGCCCCCACCTCCGGCCGGGCGGGAGCAGGCGCGGGGCGGCGTCGTCGGCGCGCCCGCGCAATGGTGCTGCCGGTTGCCGAGGAGGGTTGCATCCGACGGTGCCTATTGTCGTACTTTCACGACGGGGGCGTTCCCGCCGCCGGATGTTGGACACCCGGCGGCCGGACAATGTTCAATCAGCGGGGCCGAGGCCCGGTCAGGCAGGCTGACGGGTGGCGGCGATCCGCTCCGCGCGGAGCGCGTCGTACCAGGTGGTGTCGGCCGGCGGGAGCGCGTTGACGTCCAGCGCCAGCTTGATCAGCAGGTCGGCGACGGCCGGGTTGCGGGCCATCACCGGGCCGTGCAGGTAGGTGCCGAAGACGGTGTCCCGCCAAGCGCCCTCGGTGCCGCTGCCGTCACCGTTGCCGCCACCCGCGGTGAC
Source organism: Kitasatospora azatica KCTC 9699 (assembly GCF_000744785.1). Lineage (NCBI taxonomy): Bacteria > Bacillati > Actinomycetota > Actinomycetes > Kitasatosporales > Streptomycetaceae > Kitasatospora > Kitasatospora azatica. The sequence goes on along the minus strand of NZ_JQMO01000003.1, from coordinate 776,600 downwards.
CTGCGCCAGCGGGGCCACACCCTGGCCGAGGTGGGTGACGCCCTGGTGGTTCTCGAAGCCGCTCAGGGTCGGCAGGCCGAGGCGCTGGTCCGGCTCGGCCAGCACGTCGCCGACATTGCGGGCGCCCTCGCCGCGGGTGGACCAGACGTCCAGCAGGCCCAGACCCGGCTCGCGCTGGCCCAGGTCGTTGATGAACTCGTGACCGAGGATCTGGTAGCCGGCGCAGACCGAGAAGACGATCGCGCCGTTGTCCACCGCCCGCGGCAGCCCGGAGTCCTGGCGCAGCCGCTCGGCGGCCAGCCGCTGCGGACGGTCCTCGCCACCGCCGATCAGGTAGATGTCACCGCTGGTCGGCACCGGCTGGTCGGACCGGACGTCGATCCGCTGCACGTTCAGCCCGCGCTGGCGGGCCCGGCGCTCGACGACCAGGGCGTTGCCGCGGTCGCCGTAGGTGCTGAGCAGGTCCGGGTAGATCCAGACCAGCCGCAGGCTGCTGTCGCTCATCCGAGATGACCTTCCGTATTGCTGCTGCGGTTCGGGCTGCTGCTGGGCCTGCGGGGCAGGCTGCTGCTGCGGGTAGCCCTGCGGCGGGTACCCGGGCTGCTGCTGCGGATAGCCGGCCTGCTGCTGCGGGTGTCCCGGCTGCTGCGGGTACCCGGGCTGCTGCTCCGGATAGCCCGACGGCGGACCGTACCCCGGCGGCGGGGGACCGTACCCAGGAGGAGTCGTCATCCGCCCGCCACCACCTTGCGCAGCTGCTGGAACGCCGTGTAGTTGGCGATCGCCTCGATCCGGCCGGGCGGCGCCATCCGGACCGCCTCCTCCAGCGACTCCACCACGTGGAACTGCAGCCCGGCGACCTCCAGCCGGACCGCGAGGTCCAGCCGTCGCTGGCCCATCACGAACACCGGGTGCCCGTGCAGCCGCTCGTAGTCCACGTCCCACAGCCAGGAGGTGTCGGTGCCGTCCGCGTCCAGCGCGTTCACCGAGAGGATCACCGGCGCCGGCGGCCCGTCGATCAGCGAGAAGGTCTCCAGCCAGCCGGCCGGGTTCTTGGCCAGCAGCAGGCGCACGTCACGGCCCTGGTAGTTGACCACGTCGTAGCGGCCCGCCACGGCGGCAACCGACTGCATCCGCTCCAGCGCGACCTGCGGCGGCACGCCGAAGACCGCGGCCACGGCGGCCGAGCTGGTGGCGTTGGCCAGGTTGGCCCGGCCCGGCAGCTGCAGCTGGATCGGCCAGGCGGCGCCGTTCGGGTCGATCACATGGCCGCCCTGCAGCGCCCAGTGCGGCTGCGGCCGGCGGAACCCGCACTCCTGGCAGAACCAGTCGTCGCCGGGCCGCTGCATCACGCCACCGCAGGACGGGCAGGACCAGGCGTCCTCCTTCCAGGCCTGCCCGGCGGCCACCCAGACCACCCGCTTGCAGGAGGAGGCGGCCCAGGTCACCAGCGGGTCGTCCGCGTTGGCGATGATCACGGCCTCGGTGTGCTGCAGGCCCTCGCGCCAGCGCTCGGCCAGCATCCGGGTCTCGGCGGCCCGGTCCAGCTGGTCGCGGGAGAGGTTCAGCAGCGCTATGGCCTTGGGGCTGGTGTCCCGGGCCACGCCGGCCAGGTACTTCTCGTCCACCTCGATCACGCCGTAGCGGGCGTCCGAGCCGCCGGCCAGCGCGGCCGTGATGCCGGCCGGCATGTTGGCGCCGAGCGCGTTGGAGACGACCGGGCCGGCGGCGCGCAGCGCCTCCGCGATCAGCCGGGTGGTGGTGGTCTTGCCGTTGGTGGCCGAGACCAGGACCACGTCCAGGTGCTCGGCGAGCCGGGCGAGCAGGTCGGGGTCGAGCTTGAGGGCGACCTTGCCGCCGATCACCGAGCCGCTGCCGCGGCCGACCGACCGGGACGCGGCGGCGGCCATCCGCCCCGCGGTGACGGCGAGCTTGGAGCGGGCGGGCAGTGAGGAGTCGCGCGCGCCGGTGGCCGCGGCCTCCGATCCGGTGCCTGGCATGCTCAGGAGTTCCTCCTCTAGCTGACGACCCCCCGGCTGACCTTCGGCCGTCGGGCGGCAGGGACGGGGCCAGCCTAACCGCTCCCCGCCGCCGGACCGAGCCACGGCCCCCATTGTCCGTGCTCAGCGCCCTGACGGAGCCCTGGCTGAACCTCTGACGGAGCCTCTGACGAAGGCTCTGACCGCGAGCGCGCGAGTGGCCGCCCCCGGGTCGGGGGCGGCCACCCACGGTGGGTCAGGTGATCAGGACCAGCCCGGGACGGTGGGCCACGGGCTCGGCAACTGCTCGGCGGCGCCCGCCAGGTGGGCGGTGATCACCAGGGTGGCGTTCTCCACCTGGTAGTCCAGCGGGATCGACAACCGCTGCATCGCGCCGATCAGCGCGGTGTTCCCGGCCTGGGTGACGGCGTAGACGGTGGCCACCCCCGCCTCGGCGGCCAGCGCGGCCATCCGGCGCAGCAGGTCCAGGCCGAGGCCGCGGCGCTGCCAGCCGTCCTCGACCAGCACGGCCAGCTCCGCGCTGTCGTCGTCCCACATCAGATGGGCCAGTGCGACCAGCTCACCGTCCACCGTCTCGACGGCCAGCGTCTGCCCGTGCCGCGGGTCCAGCAGGTGGTCCAGGTAGCGGTCGGCGTCGGCCACCGGGCCGTGGTAGCGCTTGCGCAGCGTGGCGGCGGAGCAGCGGTGGTGCATCGCCAGGGCGGCCGCCTTGTCGCCCGGGTCGGCCCGACGGACCGTCAGGTCGGTGCCGGCCGGCAGGCTCAGTTGGTCCGCCACCTTGGGCACCCGGGGACCGAGCACCGCGTCCAGCTCGACCAGCGCCTTGGCGCGGGCGAACTCGGTCGGGGTGAACGGCAGGTACGGGCGGGAGAGCTCCAGCAGGTCGCCGGAGGGGGCGGGCAGCCGCATCAGGGTGCCCTCCAGGCTCGGCGTGGCCGCGGTGGCCTGCTTGGTCGGGAACGACCGGATGGTCACCTGGCCGAACAGCTGGCGCAGCGCGACCGGCAGCTCGGCGGCGTCCAGCGCGGTCCTGGTGGCCAGGGCCAGCACGTGGGTCGGCACGTCCACCAGGTCGTGCGCGTCCGCCGGGTCGGTCCAGATCTCCTGGCCGCCGGCCCGCGCCACCGCGTCGGTGAGCAGTGCGCGGGGCAGCGAGCGTGGCGCCCGGAGCAGGAACTCGTCCACCGTGGCGTCCGGCAGCGGGTGGGTCTGCAGCGAGATGATGCTGACCCGCAGGGTGGCCAGCGCCGCGCAGACGGTGGCCAGGCTGCCCGGCGCGTCCGAGACGGTGGCGCGCAGCCGCCACAGCCTGGTCTCCTCCGGCAGCCGGTCCTCGCCCGGTTCGGCGCCCGGATCGGTGCCCGGGTCCGGTTGCGGGCCCGGCGGTCCGTGCGGATGGCGATGGGCCCACCAGGCGTGGAACACCGCTGTGGCGAACAGTGCCAGCGCCGAGGCGGCGAGCAGCACCGGGCCGTCGTGGCCGTGCACCACCACGTTGGCGACCAGGTCGGCGGTGGCCACGGCGAGGAAGACGGCGGCCAGCTCCACGGTGGAGTGGCGCCAGCGGTCGCTTCTGGTCAGCCGCCGCTCGGCCCGGGAGGGGCCGTTCGCGGCGGTGGGCCGGGTGGTCTGGGCAGTGTTCGGCGATTGAGTCATGCCACCACCATGACGCGCTGGTGTTTCACGATCACGAATCTGTTATGACCGCCCGGTAAATGTCTCCGGCTGATGCATTCACGCTGGTTGTGGCTACTGTCGGGTAGTCAGTTCGGTTGCCGCGGCCCGGACTTCGGCCAGCAGCACGGCCAAGTCGGCCTCGGTGGTGGCGGCGTTCAGCAGGCAGGCCCGGAGGGCCTCGCGGCCGGCCAGCACGGTGCCCGTAACAAAAACCTGGCCGCGTCGCTGGACGGCGAGCGGCAGCGCCTGGTTCAGCGCGTTGAGCGCGGCCTCGTCCAGTCCGGCCGGGCGGGCCCGGAAGGCGGTGATCGAGGTCTCCACCGGCGCCAACAGCTCCAGCTCGGGATCGGCTGCGACCAGCTCGCCGAGCCGGCGGGCCAGCCGGGTGCAGTGCGCGATGTCGGCCGCGATGCCGTCCCGGCCGCGGTGCGCGATGGTGGCCCAGACCTTGAGCGAGCGGAACGGGCGGGTCTGCTCGGTGCCGTACTCGGAGAACCAGCCGAGCCCGCCCGCCTCCTCGTCGCGCAGATAGGACGGCACCAGGCTGAAGGTGCCGCGCAGCTGCTCGGCGTCGCGGACCAGCGCGCAGCCGCAGTCCACCGGCACGCCGAGCCACTTGTGCGGGTCCAGCGCGATCGAGTCGGCCCGGTCCAGCCCCGCGTAGCGGTGCGCGATCTCGGGGTCCAGCACGCCGAAGGCGCCGTACGCCCCGTCGATGTGCAGCCACAGCTGCTCGGCCTCGCACAGGTCGGCGATCGGCTCGAAGCGGTCCACCACGCCGGTGTTCACGGTGCCGGCCGAGGCCACCACCAGGAACGGCAGCCGGCCGGCCGCGCGGTCCTCGGCGATCGCGGCGCGCAGCGCGACCGGGTCCATCCGGCCCTCGGCGTCGGCCGGTACGGTCCGCAGCTGCCGGCTGCCCAGGCCCAGCAGCTCGGCGGCCTTGCGCACGCAGGAGTGGGTCTCACCGGTGACGTAGCCGACCAGCGGCGGCAGCCCGTACAGGCCGTCCTCGCGGACGTCCCAGCCGGCCCGGGCGGCGGCCCGGCCGCGGGCGGCGGCCAGGCAGACGATGGTGGCCATCGAGGTGCCGGAGGTCAGCAGCCCGCCGCCGGGGGGATGCGGGAAGCCGACCAGCTCGGCGATCCAGCGCACCACCGCCCGCTCCAGGTGGACGTCCGCGTGGTCGCCGCCGGCCGAGCTGGGGTTCATCGCCGAGGCCGCCAGGGTGGCCAGCACACCCGCCGGTGCGGGGGCGGAGTTCACCCAGCCGAAGAACCGCGGATGCCCGTTGCCCATCGGCGCGGGCAGCACGTCGGTGGCGATCACCCCGAGCAGCTCGTCCAGGCTCCGTCCCTCGGCCGGCAGCGGGGCGTTCAGCAGCGCCTGCCGGGCGGCCGGGTCCATCGGTTGCCAGACCGGCCCCGCGGGCACCGCCGCGAGGTAGTCGGCGACCAGGTCGGCGGTGGTGTGGGCGGAGCTGCGGAAGCTCTGATCGGAGGTGGCGGACATGGTGGTGATCCTACGAGGTCGATCCGCTCGGTCTCAGTCCAGGGAGCCCGAGAGGTGGGCCGAGGCCTTGCAGTACCGGGCGATCTCCTGGTTGGTCAGCTTGGCGCAGAGCCGGCCCGCCGCCCCCGGGTCGGTGTAGTTGACGGTGTAGTAGCTGACGATCCCGTCCGTGCAGGCCTTCTTCTGCCAGGTGTCGGAGGCCGTCGCGCACTGCTGTCCCACCCAGTCCTCGCGGTCCAGGTTGTACTTCATCAGCCGCGAGCCGACTCCCCGGCTGCAGTCGTTCGCCCCACCGCTGGCCTGCGCGTTCAGGCACCACTTGAGCGCCTGGGCGTAGATCTCCGGGTGGTTGGGGTAGTCGTGCGAGGAGAGGTAGAAGGTCGGTGCGTAGAAGAAGCAGGCCGACTGGAAGAGGGCCGGCTGCTCCGGGCACGGATAGAGCGGCTCGGCGGCCAGCTTGTCCGCCGGGACCAGCGCCTTGGCCTTCTCGTCCTCCTCGTCCGGGCCGAAGAGCTGCATGAACAGGCCCTCGGAGCAGGTGACGATCCGGTTCTGCGAGCCGAACTTGCTGCACAGGTCGCGTGCCTTGGCCACGTCCTGGTTGGCGACGAACATGGTGCCGTGGCCCACCCCGTGCACGCACGGGCCGGTCATCTGCGGCTGACAGAGCTTCAGCAGGTCGCTGGCCGGGTCGGCGGAGGCGATCAGCATCTCCTCCACCGCGCCGTGCAGGTAGCCCGCCGCACAGGTGTCGTGCGGGTAGGACAGCACCTTCTGGAAGTCGTGGTTGTACCGCTTGACCGCCGCATGACCGATCTCGTGCGCGATCGGGTGGCAGAACCGGACGGTGTACGGCTTCGCCTTGGTGATCCGGTCCAGATCGGCCAGCGCGACGCCGGGATCGGTGGCGTCCATCTCGGCCATCAGCTTGTTCCGCAGCGTGCTGCGGGTCCAGACCGCCGGGTCGCCGGTGGGCGAGGCCGAGGCGGCGGCCGCGGCCGAGGTCGAGGCCGACGGGCCGGCGGCCGCGGAGCCGGTCGGCACCGCCGACTGGGCGGCCACCGGTGCGGTCGGCGGCACCCACTGGGTGACGGCGAGAGCGCCGAGGCCGAGCGCCCCGAGCAGGACGGCGGTCACGATCGCGAAGACGCGCGGATGCATGGCTGGTCAGATCCCCCGGTGATCATGGTGGACGGGCACCCCCACATCCTCGCCCGTCGGTCACCCAATCCTGACATCAGGTGAGCCATCCGGGGGTGGCGGGGTCTGTGGCACCATGCCAGGACGCCCTGTTGCCGAGCCGCCCGGGAGCCCCGCATGGCCACCGCCACCCCTGACCTGGTCTTTCGCCCCGCCACCGAGGGCGATGTGCCCGCCCTGGTCGAGCTGGTGGAGTCGGCCTACCGGGGCGAGGCCAGCCGCACCGGCTGGACCACCGAGGCGGACCTGCTGGACGGGCAGCGCACCGACCACGAGTCGGTGGCCGAGACGCTGGCCCGCCCCGACACGCTGATCCTGCTCGCCGAGCGGGCCGCCACCGGCGAGCTGCTCGCCTGCTGCACGGTGGAGCGGCGCGGCGCCGGGGCCTACTTCGGCATGTTCTCGGTGCGGCCCACCCAGCAGGGCGGCGGGGTCGGCCGCGCGGTCCTGGCCGAGGCCGAGCGCCACGTCCGCGAGGAGTGGGGCGCGGCCTCGCTGGAGATGACGGTGATCGTCCAGCGGGCCGACCTGATCGCCTGGTACGAGCGCCGCGGCTTCCGCCGCACCGGTGAGCTCTCGCCGTTCCCGTACGGGGACGAGCGGTTCGGCCTGCCCAAGCGCCCCGACCTGGCCTTCGAGACCCTGGTCAAGGCCCTCTAGGCGAACAGCCCTTGGACCGACAAGGCCCTAGGCGACCAGCACCCCGGCGGGGGTGAACGGGCGGCCGTCCAGCGTCCAGTGCGGGTCCGGGACGATCTCCAGCGCCGCGTAGACATGCGCGGCGACATCCACATGACGGACCGTCAGCACCGGCGCGCCCGGCTCCAGACCGGGCCCGCAGGCGGCCACCCAGGCGGTGCGCTCCACGGTGCTGCGCCCGCCGTGCCCGCCCTGGTCGACATGGCCGTGGTCGGTGACCACGATGACGGTCCACTCCTCCTCGGCGTAGCCCGGGCGCGACCGCACCGCCGCCAGCAGCCGCCCGAGCCGGGCGTCGGCCGTCTCGATCGAACGGCGGTACTGCTCGCCGCAGCCCAGGAAGTGCGCGGTCTCGTCCACCGCGCCGAGGTAGACGAAGGTCGCCTGCGGGTCGTCGTCGCCGGTCAGCACGGTGACCGCCTCGGCGGTGGCCCGCTCGTCGCAGACCTCCCAGGCCCCGGGGGTGTCCTCGAGCGGCGCTATGTAGGAGAGCCGGCCCGGCGCGGCGAAGAGCGGACCGCCCCGGCGGGCCAGGAAGAGCGGCTCCCAGCCGCCCACCGCGAAGGTGCGGCGGCGGTGCGTCTCGGCCAGGCGGGTGGTGAAGTCCGGGAACACGTCCAGCCGGTTGCCGCCGAAGTGGTTGCCGTAGACGCCGTGCTTGGCCACGGTCACGCCGGTCACGATGGTCGCCCAGCACGGTCCCGACATGGTCGGCGTGGCCTCGTCCACCTCCACCGGCGCCAGGAACCCGGCGGCTGCGACCTGGTCCAACGCGGGCGTCGCCAGCTCCGCCAGCAGATCGAGGCGCACCCCGTCGACGCCGACCACCAGGACACGACGCGGGCCGGCGGGCCAGAGGCTGGACGAGGACACAGGTACTCCGATCGTTCGGGTGGACGGGCTCCGACCGGCACCCTAACCGCCGCCAGGACAGGCCACTACTGCTTGGTGACCGGCCGGGCAGTGCGGGCTTACCCGGCGACACCGAGTGTTTGCCCAGCCGGTGGCGAATGTTCGCTGACGGGTCGGTCCAGGTTCCGGTCGGGGCGCGCCCGGGGCGGCAGCATGCTGTACACGAACCGCCACCGAAGGTGATAGTCGAGGCATGACGCAGAGCGCATCAGGAACATCCGGGCTGCCCGGCAACGACAGTGGGCCGCAGAAGCGGCGCCTGTGGAAGAAGCGCCAGGACAGTACGTGCGAAGTCGGCGAGTGGGAGCTGCGGGAGGCGATGCTCGCCACCATCAGCGAGCTGGAGGCCAAGCTCCGGGGCATCCCGAATGCGAAGCCAGAACTGCGCAAGGACATCGAGGCGGAGCTGCAGAGAGCCCGTGAGAAGGTCGACCGCCGTCAGCGCCCGAAGCGCCTGGCCAGCTCCCGGCTGACCGTGGCCCTGGTCCACGTCAATGCGGCGCGCGCGATGATGCTGCGGCTGGTCGCGGTCGAGGAGGTCACGCCGCTGCTGCCGGGCCTGATCGGGCTCATCAGGGAGCATCTCGACAAGCGCGATCCCCGGCGGGTCGCGGTCGAGAACATCTGGAAGACAGGGAAGACGCCGACCTGCGCGGACGTCGAGCTGATCGCCGACGCCGTGGGCACGGCCCGGCTGGAGGCGCTGCGCGAGCAGCTGCGGGTGGGCAGCTTCGTGCGGATCGTCAGGTTCGTGGCCGCCGGGCTGGGGTTCGCGGCCGTCGGCATCGCCGTCATCGGGCTCTTCTGGCCGCAGTTCGTGCCGCTCTGCTTCGCGCCGCAGACGCCCACCGGGCACTCGGGCACCGGCTTCACCATCGTCTGCCCGGTGGGCAGCAATGCCGCGCCCACCACCACGGACGTCGACCACGCGATGGCGGCCACCGCGTCCCGTGCGGACTACCTGTCGGTCGAGATCGTCGGGCTGGTGGCCGCCGGCATCGCGGCCGCCACCGCGCTGCGGCGGATCAACGGGACCTCCACCCCGTACCCGGTGCCGGTCTCGCTCGCCTGGCTCAAGCTCCCCACCGGCGCCCTGACCGCCGTCCTCGGACTGGTCCTGATGCGCGGCGGCTTCGTGCCGGGGCTCAGCGCGCTGGACTCCTCCGCGCAGATCATCGCCTGGGCGGTGATCTTCGGGTACTCGCAGCAGCTGTTCACCAAGTTCGTCGACAAGCAGGGCCAGGCGGTGCTCGACTCGGTGCGCGGCCCGGCCACCGCCGCGTCGGCCACCACCGCGTCGGACGACGCGGCGACCGCCTAGCCGCCCGCCACGCGGTGCGTCAGGGGGAGTCCAGCACCGCCGTCGACGCCGCCTTGTCCGCGAAGGTCTGGCGCCGGCGGTCCCACAGCGGCCAGAACCAGCCCAGGAAGCAGGGCAGCGAGTCCAGGATGTGCGCCACATCGCGCAGGAAGGCGCGCAGCGGGCCGACCGGGGTGTCGGGGGCGTCCAGCAGGACCAGGTGGAGGCCCATCAGGTGCTTGCCCCAGCTCTGCCCGGTCCGGCCGGCCAGGTACCAGCGGTTGTAGCCGAACAGCAGCAGCGACAGGAAGCCGAGGCCGACCTGCAGCGCGATGTTCTCGGGGGCCACCACGCCGGCGACGATGTTGGGCGCCGCACAGGCCATCAAGTCGATCAGGAAGGACACCACTCGCACCGACCAGTGGGCGTAGCTCACCGCGACTCTCCTCAGGGCTGACCTGCGCACCAGCCTGCCAGTCGACCAGGTCGCCGCAACCGCTGCTGGGCCGCCCGGCTGACGGTCCGTCAGAGCCTCTGACGCCCCGTCAGCAGCCGGCTGCGGCGCCCGCCGCCGCGTGCGCCAGCAGCTCCCGGATCCGCCCTGCCTCCGGTACCCCGAGCAGCTGGGCCAGGGTCAGCGCCTCGCGCAGCTGGGCCGCGCCCTCGGGGAGCCGGCCGGCCCGCAGCTCTGCCTCGGCCAGGCCGGTCCTGGCCCGGACCTGCTCCAACGGTGAGCCGACCGCGAGCGCCGCCTCGAGCGCGGCGGCGAACTCCGCGCGGGCCCGCTCGAAGGGGCCGGTGGCGGCCAGCAGACGGCCCAGGATGTTGCGGGCCTCGGCCTCGCCCACCACGTCCGCCCGCTCCCGGCAGAGCACCAGCGCCGCCCGCAGATGCTGCTCGGCGGCGGCGTGGTCGCCCAGCGCGAGCAGCACATCGCCCAGGTAGGCGAGCACCCGGGACTCGCCGAGTTGGTCGTTCTGCTCGCGGTAGAGCGCCAGCGCGGCCCGCAGGTTCTCGGCCGCCTCCGCGTCCCGCCCGGTGGCGTGCCGCAGCACGCCCAGGTAGGCGACGGTGTTCATCCGTCCCCGGGCCTCGTCCAGCTCGTGGTACATCTCGCTGGCCCGCAGCAGGTCCTGCTCGGCCGCCTGGTACTGGCCGGTGACCAGCCGCACCGCGCCGACCGCCATCAGCGCGTTGGCCTGGCCGATCCGGTTGCCCAGGCCCTGGTAGAGCGACAGGGCCTGCCGGTGCGTCGCCTCGGCCTGCGGGTAGCGGCCGGTCAGCTGCTGCAGCGAGCCGAGGCTGGCCAGGGCGTACGCCTCGCCGGGGCGGTCGCCGCGGTCCCGGCAGAGCTCCAGCGCCTGCTGCAGGCTCGCCTCGGCCGCCGTCGGGTCGCCGGTCAGCTGTTGGATCAGGCTCAGCTCGCTGAGCACGGCGGTCTGCCCGGTGGCGTTGCCCAGCTCCCGGAAGAGGGTCAGCGCCAGGGTGGCGTGCTCGGTCGCCTCGGCGTACTCGCCGGTGATCCGGCCGAGGATGCCGAGCTGGCTGAGCGCCTGCGCCTCGCCGGGCAGGTCGCCCGCCTGCCGGGCCAGCGCGAGGGCCTGCCCGAAGTACTCGCGGGCCCGCAGGTTGTCCCCGAAGGTGCGTTCCATCGCGCCGAGCTGCACCAGCGCGGCCGCCTGCCCGGTCCGGTTGTCCAGCTCGCGGAAGAGGTCCAGCGCCTGGCGCAGGTGCCGACGCCCCACCTCGTGCCCGCCGGTGAGGCGCTGGAAGGTGCCCAGGTGGGTCAGCGCCTCCGCCTCGCCGAGCCGGTCCCCGGTCCGCCGGGCCGTTTCCAGCGCGATCAGGTGCAGCTCGCGGGCCTGGCCCCAGTGGCCGTGGGTGCGCAGCAGGTCGTGCAGGGCGGCCGGCAGTCGCACCGCGTGCTCGGGGTGCCCGTGCGCGGCGGCGTACTCGACGGCCGCCTGCAGGTTGCCGCGCTCGGCCCGCAGCCAGGCACTGGTTTCCCGCTCGCTGGCCGACTCGGAGCCGGCGGAGCGCTGGGCGGGGACGGCGCTGCGGCGGCCGGCCAAGTGCCGGCCGGCCTCCACCACGGTGGCCAGGTAGGCGTCCAGCAGCCGGGCCACGGCCGCGTGCCGCACCTGCGGGTCGTCCTCGCCGCCGAGCACCCGGGCGTGCTCGCGGATCAGGTCGTGCATCCGGTAGCGGCCGCGCACCGGCTCGTCCACCAGATGGTGGTCCTCCAGCTCCTCCAGCAGCCGGCGCGCGGTGGGCAGGTCGGTGTCGTCCAGCGCGGCGGCCGCCCGGGCGTCGAAGTGGTCGCCCGGGTAGAGGCCCAGCCGGCGGAAGAGCCGGCGCTGGGCGGGCGTCAGGTCCCGGTAGGAGAGGTCGAAGGCCGCCGCCACCGAGACGTCCTCGGCGCTCAGCGCGGCCAACCGGCCGGTGGCCGCGGCCAGGTCCGGCACCAGGTCGGCGACCGACCAGGCGCGCCGGTGCCGCAGCCGGGCGGCGGTCAGGTGGATGGCCAGCGGCAGGTAGCCGCAGAGCCGGACCAGCTCCACCACCGCCGGATGATCGGGCGTCAGATCGGCCCGGCCCGCGGTCGCCGTGAACAGCTCGGCGGCCTCGTGCGGCGGCAGGACGCCCAGCGTCATCGGCACCGCGTCGCCCAGCGCCGGCAGCCGGCGCCGACTGGTCACCAGCACCAGGCTGCCCGGGGTGCCGGGCAGCAGCGGGCGGACCTGCTCACTGCCGCTGGCGTCGTCGAGCAGCAGCAGCATCCGTCGGCCGGCCAGCCGGCTGCGCCACAGGTTGGCCCGGGCGTCCAGGTCGCGCGGGATCTGCTGCGGTGCGACGCCGACCGTCAGCAGCAGCGCGGCCAGCGCGTCGGCCGGCTCCACGGCGGGGGTGCCGGGGGTGTGGGCGTGCAGCGGCAGGAAGATCTGGCCGTCGGGGAAGTCCTGGGCGAGCTTGTGCGCGGCGTGCACGGCCAGCGCGCTCTTGCCGACCCCCGGCATCCCGTCCACCGCGTGGATGCCGACCACCGCGCCGTCGGCGCCGCCCGCCCGGCAGGCGGCCAGCAGGTGCTCCAGCTCCTCGCAGCGCCCGGTGAAGCCGGCCACGTCCCGGGGCAGCCCGGCCCCGGCCGGCACCGCGAGGTCCGGCTCGGCCGGTGCCGCGGCCTCGGCGTGCTGCTCGGCCCGCAGCACCTCCTGGTGCGCGGCGCGCACGCTCGGCCCCGGCTCGATGCCGAGCTCCTCGATCAGCGTGCGGCGCAGCCGCTGGTAGGCGGCCAGCGCCTCGGCCCGCTGGTCGGTGCGGTGCAGCGCCAGCATCAGCTGCCGGTGGAAGGACTCGCGCAGCGGGTACTCGCTGGTCAGCCGGCTCAGCTCGGGGATCAGCCCCTGCGGCCGGCCCAGCTCGAGTTCGGCGTCGAACTGCCACTCCAGGGCCTGCAGCCGCAGCTCCTGCAGCCGCTGCAGGTACGGCGAGGCCTCCTCGGCCAGGGTCGGCAGGTCGGTCAGCGGGGTGCCCCGCCACAGCCGCAGCGCGGCGCCGGCCAGCGTGCTGACGTCCTGCCAGTCGGCCGCCCGACGGGCCGCCCGGGCCGCCTCGAGCCGCTCGGTGAACAGCTCGCTGTCCAGCTCCTGCGGGCCGACCTGGAGCAGGTAGCCCGGCTGGACGGTGCGCAGTCGGGCCGGGCCGCCGGGGCCGAGCAGCCGGCGCAGCTGGACCACGTGGTTGTTGAGCGAGGTCGGTGCGGTGGCCGGCGGGTGCTCGCCCCACAGCGCCGCGGTGAGCCGGTCCCGGGAGACCACCCGGTTGGGTTCCAGCAGCAGCATGGCCAGCAGTGCCCGGCACTTCGGGGAGCTGACCGGCAGCGCCGTGCCCGTCTCGTCCTGGACCGTCAGGGGCCCGAGCAAGCCGAACCGCAGCGCTTCGCCGTGCTGCGCCGAGGGGCTCGGGAAGGCCGTTCGGGGCCCTTGTTGATGGTCCATTATCCGGATGTTACCCGGCCGTGAGCGGCCTGCTGCAGACTCGTCACGACCGAGCCCGGCTGGGTCGGTGCCGAACAGGGGAGGGCACCGACTCAGCCGGTCCGAGTCGGCTTCACCCGGTTCACGAGGGAGGTAACACCCATGACCACCCAGTCGTCCAGTAAGCGGCGCGACACCGCCTGGATCTGAAGGTCCACCAGTCCGGTCCCGATCATCCCGACCAGCACGATCACCCCGGCACCCACTCGGCAACACGCCGACGCTTGGCCGACGGTCCCGAGTGGGACGCCGCTGGTCGGGTAAGTGTTGGAAACAGCAGGGGCTGCTGTGGCCCCGGAGCCGTGAGGGGTGAGGTCATGACCGACAACGCCACTGAATTCGCTGTCGACTCGCTGGACCCGGAGGACTTGGAGTCCGGCGCCGACGAGCTGCTCCCTCCGCGCGCCGAGCTCCCGCTGGACGCCGCCGCCGATGTGGCCGACGCCTTCGAGCAGACCCGGCAAGTCCCGGTCGACGACGACGAGTACCCGCGCTGACCTGCGCAGACGCAGGCCGGCGCGGGCACTGTTGTAGACGTCGCCGGTAGATCTCGCCGGTAGACCGCGCCGCTGCAGCCGAGCGAGGCGAGCAGCCGCCGTCCTGCTCCACCGTCATCGTCAGGGGGCCATGTCGTTCCGTATGCGGATCGTGACGCTACGCACGCGGTGGCGCGGCAGGCCATGGGCATGACGGAAAGGGCCGAAGATCGCCCGGCGCCCGGGCACTTCCGCTGGAGCGCCACTGCGACCGGCCGGGCGTAGCGTGGATCGAGAGTGCAGATCGGGCACTCCCGTTCCTCCAGTGGAGGTCGTCATGAGACTGCAGGACGAACTTCCGGTCGACCACCGGCTGGCCCAGGTCTACCGGTACGGCGCGGGCCTGGCCGGTCTGTTGCTGCTGATCTGGGGCTGCTTCGGCCTGGCCGGCGACCCCGGCTACCTGTCCACCAACGGCAAGAACATCGCCGGCATGTCCAGCAACGGCGCGCTCAGCGTGCTGTCGGTGGTCTTCGGCGGAATTCTGATGATCGGCGCCGTGATCGGCGGCAACTTCGCCTCCTGGCTCAACATGGCCGTCGGCCTGATCTTCTTCGTGGCGGGCTTCGTGGGCCTCGTCGCGCTCGACAGCAGCTGGAACCACCTGGCCTTCCGGATGGCCAACGTGATCTTCAGCTTCGTCTTCGGTCTGGTGATCGCCACCTTCGGCATGTACGGCAGAGTCAGCGGCCATCTGCCGCACGACAATCCGTACTGGCGCGAACGGCACAGCGGCGAGCGCGCGAAGGAGGAGGAGATCGCGGGACGCTGGCACGTGCCGGCCTTCAAGACCGTGCTGCGCCCGACCGTCCGTCACTAGCGCCGGACAGACCCCGGGCAGGTGATCGGGGACGGCAGCCGGTATGTGCATCATGAGGCATGATGCATACCCACGTTGAGCAGCGGGCCGAGATCGGAGTGATCGGGGGCTCCGGTCTCTACGCCTTGCTGGACGAGGTCACCGAGATCACCGTCGGCACCCCCTACGGCGCGCCCAGCGACTCGCTCTTCCTCGGCGAGATCGCCGGCCGCAAGGTCGCCTTCCTGCCCCGGCACGGGCGCGGCCACAAGCTCCCGCCGCACCGGATCAACTACCGCGCCAACCTCTGGGCGATGCACGCGCTCGGGGTCCGCCAGGTGGTCGCCCCCTGCGCGGTCGGCGGACTGCGCGCCGAGTACGGGCCCGGCACCCTGCTGATCCCCGACCAGTTCGTCGACCGCACCTCGGGCCGGGCGCAGACCTACTACGACGGCCTGCCGCTGCCCGACGGCAGCATCCCCGAGGTGGTCCACGTCTCCGCCGCCGACCCCTACTGCCCGCCCGGACGGGCCGCCGCACTGGCCGCCGCCCGCGCCCAGGACTGGGAGCCGGTGGACGGCGGCACGCTGGTGGTGATCGAGGGCCCGCGCTTCTCCACCCGGGCCGAGTCCCGCTGGTACAGCGGCAACGGCTGGTCGGTGGTCGGCATGACGGGCCATCCGGAGGCCGTGCTCGCTCGCGAACTGGGCCTGTGCTACACCTCGCTGGCGCTGGTGACCGACCTCGACGCGGGGGTGGAGACCGGGGAGGGGGTCACCCACGCCGAGGTGCTGGAGGTCTTCGCGCGCAACGTGGACCGGCTGCGCGGCGTGCTGTTCAAGACCGTCGAGTCGCTCCCGGCCGACCGCGACTGCGTCTGCTCGCACGCCCTGGACGGGATGCCGACCGGGCTCCCCGGAGTGCCCGGGTAGCCCGGGTAGTTCGCAGCGGCCTGAGTCAGAAGGCCGAGTTGGCGAACCAGCGGGCCAGCAGGTCCTGGTCGCCCTCGGTGCTGAACACCTCGGCGCCGTACGGCAGTCGCCCGTAGACGAGGAGCAGCAGATCGGCCGCGCTGCCGTGCACCGTCGCGTCGGCGGTGGTGTGCGGCAGCCCGGCGGCGAGCTCGGCGGCCGGCTCGAGCCCGAAGCCGTCGGGCCGCAGCCGGATGAGCCAGTCCCCGTCCCCGTCCCCGTCCCGGTCTGCGTCGGTGGCGTGGAACCGGATGCTCTGGTCGGTGCCGCGCAGTTCGGCCACCTTGGGCGCGAAGAAGGCGGCGAAGGGCAGGTTGACCAGGAACTCGTCGACTCCGTCCAGCGCGAGCGTCCGGTCGATCCGCGGCTGCAGACCCAAGGCCAGCTCCGCGTCGACGCGGTGCAGCAGGGTCTCGAAGAGCATCCGGCGGGCCCAGAACCGGGCGTGCTGGTCGGCGCCCCAGGCCCACATCGGGAAGTCGGGCTCGGTGACCGCGAACGCCTCGGCCGCCACACTCGCGCTCTCGGCCAGCCAGTCCGGGTAGCCGTCCTGCTCGGCCGGCAGCCGCAGGTCCACGTCACGGCTGCGTGGCGGCTGCTGGATCCGCGCGTGCAGCAGGACGGAGAACCAGCGCTGCACGCTGCCGGCGTGCTTGACCAGCTCGGCCAGCGTCCAGCCCGGGCAGCTGGGGACCGGGGTGGCCAGGTCGGCGCCCTTGACCAGGGCCGCGAACCGGGCGGTCTCGGCGGCGACGGCCGCGCGGTGGTCGGGCAGGTGGGGGGAGTTCATTGGATGGTGGCCTTTCAGCTGACCGGCTTGTCGAGGATGGCCTTCGCGTGACTGAAGGTATCGATGGAGTACTCGCCGTGGTAGCGGCCCATGCCGCTCTCGCCGACGCCACCGAACGGCAGCTCCGGAACGGCCAGGTGGGAGACCGGCAGGCCGAAGGCGAGCGCGCCGGAGGAGGTCTCGATGGTCAGCCGCTGCTTGGTCTGCTCGGAGTCGGTGAAGGCGTAGAGCGCGAGCGGCTTCTCCCGCCCGTTGATGAAGGCGATCGCCGCGTCCAGGTCGGGCACCGCGATGATCGGCAGGATCGGGCCGAAGATCTCCTCCCGCATCACCGGCGCCTCCGGCGAGACGTCGGCCAGCACGGTCGGAGCCAGGTAGCGGGTGGCGCGGTCGTGGCCGCCGCCGGTGACCACCCGGCCGCTGTCGAGCAGGGCGGTGAGCCGGTCGAAGTGGCGCTCGTTGACGATCCGTCCGTACTCCGGGTCGGCCGCCGGGTCCGCGCCGTAGGTCGCCTCGACGGCGGCGGCCAACTGCGCCTCCAACTCGGTGGCGCTGTCGCCGACGGCCAGCACGTAGTCGGGGGCGACGCAGGTCTGACCGGCGTTGAGGAACTTGCCGCGGACCAGCCGCTGGGCGGTGGCGGCCAGGTCGACGCCGGGCTCGACCACGACCGGGCTCTTGCCGCCGAGCTCCAGGGTGACCGGGGTGAGGTACCGGGCGGCGGCCGCCATGACGATCCGGCCGACCGCGCCGTTGCCGGTGTAGAAGATGTGGTCGAAACGCTGCTCCAGCAGCGCGGTGGTCTCCGGGACCGCGCCCTCGACCACGGCGACGGCCTGCGGGTCGAGGTAGCGGGGGAGCAGCTCGGCGATCGCCGCCGAGGTGGCCGGGGCCAGCTCGCTGGGCTTGAGCACCACGGTGTTGCCGGCGGCCAGGGCGCCCACCAGCGGGGCGAGGGCCAGCTGCAGCGGGTAGTTCCACGGGGCGATCACCAGCACGACGCCCAGCGGGTCCCGGACCACCCGCGCTTCGGCGGGCAGGAAGGCGTCGGGCAGGCCGGCAGGCTTGGGACGCAGCCACTCCGCCAGGTGCGCCACGGTGTGGTCCAGCTCGTTGAGGGTGAAGCCGATCTCGGTGCGGTACGCCTCGGCGGGCCCCTTGCCCAGGTCGGCGTGGAGCGCTGCCAGGAAGACGTCCTGCTGCTCGGTGAGCAGGGTGCGCAGCGCCTGCAACTGGCCGAGGCGCCAGTCGAGCGGCTTGGTGCGGCCGGTGTCGAAGGTGGCGCGCAGGTGTGCCACGACCGTGCCGGGGTCGGTGGGGGCCATGGTGGTACTCCGGGAGATTGAAGTGATAGATGGTTGAGGTTGTCAACCAATGTGTTGAAGGTAGACCTCAATGGTTAATGATGTCAAGCAATCTCCCGTAGGCTGGACGCATGACCTCGCCACCGCCCGCAGCCATCACCGCCGCCGTCACCGCCGCCGATGCCGTCGCGCCGACGCCGGCGCAGCTGATGGACCAGCTCGCCCAGGCGGCGGCCGCCTACTACCGGAACTTCGCGACCGTCGCGGCGCAGCGCGGCCTCACCCTGATGCAGGGCAAGATGCTCAGCCTGCTCCGCCGGCCGATGCCGATGCGCACCCTCGCCGAACTGCTCGCGTGCGACGCCTCCAATGTCACCGGGATCGTCGACCGGCTGGAGTCGCGCGGGCTGCTCCGTCGCGAGAGCGACCCTGCGGACCGGCGGGTCAAGCTGGTGCTGCTCACGGCGGAGGGGGAGCGGGCTGTCGCGCAGATCCGCGCCGAGCTGATGTCCGAGCTCAGTGGCCTGGAGAGCCTGGAGGAGGGGGATCGGCGCGCGCTGCAGCGACTGCTGGGGCAGGTCTTCCCGGCGTAGGCGGAGCGGACACGCACGGTACCGGTTGGTCAGGACGGGTTCCCGGCCCGCCGCTGGCAGCCGTCGGCCCGCTGCCGGGCCGACGCGTACCAGGCCGCCAGCGGCCCGTACGTCAGTCCGTGCAGCAGCAGGCTCATCAGTACGGTCATCGTCATCACCTGGCCGATCAGATCGGCGGCGTGCGGGTGCGCGGGGGCGAGGGTGACGAAGGCGAGCAGGCCGAAGACGATGGTCGCCAGGCCCCGCGGCCCGAGCCAGGCCAGTAGCAGCCGGTCGCCGCGGCCCAGGCCGCTGCCGGCCAGGCTGAGCAGCACGGGGACGATCCGGAAAACCGTCAGCGCCAAGGCCCCGTAGGCCACCACCCGGCCGTCGAAGTCACCGGTGAACGCCTGGGTGACGAGTTCGCCGAAGACGAACCAGAGCGCCAACGAGAGCAGCGTCCCGGTGTCCTCGACCAGGCGCAGCGCCTTGGGTGGCAGGGCCCGGGAGTCCGGGGCGAAGCACAGCCCGGCCACGAAGGCGGCGATGAAGCCGCTGCCGCCCAGCACGATCGCCAGCCCGTACGCCATCAACGGCAGCGCGAGGATCCCGAGCCGGACGGCGGCGGGTCGGGTCCAACCGGCCAGCCAGGAGCGCCGCAGCAGCAAGCCACCGGGCTTGCCGACCAGGACGCCCGCCAGGACCGCCCAGAGCAGCGCCCCCACCGCGCTGCGCAGCGCGTCGCCGACCGACCCCGAGGCCGCCCCGCGCGCCTCGACGCCCGCGAGGCAGAGCAGGAAGACCGGCGCGACGATGCCGTCGTTCAGCCCGCTCTCCACCGTGAGCACCGCGCGCAGCCAGGACGGCAGGCGGGAGTCGCGGATCAGCTCGGCGGCCGGGGCCAGGTCGACCGGCACCGTCACCGAGGCGAACAGTGCCGCCAACCACCAACCGCCGGACGGGAACAGCAGGCGGCCCAGCAGTGTCCCGGCAGCCAGCGTCATCGGCAACGCGAGCACCAGCAGTCGCGTCAACACGCGACGCTGCTCCCGGACCACCCGGGCCGGTACGTCGGTGGCATCGGTGAACAGCAGGACGGCGAGAATGATCTCGACGGCCCGCTCGGCATCCGAGGTGGTCAGGCTGATCCGCACCAGCGGATGCGGCCCGGCCGTCAGCGCCACGCCCGCCGCCGTCATCGCCACCGGCGCCGTGACGCTCCAGCGGGCCAGCCGCCCGGCCACCAGGGCCCAGGCGAACAGCGTCCCCATGCTGACGACCAGCGCGATCACCCGTGCACCTGTCTTCCCCCGGAGCGTGATCGGATGCTGACCCGGCGTTGCTGATCGTAGGCTCCGCCGCACCCGGGAGTCGCGCGACCGGGCTGCCCGCGTGTCCCGCCCTGAGGAGCCGTCAGGGGCCGTCAGGGGCCGACTGGGTGCGGCTGGGTGCGGCGAACATCGCTGGATCATCTTGGCGCCGGGTGGCCCGAACTGCCTTGCGACAGAGGGATACTGGTGCGTGACTCGTGCAAACAGACCTGCTCCGTGGTTCAGGAGGATTCCCAATGATGTTGTCAAGCCGGAGTGGTGACTCCAGGTGACTGCATCAGGCTGCGGCAGTTGCTTGCCGGTCAGCGGCTGTCTCGAAGGTGCGGTGGTCGCGTATGAGGGCCCAGAGCACATTGAGACGACGGCGGGCCAGGGCCAGCACGGCTTGCTTGTGGGACTTCCCCTCAGCCCGTTTGCGTTGGTAGAAGCGCCGAGACTCGGGACAGTGGATTGCGGCGGCCTGGGCGGCGAGGTAGCACATCCGCAGCAGGCGCCGGCTGTAGCGGCGAGGGCGTTGCAGGTTGCCGCTGATCTTGCCCGAATCGCGGGGAACCGGGGCGAGACCGGCGACGCCGGCGAGCCGGTCGGGGCTGCCGAAGGCGGCCATGTCGCCGCCCGTGGCGGCGATGAACTCGGCTCCGAGCGTGTCGCCGATGCCGGGCATGCTGGTGATCACTGCGGCGTCGGGGTGCTCGCGAAACCGTTCCTCGATGAGGGTGTTGAGCTGGTCGATCTCCTCATCGAGGGCCATCACCTCCATGGCAAGGGTGCGGACCATCCTGGCGGCGGTCTTCTCACCGGGCACGACGGTGTGCTGGGCCTCGGCGGCGGTGAGCGCGGTGTTAGCGGCGCTCTTGGCGTTGGTGACGGTGCGGACGCCGTGGTTCTTGAGCCAGGTCGTCAGCCGGGCCCGGCCGATCCGCCGCAGCGCGGAGGGCGTCTGGTAGCCGGTCAGCAGGATGAGCGCGGTCTTGGAGGTGCTGTAGTCGAACGCCCGCTCAAGGGCGGGGAAGTACTCCAGCAGCTGGGCGCGGAGCCGGTTGATGGCGCGGGTGCGGTCGGCCGACAGGTCCATACGGCGGGCCGTCATGATCCGCAGGTCCACCGCGATCTCGCTCGTCTCGGTCAGCGGCTGCAGATCACGCCGCATGCGGGCGGTGTCGGCGATGACGAAGGCGTCCTTCGCGTCCGTCTTCCCGCTGCCCCGGTAGGCGGCCGAGGCGTGGTGCACGGTCCGGCCGGGGGTGTAGAGCAGCTTCTGCTCGTGGCTGACCAGGAGGGCGATCAACAGGGCGGCGCCGCCGGAGTTGAGGTCGACCGCCCAGGTAACGGGGCCTCCGTCGGCCAACTCCAGGACGTCGCCGAGCAGTTCGAGCAGTTCTGGCTCGTTGTTCGGCACCCGCCGGGAGAGGACCTTGTTCCCGTCCGTGTCGATCGCCGTGCAGTGGTGCTCGCCCTTACCCGCATCTGTCCCGGCCCACAGTTCGGGCACCCGGTCCTCCTCGCTCGACGTGCGTGTTCACGGTCCCAGCAGACGACCTCGCCGACGTGTCCATACGAGCGATCTTGTTCCGCGCATCCCAATCAGCGGCCGAGTCGTCGCGGGGTCCCGGCGGCCAATCCTCCTAAGCCACATCAGCGGCAACAGCATGGAAGCCACACCAGGGACCCCTGGGCGTCCCGATCTTACGAGTGATCCGAATCAACCCACGATGAAAGGTATGGAAGCATGGACTCCACCCCCTCGCTCGAAGGCTGGGACATCGCCGGCGTCGACGGCGGTGACGAACGGCCCTGGATACCCTGGGGCTCGCAGGGCAAGGCGCGGGCCAGGATCGCCGCGCGGGCGGACGGCTACCACGTCGCCATCGTGGAGGCCGAGCCCGGATACCGGACCGATCCGCACGTGCACGAGCACGCCGAGTTCCTCTACGTCATCGAGGGCACCCTCAGCAACCAGGGGCGCACCATGACCGTCGGTGACGTCTTCGCGGCCGCCGCGGGGTCCGCGCACACCGACTTCGTCGCTGAGACGGCCGTCCGGTACGTCTCGATCTTCAAGCTCTGACCACATCTCGGGGTGGCGGACCCGGCGCTGCCCGGGACACCGGTCGGGCGCGCCCAGGTGTGCCTGGGTGTGCCCGGGCGCAGAAGTCCGGCTCGGACGACCCCGGACCGCTGGGGGACCGGACGGCAATCCCGGCGAAGGCGGCCACCCGTCTGGTTCGCCCACGCTCCGATGTGGTGAGATGTGCGCTCACGGTCAAACGAGTCGCTCTGCCGGGGGTACAGCGTGCTGAGGAGTGGATGGCTGGTCGGGCTGGACGGCGACGCGGCGGAGCTCGCTGCCGTCGGTCTGGTGCGGCTGGCAATGGAGGAGAAGCCCGACGCGGCGGCGACCGGCCCGGGCGGGCGCTCCCAGGCCCGGGCGTTCGCGGACGCATGGCTGGCCTTCGGGGACTCGTGGGCGCCGGGGCTGCGGGCGCCGGCCGGGACGGTGCTGCGGGCACTCCTGTGCCGGGCCGCGGAGCTGCTGCTCGCGGTCCACCACGGCGAGGAGCCGGACGTCCTGGAGGCGCTGGGCCGGCGGGCGGCCGAGGCCCGTGAGGAGGCCTGCCGGGAGGGGACGGCGCACCCGGCCGAGCCCACGGCCTGCACGCTGCTCTGGCACGCCGTACGGGCGCTTGCCGAGGACGGCGGGCCGGAGCACTACCGGCGGATCGAGGAGCGCTGCGAGGCATACGTCCGGGACGGGCATCACCGCCAGGACACTCTCGAGCTGGTCGTCGCCTGCGCCGGGCTGGCGGCCGACGCGCTGGTCGAGCTCAGCGGCGGGGACCCCGGCCGGGCGGCCGGCCGGCTTGCGGAACACGCTGCCCGGTACATGCCATCGGCCGGCCCCGCAGCGCCCTGGGTGCCGAGCCGGCCTTGACCGCGGGGGTCGCCTCTGCTCCTGGATGTCCGGCGTCGCGCGCCCGGCAAGATCGGCCGGACAGGCCCTAGCGGTACACCTCGGCCACCTCCGTCGCCGCGCGGGCCAGTTCGGCGCGGGCCTCGGACGGGGCGAGGATCTCCAGGTCGGCGCCGAAGCTGAGCAGGGCCCGGGCAGCCGCGACGACCGGGAACGCGAGGGTCAGCTCGGCCCACTCGCCGTCACCCGGGGCGGGCGGCTCGGACACCCGGGGCCCGTGGATGCGCAGCAGCATGTCGAGTCGGCTGCGGCGCACCCGAGCCCGGAGCAGCACGTCATCGGGCACCCGCTCCACCTGCTCGCGAAGCACCGCCCACACGCTCGCGAGGGTCTGGCCGGCCCGCCGGAGCACCGGGTCCTCGCCGATGGCGGCGGCCCGCACCCGGTCCACCCGGAAGAGGCGGGGCGCGGCGTCCAGGTCGGCCGCCAGGTACCAGACGCCGGCCTTGCTCACCAGGCCGTACGGGTCGACCGTGTATTCGTTGGCCTCCGCGGCGCCGCTGTGCCGGTACGTCAGCAGCACTCGCCGGTCGGTGAAGACGGCCTGCTGCAGCTCGCCCAGCGCGCTCGCCCCGACCGGCTGCTGCATCCAGCGGGCCGGGTCGATCAGGATCCGCTCGCTGGTGCGCTCGGCGGCCGGGCGGTGCGGGGCCGGCAGCGCGGCCATCACCTTGCGCAGCGCCGAGGCGAGGGCGTCGCCGAGGCCGAGCGCCTCGTGCGAGGCCTGGGTGGAGAGTACGAAGAGCGCGCGGGCCTCGTCGCCGGTCAGCCCGGTGACGTCGGTGCGGTAGCCGGGCAGCAGGTTGATCCCGCCGTGCCGGCCGCGTTCGGCCCAGACCGGGATCCCGGCCGCCGACAGGGCGTCGACGTCCCGGTAGATGGTGCGGACCGAGACCTCAAGGCGCTCGGCCAACTCGGTGGCGGGCACCTGACCGCGGGTCTGGAGCAGCAGCAGGATCGACAGCAGGCGGTCGGATTTCACAGGATCCCATTAAACCTGACGTTCCTTGTCAGGTATTGCCGGAAGAGTGTCCCTCGCAAGCACGCAAGGCAGAACATCCCGCCACACCCCAGGAGTTGCTCCGATGGACCCGCGTTCGCTCTACACCCGCACCCTCGACCAGCTGGAGAAGGTCTTCGCAGCCGTCACCCCCGCCGACCTGGACCGCCCCACCCCGTGCACCGAGTACGACCTGCGGGCGCTGCTCGGCCACGTGATCGGCGGAATCCATCGGATCGCCTACATCGGTGAGGGCGGGCGCGGGCTGGACATCGCCCCGATGGTCGACCGGGTGGACGACACCGACTGGCCCGGCGCGCTCGACCGGGCCCGGGTCCGGGTGACCGCCGCCTGGGCGGACGAGGCCAAGCTGGAGCGGATCGTCGAGGTCCCGTGGGGCGAGATGCCCGGGGCGATGGCGCTGGGCGGCTATGCGATGGAGGCCACCACCCACACCTGGGACTTGGTGCAGGTGGTCGCCCCGGGGCTGGCGCTGGACGAGGAGCTGGCGCAGATCTCGCTGGGCATCGCCCAGCAGGCGCTGCCGGCCGAGCGCAGCCGCGAGGGGCTCCCGTTCGGGCCGGCCCGTGAGGTGCCCGCCGACGCGAGCGCATACGCCCGGCTCGCGGGCTGGCTGGGCCGCGAGGTGGCGTTCGCCGGGCGGTGATTCGGGATCGGCCTGTTCCAGCAGCAGTAGGAGCTGCGGCGGCGGTCGGCCGCAGCGGTGAACTCGCGCTGCTCAGCGGTCCGATGCGGGTGCCGGTCGGCCCGACCCCCACCCGGGGCCGGGCCGACCGGCGGCCTGACGGTCCGTCGGTACCATGAGGCGGTGTCGGATCACACCAACCCGTTCGCGGAGTATCAGCCCCACCTCGCCGAACGCCGCACTTCGGTGGACGCCGCTCTGCGCGAAGCGTCAGCCGAGGACCTCACCGCGCTCGCCGCCGTGCAGGTGAGGGTGCGTGGTGGCGAGGAGCGGGAATGGGTGACCCGCCTGGCGAAAGCACTCGACAGCGAGCGCGGCACCGTGGTGCTCTGCCAGGTCGACGGGGTGGTTGCCGGCTATGCGAACGTCGCGTTCCTGCCCGAGCATCCGGTGGACCGGGCACCGGGCGGCTACTACCTGACGGGTGTCACGGTGGACCACCCGTGGCGGCGACAGGGGCTGGGCCGACTGCTCACCCAGTGGCGGATGGGCTGGGCATGGGAGCGTGCCAGGGACATCTGGTGCTTCGTCTCCACGGAGAACCGCGCCTCGCTCGACCTGCACAGCGCGCTCGGCTTCACGCCGGTGCGCACCGGAGGCAGCTTCCAGGGAGTCTCCTTCACTGCCGGGGAGGGCATCCTCATGGGCGCCCACCGCTCCCCGGCACCGCCTGCCTGATCCGCTCGACCAGCTCCGGCAAGGGCGCGCTGTGCCAGTCCTCCAGGCTGTGCGTGAGATCCGCGCCGGCGGCGTGGGCCAGGTTGACCTCCGAGGTCTCGCAGAGCCAGTCGAGCTGGAGGATCAGACCGCTCGGCGCAGCCGTCAACTCGACCGTCAGGCCCGTTGCGAGAGTGCCGTTGGAGGACAGCGGGCGGCCGTTCTCCATGCTGCCGACCACCGCCTTCACGACGGCGAACGAGCGCCGCGGGCTGCTCACGGTCAGCTGTGCCCCGGGCGGGAGGACGACGATCCAGCGGTTGCGATCCGGCGGGACATCGAGGCCCTGCCGGTGCTGCGCCCACGCGCCGCGGATCCAGACCGTCAGTGGTGCGCCGAGCAGATGTTGCTCGACCCGGGTCCGGTCGAGGTATCCGCCGAGTCGCGGATCCTTGAACCGCATCTCGGAGTATTCGTCCGTCATGTCCTGCCGACCTTGCAGGACCCGGAAGCTTCCCTCCAGCCTCGGGACGCTCAGGAGTCCTGCGACTGCTTCCACGAAGTCGGACTGTGTCATGGTCAGAGTCCCAGTCGGTCGGTGGCGGCGGCTGCGATCGTCTCCGTAGCCACAGCACCCGAGCCGAGCAACTGCGAGGCGAGGGCGTACGGGTGGGGACGGGAGAGCGTGAAGGTGAGGTGCGTCGACCGGTCCGAGGCGGTGCGGGCCCGGTGCGGCCAGCCGTGAGGCAGGTACAACATGTCGCCCGGAGCCAGCACGAAGCTGAACCGCTCGCCCTGCGGATCGGGCTCCAGTCCCGCGTTCGGGTTGGCGCCTGCCGTCGGGCGGACGATCTCCCACTCCTTGTGGCCCTCCAGCTGGACGGCCAGCACGTGGGAGGCGTCCCGGTGGAAGCTCAACCCCCGTGACTCAGTCGGGGTCACGAACGCGTAGGCCGTGGTGGCCAGGCCGAAATGGGCCTGGAACGCCGCGACTTCGGCACGGACGGCGCCGTCGAAGTCCTCCAGCCGCTGGAACTTCATGGTGTACCCCTGCCCGACCAGCTCCCTGAGCCGGTCGGGATCGATCACCCGCTGGCGGAATCCGGGAACCGCGTCGGTGAACTCCTTCACGGCCGGCTGACTGCTCGAGCGGACCAGGGTCAGGTAGGGCCAGTGGAGATTCGGATCGGTGAGCAGGCTCAGGACCCTTTCGGCGCTGATCTCGGGTGAGAGTGCTGCGCGGCCGATCCAGTGGCGATCGTTCCAGCACTCCGAGATGCGGTCCAGGGCCGCAGCCGGGACGGAAAGCACAGGTCAGGTCCTTCCAGGCGAGGCGACAGGGAGCGGGGACAGGCGCTGGGCCCGTCGCAGAAAACCGACCAGGACGGCTGCGGTCAGGAACGCGGCCGCCAAAGCGCCGGCCCGGACACCGGCAGCGGAGGCCAGCAGTCCGCTCGCGACGGCGCCCAGCGGCATGCCCGCGACGGAGAGCGTCCGGAACAGCGCCATGGTCCGGCCGATCGTGGCCCGTGGCGCGGAGGTCATCAGGAGTGTGGACGACGGCACGTTCCACAGTCCCGCTGCCAGCCCGAGTGCGGCCATTCCCAGGACCAGGACCGTCAGCGAATGCGCCCAGAAGATCAGCAGGAATCCGGGGATCTTGAAGGCGATCGCCAGGCCGGCCACATGGCGGTGGGGAGTGTCACGAGCCGCCAGCCTGCCCGCGGCCAGATTGCCCAGGACCATGCTCGCGGCGTTGGCACCCGTCAGGAGACCGTAACCACTGGGGTGGACACCAACACCGCGGATCGCCAGCAGGGGCAGCACACCGCTGTTGAGGCCGTTGCAGAAGTTGTTGACGGTGACGCAGAGCAGCAGGAGGGTGAGGAGGCCGTGGCCGCGCACGCTCTCGAGCCCTTCGCGGACGTCACGCACGATGCCGCGGAGGATGCCGCGCGTCGCCGCTGTCGCCGGTTCGGGACCGTCGGCCACTTCGGAGCTGCCGGCCTTCCGGTCGATGTCGGTCGGCAGCGCGGTGACCCAGCCGGCGGCCGCGCCGAACGTCAGGACGTTCAGCAGGAACGGCAGCGCGTTCCCGACGGACGCGAGGTAGCTTCCCAGCGGTGCCGCAACGATCCCGACGGTGGACTGGGAAGCGCTGAGTCGAGCATTGGCGGTCCCCAGGTCCTGCTCGGGGACGGTGGACGGCAGCAGGCTGGAGAAGCAGCTGTCGGAGACCGTCTGGAGGCTGGTGAGCGCGAAGACGAAGACGATCAGCAGCGGGATCGAGACCTGGCCGGCTAGCGCTGCCACGACGAGAACGGCCGCGAGCACGCAGCGGACGCTGTCCGACAGCAGAAAGGCCCGGCGCTTGTCCCACCGGTCGACCAGCGCTCCCGCAGGCAGCCCGAAGACCAGCCACGGCGCGAACGACATGGCTGACACCAGGGAGAGCATCGTCGGGCTCGCGGTCAGCTGCGCCCCCAGCACGGCGACCGCCGAGGTCCGGGCGGAGTCACCGAGCCGGGTGCCCACCGCCGCGGCGTGGAGCTTCTCGAACCGGGACCCGTAAGTGCGAACCACGTCGGCTACTCCTGTGCCAGGAGCGCACTGACGTCCTCGGGCACCGGGACGAGTCTGGTCGGCACCTGCAGCGGCGCCCGCCCAAGGACGATGTCACAGAAGGCGGCTTCCGCGTCGCGTCGCTTCGCGTCCCAGGCCGCGTGCCGGGCGGGAGCCAGGTAGTGCAGAGCAAGACCCAGCTCCGACCCTTCCCCCTCGGCGCTGAGGAGTTCCTTCGCCAGGACGCGAAGCGCCGAGAAGCTCCGGTCGCCGAAGTAGAGCTCGCCCAAGCGGCGACGGTAGGCCCCGCAGCGTGCCGGGTCGACACCGTGGGACTCCAGCAGGGTACACAGCGCGTCAACATTGACCATGGGCACGGTCAACGCGCGGAACCGGTCGTCGTGCATGAGGACGACGTTCTCGTCCGAGGTCCGCGAGCCGGTCAAGTAGTCGAGGAAGATCGCGCCGAGGCCGATCATCCCCCAGGGGCGGGCCTCCACCGCCCGCAGTGCCCCCATGCTGCTGCAGCCGTAGAGGCGGACCCCCTGGCGCAGCACTGCCTGAATCTCCGTCAGGTTCACCGCCTGGCCGGCGCCGAAGTAGCCGTCGATCACGAGGGCGGCAGCGGGCGGGTCGGGGCGGCCCATCACCGCGGTCAGGTCGCCGTCCCGTACCGGCGGGAGGATCAGGTGCCCCCCGAGTTCGGCAAGCGGAGAGCCGACCAGGCTCGGTCCGGCGAACACGACCAGATCCGTTCGGTCGAGCCCGGCGAGGACACCACGCAGGTCGGGGTCCTCGAGCTGTGGTACTCCGTGCATGCCTAGCGCGCTCCTCGGGCTTGCTTGTAGAACCGGTAGAAACGGCTGCCGATCCGGGAGGGCTCGTTGGCGGCGAACTCCAGCCCGGGGACGATGACTTTCACGACGCGTGGAAGGCCGTCGCCGACCTCCTGCCTGCCACCGGGCCGGGCCGGGCCGGCCAAGGTCAGGTCGGCCACGAGGATGCGTCGCAGGCCGGCTCCGCACAGACTCCGGCGCACCGTTTCCAGATCGGTCCGCAGATCGCCTGCCGAACGGTTCGGGATCTCGTCGAAGTCGATTCGCTGCCATCCGCGCGACCACCGGGCCGCCCGCTCGTGCGCTGCCTGATAGGTCTCCTCCCGGCGATCGCGGTAGCGGGTGCTGAAGTCCTCGCGGGCGCCGGAAATGACGCTCAGTCGGGACTGCGCCAGCTCGGTCAGCGCTCGGGAAACACCGACCAGAGGATCCAGATGGCAGCCGGCTCCGGCGTTCACCAGCATCGGGTTCTCGGCCAGGCGGTCGTCGCCGAGGGCGAAGAAGCTGGTGATCTCCAGCGAGGACCGGAAGGCGAACAGCGAGACCGAGACACCGGCTTCCTCGAAGGTCCGGCCGAGTTGGCGCAGGTCCGGCGGCAGGGAGTCGAGCGCGACTTGATGGCCCAGCCGGAGCACCTCGCCGAAGGAACGGCCGTCGCGCTCGACCAGTTCGTAGAGCGCGTGCAGGACCGCCTCGGCGAGGCAGTTGCCGGAGGCGAGGCCGTCCGAGTGGTTGGCGAAGAGACGTGCACCGTGTGCTTCATAGGGCGAGAACACGGCGTCGGCCGGGACCTGGACCACAGCGCCGCTCACCAGGTCCCGGGTGGGAACCCACTCCAGCGGGGCGTCCGGCTCCCACCTGGTCCTGGTGTCGAGGACGAGGTCGCGGGGGTCCAGGACCTCCGCGAACCGATCCCGGGCCTGGGCCACGGTGAGCACCGGGCCGTGCCGGCCCTGCTGCTCACCGCAGAAGCGCTCGTGAGCCTCCATCAGGGCGGAAGCCAGGGCGGCCTTGCGGGTACGGCCCTTGCCGCAGGTCACGGTCAGGTTCCCGGGGGCCGCGGTGGTCCGGTAGGTGTTGAAGACGGGGATGCCGAGCCGGTCGAGGCCGGTGATGTCGGCGACGCGGGAGACGCCGGAGACCACGCGCATGTTCCAGGCGGCCCGGATGCTGTCGTCCAGGGACCGGTGGCGTCCGGTCGTGGGGTAGAGGTCGTGGTCGCAGCGCGGATCCGGGTCGGCCAGGATCGCATCCGCATCCGGTAACAGGCTGTCGAGGGCTGCCGTCGTGGTCATGCGGTGGTACCTCACACGAAGTCGCGGAGGTCGGCCGCTTCATAAGCCGATTCCTGGGGCTCGGGGCGGGACAGGTCTCCGAGGGCCAGCCGGCGCAGCGCCTGCGGGTTCGTCCTGGCGATCCGGGCGAAGGCATCCAGGGCGAAGCCGATCAGGGCCTTTCGTTCCTGGCAGGCGGCCGGGAGCGTGCCGAACTCGCCCGCACCCGCGGACAGGGACCGGTGGTAGCACTCGCCGCCGCAAATGTGCTTCGCCCAGCAGTTGCGGCACGGTTCGCGCTCGTCGACACGCTTGAAATGCCGGCTGCGGATTTCCACGATCGGCAGGCCCTTGGTGATGTGGCCCAGCTCGAAAGCCGGCTCCTCGATCGCATGATGGCACGAGTAGACCCGGCCGTCGGGTCCGACGGTGACAGCATTTCGCGCGGCCTGGCATGGATACCAGGAGCTGACCGCCCGCCCCTGGTGGAGAATCTTCTGGAAGAACGAGCCGAACGGCATGATGTCAAGAATGACACCGTTCTCCAGATTGCCCGTCCACCAGTCCAGGAGTTCGATCATCTCGGACTCGTTGGTGGCGGTGATTCCCTCGTTGTTGTACATCGGCTGCACGTGGACCTCGTTGAACCCCAGCGCGACCAGGTATTTGTGCAGGGCGACCAGCGGAGTCCCTGGACGGCCGACCGCGCGCACTCGGCGCATCGGTGAGGTCTGGGAATCCATGATGCGCCGGATATTGCGCAGGACGACCCTGCTGGTCGGTCGTCCGGAGAGCAGGACCCGTTCGCTGTTCAGAGCCGGCGGCCCGTCCAGGCTGATGATCAGCGATATCTTGTGCGCCTCGCACCAGTCGAGGACCTTGGCAGTGAGAAGCGTGCCATTCGTATAGACGTTGAAGCGCACCTTGACGCCCAGCGGTGCGGCATACGCTTCCGCGTACTCCACGCTGCGTTCCAGGATCTCGCGTTCCAGCAGCGGCTCGCCGCCGATGAAGAAGATCCGGACCGGCTTGCTCGGGTCCGCCTGGTCGAGGACCTGTTGGATGCTGCTGCGGGCGGTCTCCCAGGCCATCCCCTGCGGCACCTCGGAGCCCTTCTTCTCCTTGGTCTCGAGCTCGTTGTAGCAGTAGGTGCAGCCCATGTTGCAGTGGTAGGTGTTGCCGATCACCAGTTGGTTGATCGTGGTGCTGTTGTTGTCCGCCGGGACCGGGAAGGAGGGGGCGGAGATGATCCGGGTCAACTCGTCCCATTCCCGGCGCTCGTCGGCGGTCAGATCGCCGGCTCCATGGCTGGCTGCCGCGAACCGCCGGGCCCGCTCCACGAGATGGGGCGGAAGCGTGGCGAACGACATTCGGTCCGGATCATAGAGCGTGGCACGCGAGCCGTCTGCGTTGGGGAGAACCACAGCTTTATCGGTGGCCATGTCGACCAGGGAACCTTTCGAGAGTGAAAGTAGATCTCCGATGAGCCCCCGGGTCCGCAATCGGGAACGGTGCCGTGCGAACCCGGGGGTTTGTCAGCGAGATATCAGCCCGAATATCAGGTGGCGATCTCGCAAATGATCCCAGGACGCTCGGCCTGATCCTCGGCGTACAGCTCCTCGACGAGGTTGCTCAGGTCAACGAGCTCGACGTCCTGCTCGATGATCTCTGCGGTGGTCACTGCTGCGGACATAGTTGGTTCACCTCCTCGGTTCGCCAACCGACCTACCCGGGCTGTTTCGCACGCAAACGCATGCCGATCAATGGTCCGTGTTGCTGGCGAAATGCCCGAATTTTCGAGGATTGGTCAAGAGAGGAAATGAGCGACATCTCTCCCACATCCGACGCATCGGACCAACAGAAGCGGAATGCATCCACGCTCTTATGCAGTCGATGGACCGTGCGCGGAGATTGGATGGTCGGAGCAGCATGCTCCCTTCCCGCGGCGGCCACGCTCGCTCGAGCAGCCACCACTGCACTGCCCGGTCCAGGAGATCGTCCTGAGGGTGGCGCCGTACTGGGGGGAGGCTGCTCAGCGCCGGGCCAGGGGCAGAATGGGGACGTGAGCGCTACTCAGCAGAAGACGATGAATGCCGACGATCAGGTGACCACGGTCGAGGCGGACCTGCCACCTCGCGAGCGCCTGGTCCGGGCCGCCTCGCGGCTGTTCTACTACGAGGGCGTACGCGCGGTCGGTGTGGAGCGGCTGATCGCCGAGGCCGGCGTGACGAAGGCCACCTTCTACCGGCACTTCGCCGCCAAGGACGACCTGGTCGTGGCCTATCTGCTGACCAAGGACACCTACTACAAGGCGGTGGCCGAACCGCTGGCCGCCGCGCACCCGCCCGCGGAGGCGATCGACCTGATCTTCGAGGCGATCGCCGAGCACGCCCGCGAACGCGGCTTCCGCGGATCGCCGTTCATGAACGCGGCCGCGGAGTACCCGGACGCCGGCCACCCGGTGCGTGGCCTGGTCGCGTCCCACCGGGACTGGATCCGCGCCCTCTTCCAGGACCTGCTCACCCGGCTCGGCCACGCCGACCCGGAGTCGGCAGCCGGTGCGCTGCTGATGCTGTACGACGGCGCGATGGCCGCCGGCTACCTGGACGACTCGAAGGCCGCCCGCAAGACCCTGCTGAACGCGGTCCGGCTGATCCGATCGGACGGCTGAGTCCCCTGCCTGGTTGGC
Organism: Kitasatospora azatica KCTC 9699; assembly: GCF_000744785.1. NCBI lineage: Bacteria > Bacillati > Actinomycetota > Actinomycetes > Kitasatosporales > Streptomycetaceae > Kitasatospora > Kitasatospora azatica. The sequence goes on along the minus strand of NZ_JQMO01000003.1, from coordinate 744,265 downwards.
AGTCCGCGCTACGTGGTCAGGGGATGCGCCAGCGTTGCGCGGCGGAACCGTTGCAGTCGTAGATCTGCAGTCGGGTTCCCTGCGTCAGGGTCGCGCCCGGGTCGTCCAGGCACCTGTTCGACCGGGGGTTGCGCAGTGCGCCGTTGGGTTGTGGCACCCACTGCTGATCGGGGTTGTCGGTGGTGCAACTCCACAGTTGCACCAGGGTCTTGTTGTCGGTGCCGCCGTCGACGACGTCGATGCACTTGCCCTGGATGCGGAGCGTGCCGTCGCTGCTCGCCGCCACCTTCTGAGCGTCGGTGCCGTTGCAGGCGTGGAGGGTGATGGGGTTCCCGTCCTGGGTGGATCCCCACTTGTTGTCGACGCAGAGGTTGGCGGCGACGCCCGCGACGGTCTCGCCGGTCGGGTCGGCGCCGCTGAGGGTGAACGTTGCGTGCAGCGGGAGGTCGCTGCGGCGGGCGGAGTCCCCGACGAAGACCTGGTAAGTGCCGCCCGGGGTGGTCCAGTTCTTGTCGGCGGTGCTCCACACCGCCAGGTCGGAGGGGGTCAGCGCGAAGGTGACCGCGGTGGACTGCCCGGGCTGGAGGGTGAGCTTGGAGAACCCGCGCATCCGCAGTGCCTGCTCCCCGCTGGCGGACGGCGAACCCAGGTACCCAGCGAGACATTGCCTCCCTTGCCGGCCACCTCCTGACCGACGACCGTGCCGTACTGCTGCTCCAGCGACGGGTCCCATGTCGCGGCGCCCGCCACGGGGGCCGGCAGTTGGGTGACCCCGGACCAGGAGTGGCCGACGCCGCCCGGTCCGTCCATGAGGTTGAGGGCGGGGATGCGCAGGGCCGGGTTCGCGGCGATCTCGCCGGTGTAAGGCGTCTGCTCGCCACGGGTGTTCTTCCCGCTCACCAGGTTGACCTCGTCGGTCAGGCTCATCTGCGCGATGACCTGGTCGGCCCGCCGGTCCGCGGTGGCTGTCGAGCCGACCCATGGGCAGCCCGCGGCGCGGGCTTCCGTCGGCACGGCGATCGCCGGCGGCGCCGCGAGTGCCAACACGATGATCAGTGGCTTCAGTCTGGCTTTCATCTCGTAGGCGATCCGTTCGTAGGGGTTCGCGTCCTTGAGGGGGTAAGGGGGGCTCGACGAGTGGCCGTGTGGTGATGCCGGTTGGCGGTGCTGTCGCGGGCGCGGTGAACTGCCCTGCGTGTCATGGCTGATCGGGGCACAGCCATGAGTCGATGCAGGTCCATTCGTCACACCCGTGGGGGAGGGATGGCAGCCGGACCACGGCAGGATGACTTGTTCTGAGCGAAATGCCGGATGTTCAGTCATGATTGAGCATCAGTGAGCGAAGTGCAAGCTCTGGGTGGACACGGGCGGGGCCGCCTGGCTCGTCGGTATCGTCGATCAAGTCGGCTGACTGGGCGAGGAGTTGCTGACGCGTGTGCCGGTCGGGGGTGGGCCGATTCAGGGTCGTGGCAGAGGTGTGGTCGCCCATGGCGCCGGCCAAGGGTAGGAAGACCGGTCGCTCTACCGCGTGACAATAGCGCCCCCGACTTCGCCGCGCCATGGATTCAGTCACTGAAGGAGCGTCACGGGCACTGCCTGACAAGGGGATCGGCGGCGCTCCTCGATGTTGAGAGTTGTTCAATCGCGATCGGTTTCGTTCAGAACTAACTCGTCGAGGTCTTGACAGTCGTCTGTGGGGACGCGGTAGAACTACGGCACTGGGCGCGGCCGGCGATCGGGGAAGCGCGGCGCCGGAGTCGGGTGAACCCCTGAAGGCCCGGCGGCGAGGCGGGCCGGGGTGCTCGTTGCCAAAGAGGCAGCCGGGTGACGCAACCGGGCTGCGACCTCTTGATCCAGAAGAACCGAACTCCCTGCAATGCCGGGCGATTTGCTGTGCCGCGAAGCCGAGGCCGCCCACCACGGGAGCGTCTGCTCAGGTTCGCAAGCAGGTTGAACTCATCAAGCCGCCCCGCCGTCGTGGCGGCAACACCCCACATCCCGAGTTAACCGAAGGAAGGGCGTTCTCATGGGACGGACAACCGCTGGGAGGTCGGGTGCCCTCGTGACCACCCTGGCACTGGTGGCGGCGACGTGTGTGTCGCTGGTGACCGGGCCTTCGCACGCCCACGCCGACAGCGCGGCCGGCGGGACGATCACCATCGGCGGCAAGTGCCTGGACGACCCCGCGTTCAGTACGGCGGACGGCACCGCCCTTGAGATCTACGGCTGCAACGGCGGCGCGAACCAGAACTTCAGCTGGCAGGGCGACGGCAGCGTCACGGTCCTGGGCAGGTGCCTGGACATCGCCGGGTCGTCCAACGCCAACGGCTCACCGGTCGGGCTGAACGGCTGCAACTCCCAAGCCGCCGGCCAGAAGTTCAGCCGGCTGCCGGACGGCACGATCTACAGCGCGAAGTCCGGAAAGTGCCTGCAGGTGCAAGGCGCCCTCGGCGCCACCCCGCCCCCGGGGATCGGGCTGGAGCCGTGCAACACCTCCAACAGCCTCCAGCAGTGGAACGCCACGCCCGCCCCGGCCTCGCCGTACACCCTGACCTCGGGGGTACCCGCCTACTTCCAGCGCGTCGACGACACCCCCTCCACGGTCTACACCGACCAGAACGGGAGGTTCAACTACCAGTCGGCAAACAGCGGTTACCTCCAGACCGGGCCCCGCCACTGGAACTTCTTCACCGGCACGAACTTCGACACGGCGACCAAGGCGTCCATCAGCAACAGCGGAACCAACCCCGACACCACCGCCTTGTGCAACAACAGCCCGACCGGCGTGGACGCCAGCTACGCTCCCTCCCGGTCCCAGCACTCCCAGCGCAACTTCTGCGACCTGGTCGGCGTCTGGGTCGACCCGGACACCGGCTGGTGGTACGGCCTGGTCCACAACGAGTTCACACCCGAACCGTTCGGCGACGGCTACCACTACGACGCCATCGACTACGCCGTCTCCAAGGACAAGGGTGCGACGTGGACCATCCAGGACCACGCCATCACCTCCCCGTACAGCACCAAGCGCGGCGACACGGGCCAGTTCCCCAACCAGACGTACTACTACGGTGACGGCGACCCGCGGCTGTTCGTCGACTACCGGTCCGGCTACTTCTACGTCTTCTACCTGGCACGACTGGTGGACAAGGCCGGTACCTGGGGAGGGTTCTCCGAGCATGTCGCCCGGGCGCCCATCTCGCAGAAGATGGCACCCGCGTCATGGACGAAGTGGTACGACGGCTCCTGGTCGACGGCCGGTGCGGCAGGCGCCGAGAGCGACATCATCCCCTCCAACGGGGTCGGCCCCGGCTACATCGCCCCGGGCGACGACTACTCGCCGAACACCACCGGCAGCATCAGCAGCCAGATAGCCGCAGGCCGCACTCCGCCGTCCTCCCAGCTGTCCGTCATGAACATCGCCTGGGACGCCTACCTGGGCAAGTACATCGGTACGCCGGAGAACGAGACGGGCGCGGACCAGCCCCAGCACTTCTACGTCACCGACGACCTCGCCACCGAGCAGTGGACCGACATCGGCTCCACCGGCAACGCCCAGTCCTCCTGGTACCGGTGGCTGCTCGACTCCGGAAACCTCACCAGCTCCACCATCGTCGGCAAGACCTTCCGCACCTACTGCGCCGTCGACTGCCGCCCGAACGACTCCCAGTACACCCCCGTCACCATCACCTCGACGTCGCTGCCGACTCCGGTCACCGGTACCACGTACCAGATCGCCGCCGGCAACGGACAACACCTGGCCCAGAGCGGCTCCAGCCTCACCACGACCAGCGCCGACGGCAACGCCACCTCGCAGTTGTGGACGTTCACCCCCACCGGCGACGGCTTCTACACGATCACCAACTTCTCCTCCGGCCAGGCACTCGGTGTCGGCACCGGCGACAGCGCCCGGTCCTGGGGTGCCTCCGTCGGCCTGGGAACCCTCGGCGCCACCCCTGCGGTCGGACAGCAGTGGTCCATCCAGACCATCGTCCAAAGCCCTCGGACCAGCGGGGCCTCCACCCCCGCGGGCACGTACCGCCTGGTCAACCGCTACAGCGACCTCGCTCTCAGCCTCACCGGCGGCAGCCTGCCCGCGGCAACCTCCCCCCAGCGAGGCTGGGACAACGCCGGCACCAGCGGCGACACCCGCCCCGCCTCCGCACAGACCCTCACCTTCACCGCGACCACCCCCGCCACCCTCAACGGCACCCATCTGCTGACCATCTCCGGCCAGGCTCTCGACGACCCCGACTTCTCCACCGCACACCCGCAGCTCGACACCTGGCCGAGCAACCACGGCCAGAACCAGAACTGGGTCCTCAGCCAGCAGCCCGACGGCTCCTACACGGTCAAGAACGCCTACTCGAACCAGTGCGCCGACGACGAGCTGCAGAGCCTGCAAGCCGGCGCCCGCGTGATCCAGTACGACTGCGGCGACCGGGACAACCAGAAGTGGAACATCACCCAACTGCCCTCCGGCGCCTACACCATCACCAACCTCCACTCCGGACACCTCCTGACCACCGCGTCCACCTCCAACGGCGCAGCGCTCACGCAGCAGCCGGACACCGGCTCCTCCCTGCAGCACTGGACCATCAGCTGAGGGACCGCCCACCACGCCTGCGCCCGCCCCCTTCGTCCGACACATGCTCAAGGGAAGAAGTGCCCATGCGAACCTTCCGACCCCTCGCCGTTCCGGTCGCCCTGGGCCTTGCGGCCTGTGCTCTCGCCGGGACCACGGCTACGGCCCACGCGGCCACGGCGGCCCCCGTGTCCGGCAACGTCTACACCCTGGCGAACGCCGCGAGCAGCGACGAGCTGATGGACGTTCAGTTCGGCTCGACCGCCCCCGGCGCGCCCGTCATCCAGTACCACTCGAACAACGGCGCCAATCAGGAATGGTTACTGACCCGGACCAGCTCCGGGGCGTACACCATCAGGAGCGCCAAGAGCGGCCTGTGTCTGAACTCCGCCCCGAACCCGCAGACCTCCGCCCAGCTCGTCCAGAACCCCTGCAACGGCACCGCCGACCAGCAGTGGAACATCCAGCCCGTCAACGACGGCTCCGGCACCTACACCCTTGCCAACGTGGCCACCGGCCTGCTCGCCGACGACACCAGGTCGTCGACGGCCGATGCCAACCCGATCATCCAGTGGCCGAGCAACGGCGGCAGCGCCAACCAGCGCTGGAGGCTCACCCAGCTCACCCGGGTCGGCACCTACGCGGCCGGCCTGATGTACGGCGGACCTTCCTTCACCAACCAGAGCATCCGCATGGTCGCGCACACCACCGTCGCAGGTTCCATGCTCAGCATCCGACTGAGCAACCTCTACGGCACCGGACCGCTGACCTTCGATGCCGTCGACATCGCCCAGCAGAGCGGCACCCCCGGCACCGCCGTCGCCGGCACCCACCACACCGCCACCTTCAACGGCAGCACCTCCGTCACCATCCCCGCCGGGAAGGACTTCTCCAGCGACCCGATCCCGATGGTGGTGGCGGCGGACGCGGACCAGCTGGTCAGCGTCCACCTGCCGGGCACGCCCACCGGCACCACCTGGCACTCCGAGGCCGCGCAAACCACCTGGGTCTCCACCGCCGGCAACCACGTCACCGACGACGGTACCGGCAACTACCCGAACCAGCGGGGATCCTGGTACTTCCTCGAGGGCCTCGACGTCACCTCCCGGACCGCCGCCGGAACCCTGGTGTGCGTCGGGGACTCCATAACCGACGGCGCCCATTCCACCTGGAACGCCAACCACCGCTGGCCCGACTACCTCGCCCGGCGCATGAACTCCGCCCCCAGCGGCCCCGCCCTCGGCGTGGTGGAGGCCGGTATCGGCTCCAACCGCGTCCTGACAGCCGTCGGCGGCACCAACCCCTCCCTCGTGAGCCGATTCGACCACGACGTGCTCGGCCAGCCCAACGTCAAGGACGTGATCCTGCTCGAGGGCATCAACGACATCGGCGGCAACACCGGCTCCAACGGATCCACCCCCCTGACCGCCGCGGACCTCGAGGACGGCATGCTGAAGGTGATCGACAAGGCCAACGCGGCCGGCGTGAAGATCTTCGGCGGCACGATCCTTCCCTACAACGGCGCCGGCTACTACACGCCTTACGGCGAGCAGGTCCGAAAAGCCGTCAACGAGTGGATCCGCACCGGTGGCGCCTTCGACGGCGTCATCGACTTCGACAAGGCGACGCAGGACCCCGGCAACTCCCAGGCGCTCAAGCCCGCGTACGACAGCGGAGACCACCTGCACCCCAACGACGCCGGCTATCAGGCGATGGCCAACGCCGTGGACCTCGCCCTGCTCGCGCCGTGACACCGTGACGCGGAGCCCCTGCGGATCCGCTGTTCAGTCAGCTGGCGCCGAGCCGGCATTGGCGGCCAGGTGACCGAATCCATGCAGCTCAGCCGGCCCACTGTTCGTAGGATGGGCGTAGCTCCTCCGGGAGGAACTCGTGCCGGAGGTGACATGCCGCAGGACGCGAAACACCAGCTACTCGGGCGGAACCGGGAGTTGGAGGTGCTGGACCGGCTGCTGCGCGAGGTGCGCGACGGGCGCAGTCGGGTACTGGTGCTGCGCGGCGAGGCCGGCGTCGGCAAATCGGCCCTGCTCGACCATCTGGCCGGGCAGGCGGCGCAGCTCCAGACCGTACGCGCGGCCGGCGTCGAGGCCGAGTCCGATTTCGCCTACTCGGCCCTGCAACGCCTGTGCGCCCCGTTGCTGTCGCACCTCGATCGACTGCCGGCGGTGCAGCAGGACGCGCTGCGTGTCGCGTTCGGCGTGAGCGCGGGGAACCCGCCCGAGATGCTGCTGGTCGGGATCGCTGTCCTCGGTCTCTTCGCCGAGGCGGCGGCCCGGTCCCCGTTGGTGTGCCTGGTCGACGACGCGCAGTGGCTGGACCTGATGTCCCAGCGGATCCTGGCGTTCGTCGGGCGTCGGCTGGACGCCGAATCGGTGGCGTTGGTCTTCGCCGAGCGGACCACCGGCGGGCGGAAGGAGGAGGGCTTCTCCGGTCTGCCGGAGCTTCCCCTGCGCGGGCTGGCCGACGCCGATGCCAGGGCGCTGCTCGACAGCGTGCTGCCGGGGCCGGTCGATGCCCGGGTGCGGGACCGGATCGTCGCCGAGACCGGCGGGAACCCGCTCGCCCTGCTGGAGTTGCCCCGGGACCTGTCACCGGCGGAGCTGGCGTTCGGCTTCGGAGGGCCCGGCTCCGGCCCGCTGGCGACCAGGGTCGAGGACGGCTTCCGCCGGCGGGTCGACGCGCTGCCGGCCGACACCCGCGCCCTGCTGCTGGTCGCGGCGGTCGAACCGGTCGGCGACGGACCGCTGTTGTGGCACGCGCTGCGCCTGCTGGGCATCGGGCTCGAGGCCGCGGCACCGGCCGAGGCCGCGGATCTGATCACCCTGGGAGCCCCGGTGAGGTTCCGGCACCCGCTGGTGCGGTCGGCCGTCTGGCGCGGCGCGGATGCCGCCGCCCTACGTGCGGCCCACCACGCCCTGGCCGAGGCCACCGACGCCGAGCGCGACCCCGACCGGCGGGCCTGGCACCAGGCCCACGCCGCAGTCGGGCCGGACGAGCAGGTCGCCGCCGCGCTGGAGCGCTCCGCCGACCGGGCCCTGGCGCGCGGCGGCCGGGCGGCCGCCGCCTCCTTCCTGGAACGTGCCGCCGCGCTCACCCCCGACCCGAAGGAGCGGGCGCGGCGCGCGCTGGCGGCCGCGGGGCGCACCTCGCCGCGAGCGCGCCGGCCCGGGTGCCCGACCTGCTCGCCGCCGCCGAACTCGGGCCGCTGGACCCGCTGCAGCAGGCCAACGCCGGTCGGCTGCGGGCCAAGGCGTCAGCCATGACCAACTCGGGGTTCGGCGCGGTGCAGCCGTTGCTCGACGCGGCGGGCCGGCTCAGGGACCTCGACCCGGCCGCCGCGCGGGAGACCTACCTCGCGGCGTTCGGCGCGGCCATCTGGGCCGGCCGGCACGACGCAGGCGGACTGCGGCGAGCCGCCGAGGCCGCTCGCGGCCTGCCGCCCGGCGACGAGACGGCAGGAGTCTTCCTCCGCGCCCTGGTCGCCTGGACCATGGACGGGCCGGCCGCCGCCTTCCCGCTGCTGGCGCGGGCGCTGCGCGCCCTCACCGACGACGAGGACCTGGCCGTCCTGTGGCCGGCCGCGAACGCAGCCGTGGAACTCGGCGATCTCCAGGCCTGGTTGGACATCACCGACCGGGCGGTCCGGTTCGCCCGGACGACGGGCACGCTGTCGATCCTCTCGACGGCGTTGCCCTACCGGGCGGCCTCGCTGGGCTATGCGGGGCGTTTCTCCGAAGCCTGGGACCTGCTGGCCGAGGCCGCGGCCATCGAGGAACCCGCCGGCGTAGCGACGCGGATGGTCACGACCGCCCTGATCAGCGCGTACCGGGGACGGGAGCGACCGGCCCTGGAACTGATCGAGGCGATGGAACGGGATGGCGAGCAGCGCGGCCTGGGCCGGCTCACCGCCATGGCGGCGTGTGCGCGGGCGGTGCTCCACAACGGGCTGGGCAACTACTCGCTCGCGATGGAAGCGGCGCTCCGGGGCGCTGAGTACCAGGACCTCGTCGTGCACCACTGGACGTGCAGCGAACTGGTCGAGGCCGCGACCCGGGCCGGCGACCCGGCCGTGGCAGCCCGAGCGCGTGAGCGGCTGGCCGACTGGGGCCGGGCCGGTACCCCCTGGGCCCTGGGCGCGCAGGCGGCCGCCGACGCCCTGACCGGAGCACCCGAGCAGGCCGAAGACCGCTACCGCGAGGCCGTCGACCACTTCGCCCGGGGCGGCCTCGGCGTGTTCGAGGCTCGGACCCGACTGCTGCTCGGCGAGTGGCTGCGCCGCCAGAACCGGCGGGCCCAGGCCCGCACCGAACTGCGCACGGCGCACCAGGCGGCAGCGGAAATGGGCATGGAGGCGTTCGCCGAGCGGGCCCGGCGAGAGCTGCTCGCCACCGGCGAGACCGTCCGCAAGCGGACCCCCGGCCCGCCGGTCCTGACTCCGCAGGAGGCACAGATAGCCCGGCTCGCGGCCACCGGGCACCCGAACGCGGAGATCGGCGCGCAGTTGTTCCTCAGCCCTCGCACGGTCGAGTGGCACCTGCGCAAGGTCTTCACCAAGTTGGGGGTCTCCTCCCGTCGCGAGATCGCCGGCGCCATCTCCGATCGATGACCGCCGTCGGACGATCCGCGGGAGTGACCCCCTGGTGCCTTGCCGCCAGGGTTTCCCACGGGTTCGAGACGCGGGCCGCCGGGAGACCGTGGCGTCATGGACTGGATGATGTTCGAGGCGTTGTGCTCGGTGCTTTACGGATCGTCGCTGCCAGGGTGCCCGTTGCCAGGGTGTCCGCTGCCGAGGCCCGGTTCCGAGCCGGCCGAGGTCGATCTGTGGATCACCCGGCAGACGTATGAGTTCGTCGCAGGCCGAAGCACCTGCGACACGTGCGGGGCGGCACTCGGCCGCGGACTGGACCTTGTCGCCCTCGACTTCCACGAACGGCCCGACCGGGGGTGGTGGATCAGCGTGGGCACGCGATGCCGGGGGTGGCGACGGCATCGGTACCGCGCCCTGGTCACCGAGCGGCACGGGGGACTCAGGTTCGGGGCCCTGCTCCCGGCCGGCCCAGCCGCCCGTCACTGAGCTCCAGGCGCCGCTCCACCTTGATCGCGTCCAGGAACCGCGCGCCGTGGCTGATCACGACGAAGGGATTTTCGCGGCGGGACGAGCCGAGAGGGCGGAGGGCGTGGACGGGGTCCGCCCTCCCGGCTTTCAGGGGGCCGCTGTTCGGCGACCGGAGTATGACGGGTGGTCAGCGGGTGGTCAGCGGGTGGCGCGGGCGGCCTTCTCGATGACGCCGGCCACCAGGTCGGGGTGGGACACCGCGACGGAGTGGGACGCGGCGACCTCGGTGGTGTGGGCGTGGGCGCGCTCGGCCATGAACCGCTGGGCGGCGGGCGGGATGTTGAGGTCCTGGGTGGTGATGATGTCCCAGCTGGGGACGGTCTGCCAGGCGGCGGCGGTGGCCTTCTCGGTCAGTGCGGCCTGGGCGATCGGCCGTTGCGTCGCGGCCGCCAGCGCGGCCTGGCCGGCCGGGACGTCGGCGGCGAACTGGGCCCGGAACTTGTCCTGCTGGATGTACAGGTCGGTGCCCGTGCTGCCGTCGGCGAACGCGTACGGCACCGGGTCCAGCGTGCCGGGCAGGGTGGAGCCGGGGAACTGGTTGGTCAGCTGCAGCGCGGACTCGCCCGGCGCGGGCAGGAACGCGGCGACGTAGACGAGGGCCTTGACCCGCGGCTCGCCGACGGCGGCCTCGCTGATGACCGAGCCGCCGTAGGAGTGGCCGACGAGGACGACGGGGCCCTTGATGTGGTCGACGAGGCTGCGCAGCGCGGCGGCGTCGGAGGCCGGGCCGCGCAGCGGGTTGGCGGCGGCCACCACCGGGTAGCCGTCGCGGCGCAGCTTGGCGATGACGCCGTCCCAGCTGGAGGCGTCGGCGAACGCGCCGTGTTCCAGGACGACGGTCGGCTTCGCGCCGCGGTCGGCCGCCGCCGGGGTGGTCGCCGCGTCGGCGGTGCCGGTGAGGGCGAGGGCGCCGATCGCCACGGTGGTGCCGACCGCAGCGGCCGTCGCCGCGATGAACCGCCGCTTGCGACCGTTCTCAATGTTCGACATGGGCCACGCTCCTGGGATGAGAACAAGTGGACTTGGTGGCCTTCACTGTCGCCCGCGGCTCGTCCCGGCCACATCGGTCATGTGACTTCAAGCCTGCTGCCGTCAGGGCGCTGCCCGCGGCGTTCCCGACTCAGCGTCAGCTGACTGATGTGCCCGACCCGGTGTGCCGACGAGAGTGATCTCGCCATCCCCGAATCCCGAATCCGAGGAGAGATCATGAAACGACGGCTTCTGACCTTCGTGGCGGCCGGTGTCTCGCTGGCGGCGGCCGGTGTCGTCTACGCACCGGTGAGCGCGTCGGCCGGTCCGGTGCCCACCGCGATCCTGGCCGCCGCCGCCGGCCCCGCTCCGTTCGCCTGCACCCCGTTCCAGCCGTCGGCGCCGGACGGCACCGCGGTGGAGTCGGTGACCGCGACGGCCGTCCCGGCGGGCACGTTCCAGGTACCCGGTACGCCCCCGTTGGGCGGCTACCCCGTCCCCGACGTCCCGGCGCACTGCGAGGTGACGGTCACGCTGACCCACCCGGGCGCGAACGACCACGCCAAGGTGCAGGTCTGGCTGCCGCAGGCCGGTTGGAACGGCCGCTTCCAGGCGGCCGGCGGCGCCGCCTACGCCGCCGGGAACATCGGCTCGGTGGCCGCGGCGGTCAAGCAGGGCTACGCGGCCGCCACCACCGACGCCGGCGTGGGCACCAGCGGCCTGGACAGCAGCTGGGCGCTGAACGCCCAGGGCCGGATCAACACCGCGCTGCTGCAGGACTTCGCCTCGCGCTCGGTCCACGAGATGGCGATCGTCGGCAAGCAGGTCGTCGGCGCCGTCTACGGCCACGCCGCGTCCTACTCCTACTTCAACGGCTGCTCCACCGGCGGGCGCCAAGGCTACCTGGAGGCCCAGAAGTACCCCACCGACTTCAACGGCATCAACGCCGACGCCCCCGCCGTCAACTGGAACCAGTTCGAGGTGGCCACCCTCTGGCCGCAGGTGGTGATGAACCAGGAACACACCTACCCGACCACGTGCGAGTTCGACGCCTTCAACCAGGCCGCGCTGAAGGCCTGCGACAAGCTCGACGGCGCGGTGGACGGCCTGATCGGCGACCCGAACCGCTGCGACTTCGACCCGCGCCGCCTGATCGGCACCAAGGTGGTCTGCGACGGCAAGGAGTACACGATCACCGCCGCCGATGCCGACGTGGTCCGCAAGATCTGGGACGGTCCGCGCGACACGAACGGCAAGCGGCTGTGGTACGGCCTGCCGATCGGCGCCGACTTCTCCTACCTGGCGGCCAGCAAGACCGATGCGAACGGCGTCACCACCGGCTCGCCGTTCCTCGTCCCGGCCCAGTGGGTCGCCAATTTCGTGGAGAAGCAGCCCTCGTTCAACACCGCGAACCTCAGCTACGCGCAGTTCGACGAGATCTTCCACAAGGCCCGCGCCGAGTACGACTCGGTCATCGGCACCCGCGACGCGGACCTCTCCGCGTTCCGCAACGCCGGCGGCAAGCTGATCACCTGGCAGGGCGACGCCGACCAACTGATCCCCACCGCGGGAACCGTCGACTACCGCAAGCGCGTCGACGCCCTGATGGGCGGTACCAAGAAGGTCGACGACTTCTACCGCGTCTTCCTCGCCCCCGGCGTCGCGCACTGCGGCCTGAACAGCGGCAGTGTCGACGACCTGGCCGCTCTGACCGCCTGGGTCGAGCACGGCCAGGCCCCGAACGTGCTGCACGCCAACCTGCCCACCGCCACCGGCCAGACCGTCGCCCGCGACGTGTGCCGCTACCCGATGGTCTCCCGCTACACCGGTCACGGCGATCCGGGCGCCGCGAGCAGCTTCCGCTGCGTCCAGGCCTCGCACCACTGACCGGCGCGCAGCAAGTTCGGGTCCGCCCCTCTCGGTTGGGGGGCGGACCCGAGCGCGCTGTCGACTCGAAGGCTCTGTCGACTCGAACGCTCCGTCGACCCGTGGTGCTCAGAGGCCCAGGTCCGCCGCAAGGCAGGAGAACCTGACCGCCAGGCCGTCGGGGTCGTAGGCGTCCCGTGCGTGATTCGCCGACAGCACCGCCTTCTCCTCGACCATGTCCTCGAAGGCGACGCGTTCCGGGAGCGCGCCGAAGCGGGCCTTGCGGATCTCCGCCGCTTGCTCGTTCATGCCGGGATCACTCATTTCGGTACCTCCGTATCGTCAACACCCTTGTGGGTCACAGATGGTCGGCGTCCACCACGGCCTGGGCGAACGCCGTCGGCGCCTCCTGCGGCGGGCGCTCCTTCACCCACCCCCCGATGGACGGTCGGTCTCGGTCCGGCTCAGCGCGTCGCGCAGCGCCGCCCGGGTCGTGACACCCAGCTTGGGGAAGATGCGGTACAGGTGCGAGCTGACGGTGCGCGGCGACAGGTGCATCCGCTCGCCGATCTCCTTGTTCGTCAGGCCGCCGGCGGCCAGGTCGGCGATGCGGCGTTCCTGCCAGGTCAGCGAGGCCAGGTTCAGCGTCGAGGCGCGGGGCGGGGCCCCGGTGGCGCGCAGTTCGGCCCGAGCCCGCTCGGTCCAGCCGGCCGCGCCCAGCCGCTCGAACGCCTCGGCCGCCGGGACCAGGTGTTGCCGCGCCGTCGCCCGGCCCTGGACGTGGCGCACCCGGATGCCGTGCGCCAGCCGGATCCGGGCCAGCTCGAACGGGAAGCGGGCGGCGTCCGGATGGGACTCGGCCCGCGCGAACATCTCGGCGGCCTCACGCTCGCTTTCGGCGGTCATCGCGAGCGCGCCGTAGGTGATCAGCCCCAGGCGGGGTGACACGAGCGGCAGACCGGCCTCGCGGGCAGCGAGGGCGTGCGCCCGGGCCTGCTCGACGCGTCCGGTGTGCTGGGCGGCCTCGACGAGATCGAGCAGGGTGCGCGAGGCCTGATACGCATAGGGCCGGAACGTGCCCGGCTGGGTGATGCCGATGGCGTAGAGGTACGCGGCCTCGTAGTCGCCGCAGCTCAGCGCGGCGGTCGCGCCGGCGGAGTCGGCGACCTGGGTGAGGAACCCCAGTCCGCGCGGGCGGGCCCAGGCGTCCACCTCGGCCTGCAGGTCCCGCGCCCGCCCGACCTGTCCGCGCAGCGCCGCGAGTTGGGCCAGGTACGCGCGGCTCTGGGCGGCGAACAGATGGTGGCCGTGCTCGGCCGCCAGGTCCAGGCCGCGCTGTCCGGTGTGCTCAGCCTCGGCCCATTCGCCGACCGCCAGCTGGTCGAGCATGATCTGGTGCAGCATCACCATGCCGGTGGCCACGGCCCCGGTCTCCAACTCGCGGTCCACGATGCGCTGCAGGTGGGGGCGGTAGTGGCTCAGGATGTCGAGGTGGTACGCGGCCGCGCCCAACCGCGTGACGTCCCAGGGTTCCAGATCCGGCAGGTTCGCGGCGGCTTGTCGCACCGGCTCGGCCCAGTCGGCCCCGTGCCTGGTCACATCGCTCCAGGTGCCGCTGTAGAGACGTGAGCGTTCGGTGACGAGGCTCCCCATGGAGGCGAGGAGTCGGTGCGTGCTCTCCCAGGTCGCGCGGTCCCCGCTGTACTGACTGATCGCCAGGAGAAGGATCACCAGCCGGGTGAGGACCTCCCGGGATTCCACGGGCGCGCCGTCCCGCAGCTTCTCGATCGCGGCCGAGACCTGTCGGTGGGTGGAGCGGACGTCCCCGTCCTGGTAGAGCGCCTGGTAAGCGGCCGTCAGGACCGAGGCCGGCGACTGCGTCGAACCGGCGGTGAGGCCCGCCTGGACCAGCCGGTGTGCCTGGCCGAGGCGGGCGGCGTGACCGGCGACGAAGGCCGCGTCGGCCAGCCGTCGGGACCGGTCGGTGTGGTTCTCGCTGAGCTCGGCGGCCCGGGTCAGCCAGGTCACGGCCGCCAGCGCGCCGCCGCGCCGGGTCGCCGACTCGGCCGCCGCCTCCAGGATGTCGGCCACGTCCTCGTCGGGATCGACCGTTGCCGCTGCCAGGTGCGTCGCCCGGCGTTCGAGGTTCTCCCGATGAACCTGAGCCAGCGTCAGATGCGCGGCGCGGCGCTGGTTGGGCGTGGCCATCTGCACGACGGCGGAACGCACCAGCGGGTGGCGGAAGACGACGTCGCCGGTGGTCGCCTCGATGTCGAGCAGCCCGGCGGCCACTGCCGCGTCGGCGTCGCGCATGCCGTAGCGGGTGCCGTAGCGCGTGCCGGGGACGGCCTCGGCGCCGCTCGGGGTCCCGGCGCCGTCGAGCGCGCCCATCAGCAACTCGGCCCGCACCCGCTCGTCGAGGGCTGCGATGCGGGCGCCGAACAGCCGTTGCAGGCGCCGTGGCAACGGCAGGCCGTGCTGACCGACGAGGTCTTCGGCCAGGAGGTCGTTCGACCGGCCGGCGAAGTGGGCGGGCAGCTCCAGCAAGGCCAGCGGGTTGCCCTGGGCCTGCTCCAGCACGGTTCGGCGGAGCTGTCGGCCCAGATCCGGGTACCGACGGTCCAGCAGGCGTGCCGCGTCTTCGTCGGCGAGGGCGGCGATCGGCAGTTCGGGCAGTGCGGCGGTGTCGAAGCGCGATGTGATGTCGGTACGGACCGCGACCAGCAGCTTCACCGGGCTGCCGGCCAGGCGTCGGCCCACGAAGCCGCAGACATCGGCGCTGGCGTCGTCCAGCCACTGCCCGTCGTCGAGGACCAGCAGCAGCGGTTGCTTCGCCGTGGCGACTGACAGCAGGTTGAGAACGGCGATGCCGAGCGTCATGACCGAGGGCGGATCGCCCTGCACTCCGCTGAACACGGCGTCGAACACGGCCCGGGTTCGGGCGTCCAGCGGTGCGACCTCGTCCAGCTGTGCGACGTCGGCGAGCAGCGGATGCAGGAACTGGTGCAGCCCGGCATAGGGCAGCGCGGACTCCGCCTCGACGCCGGCGGCCCGGACGAGGACGTGGCCCTCCTGCTCCGCCAGCGCGGCGGCGTGGCCCAACAGGGAACTCTTGCCGACCCCCGTCTCCCCTCGCAGGACGAGAGCCTGGCCCGTGGCGGACTTCACGAACGCCATGAGTTCCGCCTGCTCGTCCTCGCGGCCCACCATCGTGATGGTGGTCGACTTCATACCGCCCTGCCCCTTCCTGATCTCGCTCGCACCGCCCGGCAGCTCCAACAACGCCGCTCAGCTGCCGAGCCCGGCCGCCCGGGCCAGGTGAGCGGCGTACCACGCCGGCCAGTCCGGATCCGGGTGGCCGAGCTCGCCCTCGTACTTGCCGTGGGCCAGCGCCGTGTCGCGCAGCGCCGACTCGAGCTCCTCGGCGGATCGGTAGACCACGTGGCTGATCCGGCCTGCGCGCCGCGTGGTGACCTCCTGCAGGACGAAGGTGTTGCCGTCCGGGTCGACGAACGACGCGAACGAGCCGTACGACTGCCGCGCCGGGTGCGGGCCGGCGACCCGCTCGGCGGTGCCGGCGTGGTGGAAGACTCCGCCGGCGTCGTGGAAGACCTCGCTGACCTCCACCCCGGCGGCCGCCAACTCGGCGCGGGCCGCGACGACGTCGTCCACGATCAGATGCACACCGCGCTCGGAGCCCGGCGCCGCGTCGGTCACGCCGCTGCCGATGATGAGCGACGCGGTCGAACCGGGCGGGGTCAGGTGCACGACCCGGAAGCCGCCGGGGCCGGAGAAATCGACGTCCTCGCGGAACCCGATACGCGTGTAGAACTCCTTGGCCCGGTCCACGTCCGACACCGGGACCACCACGACCTCGATCTTGAATTCCACCATCGCCAGCTCCTTAGCCGCCATGGAAGCCGGTCGGCATCCACCGACCACGATCCCGGGACCGCGGGCCCGTCGAGCCGGTGCCGAACCCTGGCCCGTACCCGGGCCGGGGGGCGACCAGTGTCCGGCACCGGCTCGACGGGGCGCCGCCGCCGGGGAGTCTGAGGTCAGCCGTTCAGGCCACCGACGTAAGGAGCGCAGGGAGAACCCCATGGCAACCATCCACTTCACCGAGCGGACACCGGTCACCCCGGAGCGTTCGGAGCGATGACGTGCGGGACGCGGCGCTCGTCGCCCCGCGCCGCATCGGCGAGGTCCGGAACCCCCGGGCTGAGGCCCTGGTTGCGCATGGTGGTGCGGCACAGTACACGGCGCAGCCGGGCTGGGCATCAGTCAGATGACTTAGCGGGTCCGCCCCGCCGACGACGCGATTCCGGCTCTGGTCGGATTACCTATGCCGTCCGGCACCCGAGGTGGGGGACAGTATTCTGCTGCCGGCGCCGCTGCTGCTCGGTCTGCTGTCGCCCGCGCTCCGGGCGGACCTGCCCCGGCTGAACCGGTTCGCGGAGTACGACAGGCAGTGGCTGCGTGCGGTCCGCCGGCGGTTGACCTCACCCGCGAGCCGCCCGGCCGGCAAGTTCAACGCCGGTCAGAAGCTCTACGCGGGCTGGATCGCCGGAACGGTCCTGGTGATGGTGTTCACCGGACTGCTGATGTGGTGCACCGGGCTGTTCCCCTTCATCTCCCGCACCAGTGCGATCTTCGTGCACGACGTCCTGGCCTGGGCGATCGCCCTCGTCCTGTTCGGCCACCTGCGCAAGGCGTACCAGGACCCGGAGGCGAGGCGGGGCATGCGTACGGGCCACGTCGACCGGAGCTGTGCGCGGCGCCACCACGCCCGGTGGCTGGCGGACGAGCCCGACGGCAGTGCGGAACCGGGCGGGGCGGTCACCCGTGACGGACCGTCGCTCCCGCGATGACCGTCGCTCCCGCGATGACCGCGATGACCTCGGTCACGACTCACCGTCAACTGACGGATGCGGCTGTCTCCCGCCGGCCCGAGAGTCGGTGCTACCACCCCTACAGCACTCGACACCGGCGAGTACGAGCAACGGAGGACCGATCATGAACAGGCGCAGCTTCAGCAGGGCCGTCGGACTGGGCGCGGGCGCGACCGCCGTCTCGGCGATCGGCCTGCCCACGGCGGCGACCGCCGCGAGCGCCGGGCGACCCGGCGGCACCCGCGGGCCGGCGCCCACCGTGCCGGCGGTGGTCCCGGGCACCCACACGGAGTTCACCAGGCTGAAGCAGGTCCGCGCCGGGGTGCTGGACATCGGTTACGCCGAGGTCGGTCCGGCGCACGGTCCCGTGGTGATCTGCTTGCACGGTTGGCCCTACGACATCCACAGTTTCGTCGACGTGGCCCCGCTGCTGGCCGCGGCGGGCTACCGGGTCATCGTCCCCTACCTGCGCGGACACGGGACCACCCGCTTCCTGTCCGCCGGCACCTTCCGCAACGCCCAGCAGTCCGCGATCGCCGTCGACATCATCGCGCTGATGGACGCCCTCAGGATCGACCGGGCGGTCCTGGCCGGTTTCGACTGGGGTTCGCGCACCGCCGACATCATCGCGGCCCTGTGGCCCGAGCGGGTCAGCGCGCTGGTGTCGGTCAGCGGATACCTCATCACCGACGTCGCGGCGCAGGCGAAGCCGCTGGCCGCCGCGGCCGAGCACACCTGGTGGTACCAGTTCTACTTCGCCACCGAGCGCGGCCGCCTGGCGATGGAGAGCCCCATCGACCGACCTGCCCTGTGCCGCCTGGTCTGGGACACCGTCTCGCCCAACTGGCACTTCGACGACGCCACCTTCGCGCGCACCGCGGCGGCGTTCGAGAACCCCGACTACCCGGCCATCGTCATTCACAACTACCGCTGGCGCCTGGGGCTCGCCGACGGGGAGCGCTGCTACGACGCTCTAGAGAGGAAGCTCGCGGCCCGCCCCAGGATCACCGTGCCCACGGTCACGCTCGACCCGGCGCTGGACCCGTTCACGGCTCCCGGCGACGGCAGCGCCTACCGCTCCTTCTTCGCCGGCCCCTACGTCCACCGCACCCTGAGCGGCGTCGGCCACAACCTCCCCCAGGAGGCTCCCACCGCCTTCGCCCAGGCCGTCGTCGACGCCGACCACCTCTGAGTCCCAACTCCTCATCAAGGACGTGCCATGACAGTCGTACGCATCCACCTCATCTCCACCCTCAGCCCCAAGGAGGTGCTGGGCGTGCTCACCGACTTCGGTCCCTCCCGCCCCCAGGCCTGGCCCACGATCGACGCCGAGCACTTCACGGTGCACGAACTCGGCGACACCTTCGCCGAGGTGACCGAGGGCACCGCGGCAGCCTGGGAGCGTGCGCGCTACCAGTGGGACCCCGAGGGCAACGAGGTCACCATCACCACGCTCGATTCCAAGCTCTTCGGGGCCGGCGGCGGCTGGGTCTTCACGATGACCCCCGAGGGGCGGGGCACCCGCGTCGACGTCCGACTGACCCGCGAGCCGGCCGGTCTCAAGGGCAAGATGCTGGCCTCGCTGCTGCCGGTGGTCGCCCCTTCCGCCCTGCGCAAGTCGCTCGCCGGACCTCTGAAGGCCGAGAAGTGATCCGGGCAGGAAGGCGAGGAGCCCAGCCATGACAGCCGAACCCGGGGAGATCGGGGCCTTCCTCAGGGCCCGGCGGGGCCAACTGGCGCCGCACGACTACGGCCTGCCGGAGACGGACTCCCCGCGCAAGGTGCCCGGACTGCGCCGGGAGGAGGTCGCGCGGCTGGCCGCCATCAGCGTGGACTACTACACCCGGCTCGAACAGGGCCGGGTGCGCGCCTCCGCCTCGGTGCTGGCTGCGCTGGCCCGTGCGCTGCGCTTCGACGAGGACCAGCAGCACTACCTCCACGAACTCGCCGGCCGGACCGAGGCGCGACCACGCCGGCGCGAACCCGTCCGGCGGGTGCGGCCGGCCGTCCAGCGCCTGCTGGACCAGCTGACGCCGACCCCCGCCCTCGTGCTCGGGAACCGCCTGGACGTCCTCGCGTGGAACAGCGCGGCCACCGGCCTGTTCACCGACTTCTCCGCCCTGCCGCCGACCCGGCGCAACTACGTGCGGCTGCTGTTCACGCACCCGGCGATCCGGAGCATGCACCGGGAGTGGGAGCACGACGCCCGCGACGCCGTAGCCGCGCTGCGGATGGCCGCCGCAACGCAGGGCGACGACCCGGAGTTGGATCGGCTGGTCCGCGAACTCTCGCTCCAGGACGAGGACTTCAGGAGCTGGTGGGCGGAGCACCGGGTCATCGGTTCGCACTACGGCTCGAAGCACTACCGGCACCCGGTGGTGGGTGACCTCACCCTGGACTGCGACACCTGGAACAGTCCCGACGGGTCGGGCCGGCTGATGGTGCTGACGGCCGAGCCCGGCAGTCCCGCCCACGACGCGCTGCGCATCCTCACGTCATGGACTGCGGATCGGTGAAGAAGTCGGTGAGCCGGTCGACGGCGGAGGCGATGTGCTTCTCGTCGTCGTAGAGGTCGACGTGACTGGCGCCCTCGATCCAGTGGAGCTCCCTGGGCCCGGTCGCGCGGTGGTGGACGTCGACGGCCATCCAGGAGGTGACGGCCCGGCTGCCGACGATCTGCAGCAGCGGGCGGGGGCCGATCAGCGGGACGGCGTGGAAGGCGTCGAAAGAGGCGAGCCGGTCGACGCTTGACCAGGTCAGGAATCTGGCCGAGCGCTCGTGCCCACCACGGGGAGTGCAGTAGTACTCGAAGCCCTCGAGGCCGTGCTCCCCACCGAGCGCGCGGGCCTGTTCGGCCGTCCCGGGGAAGACGGTCAGCACCCCGGGGTCCTCACCGCGGGCCGCCGCGCTCCGGGCCCGGGCGGCGGCGTCGAGCAGGCTCCGGAAGACGGCCGGGTCCTGGGTGCCGTCGGCGCCGTACCGGAACTGCCGTGCGACATCGACGCCGCTGACGGTGGCGACGGCCCTGACGCGGTGGTCGCCGCCGGCCGCGGACAGGGCGTATCCGCCGGAGGCGCAGATGCCGAGGAGGCCGATCCGGTCGGCGTCGACCACCTCGCGCGTGCCCAGGTACGAGACGGCGGCCTTGAAGTCCTCGACCCGCTGCCCGGGGTCCTCCAACCCGCGGGGCATGCCGCCGGACTCCCCCTGGTGGGCGGCGTCGAACGCGAGGGTGACGAAGCCGCGCTCCGCCAGCAGTTGGGCGTAGGTGCCGGCGGTCTGCTCCTTCACACCAGTGCCCGGATGGCCGACCACGAGTGCCGCGAGCGGACCGGCGGCCGGGAGGTCGGGCGTGTAGAGATGGGCGGCGATCGGGATGCCGGCGCTGTCGAAGGTGACGGCGGTCCTGGCCATGGAAGTCTCCTCGGTTCTCCGGTGCGGGAAGGAATGCTGTGCGGGAAGGAACGCTGTGCGGGAAGGAGCAATGTGCGGGAAGGAACACCTCTACGATCACCCCGGAATCCGGCAGCCAACAGAGACAGGTTTCTGCCTGGGAAGGATTCCGCCCCCCATACGCGTCCGCACGCGCTCGCATGCAGTCATCCGACTGATCCCGGGCGCGGCCGCCGGCCCGATGCTGGGAGGGGCGCCGCTCGTCGGCGCGTCGTCATCGTGTTCGGAGGGCCGGCTGTGATCCGTACTCCCGTCGTGTTCATCCACGGGGCGTGGCTGCACGCGTTGTCATGGGAGCGCTGGGAAGAGCGCTTCGCCGCCGTCGGGTACACCACCCGCGCCCCCGGATGGCCGGGCGAGGCGGCGACCGTGCGGGAGGCACGGGAGCGTCCGGAGGCGCTGGCCGGCATCGGACTGGACGACCTGACCGACCACCACGCCGCGGTGGTGGCCTCCTGCGAGGTCCCGCCGGTGATCGTCGGGCACTCGGTCGGGGGACTGATCGCACAGCAGCTCATCGGCGCCGGCCTGGGGCGGGCGGCGGTAGCCATCGCACCGGCACCGTTCAGCGCCGTGGCGCCACCGCCCGACGAGGGGTGCGCCGGTGGACTGGTGGACGTCCCGTTGCAGCTCCCGGTCGGGCGCTTCCGCGAGGTCTTCGCCAATGCCGTCAGCAGCGAGGAGGCCACGCTGCTCCACGAGCGGTACGCCGTGCCCGGCCCGGGCCGGCTGCTCGGCGAACTCGGCCGCGGCGGAGCCGCGCGCCGCCTGGAGGCCATGGTGGACACCGCCAACACGGCGCGGGGCCCGCTGCTGCTGGTCTCGGGCCAGGAGGACCTCGTGGTACCCGACCGGCTGACCCGCGGCGCGTACAAGGAGTACGGCGACTCCACGGCGCCGACGGACCTCAAGCAGTTCGCCGACCGGGGCCACTCGCTGGTCGTGGACAGCGGCTGGCGGTCCGTCGCGGACTATGTCCTCGGCTGGCTGGACCGACGCGGCGTCAGACCCTAGGGAGCGTCCAGGGCGCCTCCCTCCACGCGGGCGTCGCCCAGCGCGGGGTGTGTCAGGCGTGGTGGTGAACGTCCCGTCGGGGCGCAGTCCGGACCGGTGCCGCTGACCGCGTCAGTGGCCAGCGGGAACGCGACCTCCGTGACCTACAGCGTGGACGGCAAGTCATCGGGACATCGACAGCCGCCAACTTCGCCTACTCGTGGGTGCTCGTAGGGGCACCACAGTCCCGGCGATAGACCTGGACGACCGGAACCAGCGCGCTTCCGTCGGGCGGTGTCGGCTGGTCCCTGGGACCGTAGTGCCGCTCTGCGCAGTGTGTGTCAGTGCCTCGGTAAGTGCGGCAGACGGCCTGCGCGTCTGTGTCACCACTACCTCGGATACGACTCGGCGGTGGGAACCGGGGCTGCCGGTTTCCCACCGCCGAGTGCGTCCGACGAGGTGTCAGGTGCCAGCTATCAGGCGTCAGCTGTCAGGCGGCGCGACGGCGGCCCTTGCGCCGGACGGCGAGGACGACACCGGCGCCGACGGCGACCAGTGCGCCCGCCGTGATCGCGACCGGCACGGTGTTGCTACCGGTCGAGGCGAGCGAGGATCCGCTGCCGGCCGCCGGGGAGGAGGCCGCAGCGGCGCCGGACCCGCTCGGAGTCCCGTTCGAGGGCTGACCGCTCGCGGGCTGGCCCGAGGCGGTCGGCTGACCGGCGGTGGGCTGGCCGGTGGCGGGCTGACCCGAGGTGGCGGGCTGGCCGGTGGCCGGGTCGAGCAGCAGCGTGGCGCTCTGCGGGCTCTTGAAGTCGAACATGGACTCGATGGAGCCCGCGTGCTCGTCGAAGGAGGCGTCGCCGATCCGGCCGGTCTTCCAGTTGTCCTCGACGAAGCGCAGGACCGAGGACTGGTCGGTCAGGGTGTGGTCCACGAAGTTGGACTTGGCGTAGGGCGAGAGCACCAGCAGCGGCAGGCGCGGGCCGTAGCCGCAGCGGTCGGCGTAGCCGCCCCAGGCCGCGCCCTTGCCGCACTGGCCGGCGCCGTCGAGCGCGTCGTTCGCCTTGTCCTGCGAGCCGTTGACCGGCGCGGTGAACTTGTGGTCGTACCAGCCGTCGGAGTCGTCGTAGGCGATGACCACCGCGGTGGAGGCCCAGTCCTTGGACTGCTGGAGCTTGTTGACGGTGTCGACGACGAACTTCTGCTCGTCCAGCGGGTCGGAGTAGCCCGCGTGGCCGTCCTGGTAGTTCGCGGCCTTGAGGTAGCTGACCGCAGGCAGCGTGCCGTTCTTCACCGCGGCGTCGAAGTCGGTCAGGTCGTACTGGTGGTTGGCCTGGCCGTCGTGGCCGACCTCGTCCACCGACTTGGGCGCCAGGTGGTGCGGGTTGGCCGTCGACTGGTAGTACTCGAAGGGCTCGTGGTGCGGGTTGTAGTCGCCGCGCGAGGCGCCGACGATGTTGGCGTGCGCGGTGGCGCAGACCGCCGGGGTCTTGTCGGTGGCGGCCGTGGTGGGCCGGAAACCGCCCTGGAACCAGCCCCAGCTGACCTTCTTCTCGGTCAGCAGGTCGCCGATGTTCTTGCCGGTCATCGCCAGGTGGTTCGAGGTGTTGGCGCAGTCGTCGAAGGCCGGGTCCGGGTCCTCGATGACGGTGCCGATCCCGTTGGCGTCGGCGGCGGAGACCACCTTCGGGTCGGTGGTCTTCTGGCCGGTCTTGGGGTCGACCGCGTAGCCGCCGTGGGTCTGGCCGGACACCAGGTTGAGCGCGCCCGGGGTGGAGGGGCCGAAGCTGGTGCCGAAGGAGTTGTCGCTCATCGCGAACCGCTGCGCGTAGTTCCACATCGCGGTGACGGTGTTGCCGTCGTAGTAGTCCATCACCAGGCCGGGCTCGGTGAACATCGGCGCCTTGCAGCTCTCGACGTCGGTGTGCTCGATGAACTGGTCCATCTTGCCGCCGTCGAAGGCGAGCTGCTCGTCCTTGTACTCGTGGTCCTGGTCGCAGGTGACCGCCTGGGCCGGGCCGAGCCGCTTGGGGTTGGCCTTGTTCGGGTTGTGCTGCAGCAGGTCCTGGGTGAGGCCGTCCACCTGCGGGGTACCCGGCTTCGCGGTGAACTTCACCTTGTCGTCGGCGGTGTTGGCCGCGTTCGGGTAGGTGCCGAAGTAGTGGTCGAAGGAGACGTTCTCCTGGAAGATGACCACCAGGTGCTGGATCGGGGTCGCGGTCGGCTGGCCGCCGGCGGCCTGCGCCGGGAGGGCCGTCGTGACGGTGGCCAGGGCGGCCGCCCCCGCGATGGCTGCGGATGCCGCGCCGCGCCGGATCCACCGGCTGCGGTCGGAGCTGCTGCGCATGTTCGTTCTCCTCGGAGACCTGGGTCTCGGTCGGTACTGCTGGCTGGAGGGAGCGGCCCCGGCCGTACTGGGGCCGGCCCGGACAACGGCTGGGCGGATAGGCGTCCACACAGCAGGGTCCGGGCGCACCGCTCGATGCGGCAGCCGCCACTGCCGCCGGCGAGGCCGGTGCGGGTCCGCGGCCGAGCCGGGTGCGGTCGAGCCGTACGGGGCGGACAGGCCGTCAAGCTAGCGCAGCGCTGCGCGAAGGCGCACCATCAGAAGGGCATTTGTGCAGGATTCGGCATGGGTATTCATCTTTGCGCAACCGGTCGTTCCCCGCCTCGTCAATCTGCGCAGGCCGGGGCCGGGGTGGTTGCTGGCGGGGGCTCGGTGCTGCCGCTCACCCGCGACTGGCACCACCGCGTACGCGACAGCCCTCCAGGACGCGCTGGCGGGTAACCTGCACGCCTGAAACCCTCAGGGCCGGCCGGAAGCTCCCGGCCGGCCCTGCAGGGCCCGGACCACGAGAGTCGATGTGAGACTGAAGAAGTTCGTACGCAGTGTCCCCGGCCAGTTCACCATCGCGTTGCTGGCCTGCCTCGCCATCTGGTACGGCGTCGCCGAGATCGCCCCCTGGATCATGCTCCATATCTTCCTGCACGGAGGCTTCTGACTGGCCATTCGGTCACGCCTCTGTCACGAACCCGGGAGGGTGGTGCACGCAGGTCGGCCTGCTGGCAGGCTGTTGATCGACAACGAAATGACGATGCGGGGGACGGCATGGACGGCGAGCGACACAGTGCCGGGAACTCGGCTCGGCGACGCTGGGCTTTCCTGCTCTGCCTGCTGCTGGCCGCGATCGCGGTGGCGGTCGTGTCGACCTCGGGCGGCGGCAAGAAGGCAGCCCCCGCCCCCGCCCCGACCGTGGGCGAGCAACTCCGTGGCCAGGACACTGCGGCGAAGCTGCCGGGCGTCGGCAGTGGGGCCGACTACAACAGTGCCTTCGACACCCTCTCCGCACGCTGCCAGGAGCAGGGCGCCAGCCTCGGAGACGAGGTCCAGGCGGTGCTCGAACTGCTGCAGAAGAACGGCGTGACCGACGAAAACCGTCTCACCGTGATGCAGCACCTGGCCGCGACGTTGCCGGCCGGGGTGGGGCAGCAGCAGAGCTGCGCCCAGGCCGGCAACGCCTATGTGACGAAGGCCGGCCAGCATCCCTGATCGATCGACGCCTGGTGGAGGAGGCGCCCGTGATCGGCACAATTACGTGGCCGGCGGGGCGAAGTCATCAGACGCGTCGTCGAGTTACTCGCGGACCTGAGCGTTCACCGGGGGATGCGCGTCAGAGCTGTCCGCGCCCAGGCCCGCGAGCAGGCGCAGCCCGTCCTCAGCGGGGCTGCCGGGGGTTGCAGACAGCACCAGCAGCTCCATACCCGATTCGTCAGGCAGCGCGAAGTTCTCCTGGTGCAGTTCCAGCAGTCCGACCAGCGGGTGCCGGTACGCCTTGCGTCCATGTGTGCGGGCGCGCACGTCCGCGCGGGCCCAGAGGCGGCGGAAGCGCTCGCTGCCCATCGCCAACTCGCCGATGAGCGAGGCCAGGCGAGGGTCCTCGGGGTGCTGGCCGGCGGCCAGGCGCAGGTGCCCGACCACGTCGAGGGTGCAGTTCTCCCAGTCCGCGTACAGGCCGCGCTCGGCCTCCTCCAGGAAGATGTGCCGGGCGATGTTCAGGCCCGGCATCGGCCGGCCGAAGAGGAGCCCGGCGAGGCGGTTCCCGGCGAGTACGTCCAGGCGGTGGTCCATGATCAGTGCGGGTGCGTCGGCGACCAGGTCGAGGACGCGCAGCAACTGCGGCCGGACCGTCCCCCGGCCTCCGGCCGGGGTGACCCCCTTGGCGGGCGCCTTCGCGCGGCGGCGGCGCTGCCGGGCGAGCCGGTCAAGGTGCCCGCGTTCGGTCTCGTCGAGGCCGAGGACGCGGGCGAGCGCGTCGAGGACCTGCTCGGAGGGCTGGGTCGCGCGGCCCTGCTCCAGGCGTACGTAGTAGTCGACGCTGACTCCGGACAGGTGCGCGAGCTCTTCGCGGCGCAGCCCTTCGACCCGGCGGCGGCTGTCGGTGGGGATGCCGACGGCCGCCGGGTCGACCCGGGAACGCCGGGTCCGCAGGAAGCCGGCAAGATCGTCCATGCCCTCAGTATGGCCGCGATGGTGCCCGTGAAGGTGGTCCTGCCAGTACCAGGAAGTCCAGTCCGACGGAAGCGGAGCCCCTGAACGCCGGGCGCCGCGGCGTCCAGGATCGAAGCATCCGATCCGAAGGAGTTCCCATGAGGACGCTGATCGTCCACGCCCACCCGGAGCCGAAGTCGCTCAACAGCTCGCTGAAGGACCTCGCGGTGTCCACATTGGAGACCGCCGGGCACGAGGTGCGGGTGAGCGATCTGTACGCGATGAACTGGAAGGCGGTGGTGGACGCCGCGGACTACGGCCCCAACGCCTCGAGTCCGCTGAAGGTCGCCCTGGACTCGGGCCGGGCCTTCGACGCCGGGACGCTCACCCCGGACGTCCTCGCCGAGCAGGAGAAGCTGCTGTGGGCCGACACGATCATCTTCCAGTTCCCGCTGTGGTGGTACACGATGCCCGCGATCCTCAAAGGCTGGGTGGACCGGGTGTTCACCTACCGCTTCGCGTACGGCGTCGGCGAGCACAGCGAGACCAAGTACGGCGAGCGCTTCGGCGAAGGCACCCTCGCGGGCAGGAAGGCTCTGCTGTCGGTGACCGCCGGCGGTCCGGAGTCGCACTACGCCGCTCGCGGGATCAACGGCCCCATCGACGACCTGCTGTTCCCGATCCACCACGGCATCCTCTACTACCCGGGCATCGAGGTGCTGCCGCCGTTCGTGCTGTACGGCACCGACCGGATGACCGCCGAGGAGTACCCGGACGTCGCCAAGGCCTGGAAGCAGCGCCTGGTCACCCTGGAGTCGACCGAGCCGATCGCGTTCCGGCGGCAGAACTTCGGTGACTACGAGCTCCCCTCGCTGCACCTGAAGGAGGGACTGGAGCCCGCGGGCCGCACGGGTTTCGGGCTGCACGTGGGCGGCTGAACGCTCGTGGCCCGGGGCCCGTCGGGGCTCCCGGGCCACGCTGACGCTCGGTCAGGCCGCAACCAGCTCCTGCTCCTGGGTGGTGGCGGGGGAGCCCACCGCCGGAGTGGTCCGTCGCAGGCCCTTGAGCAGGACCACGACTCCGGCGGTCACGGCCGTCCCGGCCGTGATGGCGAGCACGTACAGGAACGGACTGCCGATCAACGGCAGGACCCAGATGCCGCCGTGCGGGGCTCGGAGGGTGGAGCCGAAGGCCATCGACAGGCCGCCCGCGGCCATGCTGCCCACCATGCCGGGCGGGATGACCCGCAGTGGGTCGGCGGCGGCGAAGGGGATCGCACCCTCGGTGATGAAGGAGGCGCCGAGCACCCAGGCCGCCTTGCCGTTCTCCCGCTCCTCGGCGGTGAACAGGCTGCGCCGGACCACGGTCGCCAGTGCCATGCCCAGCGGCGGGGTCATGCCGGCGGCCATGACCGCAGCCATCACCTTGAGGCTGCCGGCGTCCGGGGTGGCGCCGGCGGTGGTGAGCGCACCGGCGGCGAAGGTGTACGCCACCTTGTTCAGCGGGCCGCCCATGTCGAAGGCCATCATCGCGCCCAGCAGCACGCCGAGCAGGATCGCGTTGGTACCGGAGAGGCCGTTCAGCCAGTTGGTCAGGCCGCGCATCGCGGCGGCGATCGGCGAGCCGACCACGACGAAGGTCAGGAAGCCCACCGCGGCGACCGACAGCAGCGGGATCACCACGACCGGCATGATGCCCGCGATCGCCTGCGGTACCTTCCAGCGCACCATCCACAGCACCAGGAAGCCCGCCATCAGGCCGGAGACGATACCGCCGAGGAAACCGGCCCCGACGGCCACCGAGATCGCGCCGCCGACGATGCCGGCGGCCAGCGCGGCCCGGTCCGCGATGGCGTACGCGATGAAGCCGGACAGGATCGGCACCAGGAAGCCGAAGGAGGCCTTGCCGGTCTGGAACAGGAGAGCCGCCCAGCTGTGCGAGGAGGTCCAGTCGAAGTGACCGAGCACCGAGGGCGCGGAGGCGATCTGGTAGCCGCCGATGGCGAAGCCCAGGGCGATCAGCAGACCGCCGGCCGCGACGAACGGGATCATGTAACTGACGCCCGTCATCAGGTACTTGCGCAGGCGCTGGGCCCAGTGCTCGTCCTTGCGCCCAACCGTCGAAGGGGAGGGCGTAGCCGCGCTCCGGCCAGGACCGGCTGCCCTGGCCAACTGGACAGCCTCGGCGACCAGTTGGTCGGCGCGGTTGACACCGGCCTTGACGCCGACGTCCACGGTCGGCTTGCCGGCGAACCGGGCGCGGTCCCGGACCTCCACGTCATGGGCGAAGATCACCGCGTCGGCGGCGGCGATCACCGCCGGGTCGAGCGGGGTCGCACCCGCCGAACCCTGGGTCTCCACCTGGATCTGCGCACCCGCCCGGGCGGCCGCCAGCTCCAGCGCCTTGGCGGCCATGTAGGTGTGGGCGATGCCGGTCGGACAGGAGGTGACCGCGACCAGGCGCGGGCCAACCGAATCGGCATCGGCATCGGCCACGGCCGCCGCCGGTGCGGGTACCGGAGTGGGTGCCGGCGCGGGCGCCTCCTCGCCGTTGACCAGAGCGGCGACCAGGGCCGGGCTCTCGGCGGCGCGCAACGCCCCGGTGAACTCCGGGTCCATCAGGCGGCGGGCCAGTGCCGCGAGGATCTGCAGGTGGGTGTCGTCCGCGCCGTCCGGTGCCGCGATCATGAAGATCAGGTCGGCCGGCTGCCCGTCCGGGGCGTCGAAGTCGACGCCCTTGGCGCTGCGCCCGAAGGCCAGGCTGGGCCGGGTGACATGGGCCGAGCGGCAGTGCGGGATGCCGATGCCGTCGCCGAGCCCGGTCGGGGCCTGGGCCTCGCGGGCGGCGATGTCGGCCAGGAAGCCGTCGAGGTCGGTGACCCGGCCCTCGGCGACCAGCCGTTGGGCGAGGGCGTGCAGCGCTTCGCTCTTCTCCTCGGGGGCGAGGTAGAGGTCAACGAGTGCGGGTGTGATCAGTCTGCCGGTGTCGCTCATCGTCGTGGTCCTTCGACTGTGGTGCCTGAGGTGGTGCTTGACGGGTTCCCTTGCCCCCGGGATGTGCTGTGCCCTTCCGTCCCACACGGTCGGGCGTTCGGAGTCACCGGCGATGGGCCGGCGGCTCCGCTCTCAGCCGCTCAGTGCTCGCTCCAGCGGGATCTCCGCCGTCACGACCACCGCGGCCGGGTCCAGATCGGCCGGGGTCGGCATCACGCTGCCCGGCAGTTGTACGGCGGCGGCGCCGTGCGCCAGGGCCGCCGCGAGTGCCTCGGGTCCCGCGCCGCCGGCGCCGAGGAAGCCGGCCAGCGAGGCGTCGCCGGCTCCCACGTCGCTGCGCACCGCCGCCACGGGCGCGGTCCCGTACCAGCTGCCCTCCTCCGCGACCAGCAGCATGCCGTCGGCGCCGAGGCTGGCGAGCACCTGCTGGGCGCCGAGCTTGCGCAGTTCGCCGGCCGCGTCCACGGCGTCGCCGATGGTGGCGATCGGCCGGCCGACGGCCTCGGCGAGCTCCTCGCGGTTGGGCTTCACCACGTCGGGACGGGCGGAGAGCGCGGCCAGCAGGGCGGGCCCCGAGGTGTCGAGGGCGATCCTGGCCCCGCCCGAGTGCACCTGGGCCACCAGCTCGGCGTACCACTCGGGCGCCAGCCCGCGCGGCAGGCTTCCGCAGCAGGCCAGCCAGCCGACTCCGTCACCCGTGAAGTCCTGGCCGATCATGCTCAGCAAGGCCGCGGACTCGCCGGTGCTGAGCTCCGGACCCTGAGCGTTGATCTTGGTCAGGCAGCCGCCGTCCTCGACGATCGAGACGTTGATCCGGGTGTCGCCCGAGATCGGCACGGCCGCCACGTCGATGCCCTGACGGCGCAGCAGGTCGGAGAGCAGTTGCCCGGACAGGCCGCCCAGCGGCAGTACGGCGGTGGTGCGGTGCCCGGCGGCGGTGAGCGCGCGCGAGACGTTGACGCCCTTGCCGCCCGGGTCGAGCCGGTCGGCCCGGGCGCGATTGACCTCGCCCTGGGCCAGGTCCGCCAGCTCGTAGGTGCGGTCGAGGCTGGGGTTCGGGGTGATGGTGACGATCATGCGCGGATGACTTCCGGTCCGTGGTTCTCGATCTCTGCGGTCTGCTCGTCGGTCAGTCCAGTGTCCGTGACCAGGACATCGACCTGTTCCAGCGAGCCGAACCGGGCGAAGTGCCGGGCGCCGTACTTGGAGGAGTCGGCCACCAGCACCACCCGGCGGGCACCGGACACCATGGCGCGCTTGACCGCCGCCTCGGCGAGGTCCGGCGTGGAGAGCCCGCCCTCCGGTGAGAAGCCGTTGGTGGCGACGACCGCGACGTCCGCGTGGACGTCCGCGAGGTCGCGCAGCGCCCAGGCGTCGACGGCGGCCTGAGTACGGTGGCGCAGCCGGCCGCCGATCAGGTGCAGGGTCAGGCCCGGGTGGTCGGCCAGCCGGGCGGCCACCGGGAGCGCGTTGGTGACGACGGTCAGCGTGCTGTCGACGGGCAGCAGAGCGGCCAGCCGGGACACGGTCGTCCCGGCGTCCAGCAGCACGCTGCCCTCGGCGGGCAGCAGGGCCAGCGCGGCCTTGGCGATCCGCTCCTTCTCGGTGGCGGCGGTGGAGTCCCGCTCGGCCAGGCCCGGCTCCAGGTGCAGTGCTCCGGCAGGCAGTGCGCCGCCGTGTACCCGGTGCAGCAGCCCGGCCCGGTCCAGGGCGCTCAGGTCACGTCGGATGGTCTCCTGGGTGACGCCGAAGTCCTCGGCGAGGGTGGGAACGTCCACCCGGCCCTGTTCCTGGGCCAGCCGGAGGATCTGCTGCTGCCGCTCGGGTGCGTACATGTGGGATCGGGTCCGTTTCATGTTTGTTTACGCCTGGTTAAGCCCGAACCATACGCCTCGCCGCCGAAAAAGCAAGAGCTCCGGGCGAAAGTCTGCTTCTGTGGGACGGATGCCCGAATGTGTTGACAGGGCCCCCGGATCGGGCGTAGAACCAATCGAAACAACACGCTAACGGGCGTGAAACCACAGACTGCCCGGCCTCCGCACCCGCCCCCGAACTGCGGAAGCCGGGCCGGCGGTGGCGGCCCGCGCTTCACCCCCAGCGCGGGCCGCCACCGCCCCTATCCCGTCGGCGCCCTCCTCCCACCGGTCGCCGACCGCCTCACCGAAGGACTTCTCATGCATCGACTCCAGGTCACCGTCGGTTCGCACAGCGGCCTGCACGCCCGTCCCGCCTCGGTCTTCGTCCAGGCCGCTGCCCGCCAGCCGGTCAAGGTCACCGTCGGCCGCCCCGGCCAGACCCCGGTGGACGCCCGCAGCCTGCTCTCCGTACTCGCGCTGGCCGCCGGTCACGGCGAGACCCTGGAACTGACCGCCGAGGGCGAGCCGGCCCAGGGTGCCGTGGCGGAGCTCGCCGACCTGCTCGCCACCGACCTGGACGCTGCGCAGGCCGCCCGGTGAGCAGGACGCTGCTCGGCATCGGGGTCGGCACCGGCAGCGCCGCCGGCCCGGTCGCCCGGATGTCTCCCGCACCCGCGCTGCCCGCCCCACGTCCCGTCGCCGACCCCGGGGCGGAGGCGGCCGCCGTGCGCACCGCCCTCGCCGCCCTCGTCGCCGACCTGCAGGAACGCGCCGCCAGGGCCGCCGGCCCCGGCGCCGACGTGCTCGAGGCACAGGCGATGATGGCCGCCGACCCGGCCCTGGCCGACCAGGCCACCGCCCTCGTCGCCCAGGGCACCGACGGCCCGCACGCCCTCGCCACCACCTTCGACGGCTTCCGCGCCGCCCTGCTCGCAGCCGGCGGCTACTTCGCCGAACGCGCCACCGACCTGGACGACCTGCGGGACCGCGCGATCGCCCACCTGCTCGGCCTGCCCATGCCCGGTCTGCCCGACCCCGGCCACCCGTACGTGCTGGTCGCCGAGGACCTCGCACCCGCCGACACCGCCCTGCTCGACCCGGAACAGGTGCTCGCCCTGGTCACCATGCGCGGCGGGCCGACCAGCCACACCGCCATCCTGGCCAAGGCGCTCGGCCTGCCCGCCGTGGTCGGCTGCGCCGACGCCGAGCGGCTCACCGACGGCCGGCAGGTGCTCGTCCACGGTGCCGACGGAGTGGTCGAACCCGACCCGACCCCCGACACCGTCGAACGGGCCGCCGAGCAGGAGCGGCGGCGCCGTGAGCGGGCGGCGGCGGTCAGCGGTCCCGGCCGCACCGCCGACGGCCACCCGGTGGCCCTGCTGGTCAACCTGGGTGCCCCGCACGAGCTGGCCGGCGCGGCCGCCGCCGACGCCGAGGGCGTCGGCCTGTTCCGCACCGAGTTCCTCTTCCTGGACCGCGCCGAGGCGCCGAGCCTGGCCGAACAGACCGCCGCCTACCGACAGGTCTTCGCGGCCTTCGGCGGCCGCCGGGTGGTCGTCCGCACCCTGGACGCGGGCGCGGACAAGCCGCTGCCCTTCGTCACCGCCGCCGACGAGGAGAACCCCGCCCTCGGCATCCGCGGCCTGCGCACCGCCACCCGCGACCCCGAGCTCCTGGAGACCCAGCTCGCCGCCGTCGCGGCCGCCGCCCGGGAGAGCACGGCGGAGGTCTGGGTGATGGCCCCGATGGTGTCGATCCCGCGCGAGGCCGCCGAGTTCGCGGAGCGGGTGCGCGCCCACGGCCTGCCGCTGGCCGGCGCCATGGTCGAGGTCCCCGCCGCCGCGCTGCGCGCCGACCGGCTGGCCGAGGTGTGCGACTTCCTCAGCATCGGCACCAACGACCTGGCCCAGTACACCTTCGCGGCCGACCGAACCCTCGGCACCCTCGCCGAGCTGCTCGACCCCTGGCAGCCCGCCCTGCTCGAACTGGTCGCGGCCACCGCCGGCGCGGCCGCGGCGCACGGCCGCCCGGTCGGCGTCTGTGGCGAGGCGGCCTCCGACCCGGCGCTCGCCCTGGTGCTGGTCGGCCTCGGTGTCACCAGCCTGTCAGCCGCGGCTTCCTGCCTCGCCGAGGTACGGGCTGCGCTCGCCGCCCACACCCTCGACCAGTGCCGGGAGTTCGCCGACCTGGCCCGCTCCGCCCCGGACGCAGCCACCGCCCGCGCCGAGGTCCACCGACGGCTCGCGAGGTAACCCCGAGAATCGCGAGGTAACCCCGAGAATGGGGCACCCGCACGGTCGGCCCGGCCTCCGGCGACGCGTCGAGTGCTGCCCGCGGAGGTTCCGTCGATGGGTTCCCGGCGGTTGTACCGTCTACCCATCGACGAGGGGAGCACACCATGCGCAAGATCATCGTTTGCACGTTCCTGACGCTCGACGGCGTCATGCAGGCGCCGGGCGGCCCGGACGAGGACGCTGGGAGCGGCTTCGAGCACGGCGGCTGGCAGAAACCGGTCGACGACGACGAGGTCGGCACGGCCATCGCCGGTTGGTACGAGCACTCCGACGCGATGCTGCTCGGCCGCAAGACGTACGAGATCTTCGCGTCGTACTGGCCGACCGCCGATCCCGCCAACCCGTTCACCGAACGGATGAACAGCATGCACAAGTACGTGGCGTCTCGGACCCTGACGTCCGTCGAGTGGCAGAACTCCACGCTGCTGGAGGGCGACATCGTCGATGCGCTCCACAAGCTGAAGGCGTCCGACGGCGGCGACATCAACGTCGTCGGCAGCGGCGATCTCGCCCAGACCCTGATGCACAACGGACTCGTCGACGAGTACCGGCTGACCATCCACCCGGTGATCCTCGGCACCGGCAAGCGGCTGTTCGCCGGCGGAGCGATCCCCACCGCGCTGGAGCCGGTCAGCGTCTCGACGACGGCGGGCGGCACCGTCGTCGGCGTCTACCGGCCGAACGGTAAGCCCAGCTACGACAGTTACTAGGGCCTGTCCAGATCGGCGGGGGCGAAGTTGAACGACCCGCGAGAGGGTTCGGTGGTGTCCCACTTCATCTCGTTCTCCGGGGTGATCATGTTGAATTCCCGGTCGAGAATGGTGGAGTACGTCGAGTCCCCGAGCCTGCCCGTGGCGGCTGCCGTGCCGAATTCTCGTCGAGCCGGAGATCGCCCCCGGGCGGGTGGTCAGGTGTCAGCGTCGGGTGCGCCGGCGGAGCAGTGCCCACACTGTGCTCAGTACTGCGATGGCGGCCAGGGTGAGGAGCCAGTTGCGCAGGTAGGGGAGGGCCAGGACGCTGGGGTTGCCGTGGTTCTCGCCTGCGCGCAGGACAGCGGGGAGGGCGACGGCGGTGACCGCTGCCGCGAGGATCAGCCCGCTGCGCACGGGCGTGCTCCGGGCGGCCACCGCTCCCAGCAGGCAGACGAGGGGGAGCCAGAGGCCGTCGTGGAGGATCAGGCCGCCGACTGCCCACCAGAGCACGTCGGTCGGGTCGGTGATGTAGCTGTCGTGCAGCAGACCGTAGAGGCCGTAGCCGATCAGGCCGACACCGGCCAGGCCGGTGGCCGCGCGCAGGACGCGTAGGGCGAGTTGCGGCCGGGCTTGCTCGGGCATCAGATGATCTCCAGTCGGGTGACCCACTTGGTCTGCAGGACGCCGGGGCGGTTGGGGGCGATGATCCGGGCGGGGTAGCCGTGGTCGGGGTTGAGGACTTCGCCGTTGACGCGCAGTGCGAGCAGGGTGAGGGGGTCGCGGGCGTAGTGGGCGGGCATTTCCATGATCCGGTAGGGGCCGTCGGCCTCGAGCGAGGTGACGCGTACTCGGGCGTTGGGCGGGGCGCCCGCGCGGTCGAGGAGGTCGCGCAGGCGGATTCCGGTCCAGTGGGCGCCGGCGCTCCAGCCCTCGACGCAGGCGATCGGAAGTTCGGCTGTCACCTGAGGCATGGTCAGGAGCTCGGCCATGGTGAGCTGGTAGGGGCGTGGTCCGGTGACGGTCAGTTGCCAGTCGGCTGGGGCGACGGTGGTGCCGGCCTGGGCGGCGGTGCGGTTGACGGGCAGGCCCTGGGAGCCGATGTCGGGGCGGCGTGGGGCGAAGAGGTCGAGGGTGCGCAGCCAGGGGACCGACTGGCCGGCGGTGGTGAGGGTGACCAGACCGACGGAGGCGGTGACCGCGGTGAGGAAAGCTCGGCGTTGGGCCAGTGTGGGCCTGACGCGTCGCCAGTGTTCGGCGATGAGTGGTGCTTTGGCGGCGATGTGCAGCAGTAGCCCGCCGGTGGCCAGCCAGCCGATCCAGAAGTGCGTCTGGCGGAACGGGAACGGCCAGGGGTACCACTGCAGGGTGTTGAGCAAGCCGGTGAACAGTTCCAGCAGCATCGCGGCCACCAGGACGGCGATGCCCAGCCGCTCCAGGGCGTGCGCGACACTGCGCGCGGGCGGCCACTCGAACAGCTTCGGGTAGACCGTCCAGAGCTTGGCGCCGAGCAGCGGGATCGCGGCGATGCCGCAGATCACGTGCAGGCCCTGGGTGAATCTGTATCCGTCGACCGGTCTGCTGGGCAGGTGGTCGCGCAGCCAGGTCGGCGGCTGTTGGAGCAGATGGCTGAGCAGACCGGTGAGGAAGCACGTGAGTAGGGCCGCGCCGAGCCAGCGCCCGAGCACGACCGCCGTGCGGGGCTCGTGCAGCGCGGAACGGAAGGTGCCCTCGCGCAGCGGCCCGCGCCGGAGTGCGTCCGGCGGGGGAGGCAGCGGAAGGTCGTACGGCCTGCGGCGGGAGGTTTGGTCGTCCACCACTCCATGAGAATGCCTTGAAGCTGCTCCTGGGAGGTTCGACGCGATTACGGAAGTCGTACGGCCGTCGGCGTCTCCCGAAGCAGCAGGTAGCCGGCGGCGCGCCAGGACGGTTGGGCTATACCTCGATGTGGGAGCCCATGATGACCGTGCGGTCGCGGGGGAGGCCGAAGTACTCGGCGGCGTCGGCCGTGATGTGGGAGGTGGCGATGAACAGCCGCTTGCGCCAGGGCGCCATGGTCGGCGCCGCTCCGCGGCGGAGCTCGATCTTCGACAGGAAGTAGGAGGTTTGGTCGAGTTGGAGCTGTCCCTCGGTTTGTGCGGGGTCGAGCATCGTCAGCGCGGCGGGCACGTCGGGGGTCTCCATGTAGCCGAACCGGGCGGTGACATGGATGATCTGGTCTTCGGTGTAGCCGAGGTTGTCGGTGGCGATCCGCTGGTCGGCGGGGACGCGGGGCACCGGCTCGGTCTCGATCGAGAGGATCACGACCTGGTCGTGCCGCACGTGGTTGTGCTCGACGTTGGCCCGCATGGCCAGCGGCGCGGTCTGCTTGCCACGGTTGAGGAAGACGGCGGTGCCGGCAACCCGGAGCGCCGGAACCCGGCCGCTGTGCAGCTGGTCGACGAACTCGCGCAGCGGGCCTTCGTGCCGTGCCCGCTGCGCGGTGTACGTGGCGGGCCATGCCGCGCCGCGCCCGCGGCTGTTGACGGCAGCGGTGGCGCCGATCGGCTCGGTCCTCCTGCTCGGCATCGACCGGTCCGTCCGCACGGGCCGAGACGACCGCGCGCGGCGCCTGCGGTGGCGGGCCGGCCGTCCGCAGACCGGTGGGTGACGGCCGGTGGGTGACGGTGCCGCAGGCGGGGCTGGGGTGACGGTGCGTCAGGAACGCTCGGCGCCGACAGCTGCGCGGGTGAGGGTGGTGGCGGTGTGGACGGCGCTGGTGATGGCGTCCTCGGGGTCGAGGTGCAGCAGGTCGGTCAGGGTGAAGAGGGTCTCGGCGCTCATCACGACGGCGAGGTCCCGCTTCAGCTGGGCCAGGGTGGCGGGGTCGGTGCCGGGGGAGTCCGCCAGCGGGGCCAGAGCGTGGTCGATGAGCCCGATGCGCAGCGCGGGGCGGGTGGTGCCGGCTCCGGGGCGGGTGATGGTGGCCGCGATCATGGCGCGGGTGGCGCCCTGGTACGCCAGGACCTGTCGCAGCAGGTGCTCCGTCGCGGCAGCGACCCGCTCCACGGGGTCGGTGGAGTCGGCGACGGCGCGCAGCGCCTCTTCCGGGGTCGGCCACTCGCCGACCATGGACTCCTGGAGCAGGCTGGCCAGGTCGGGGAAGTAGCGGTAGGCGGTGGCCTCGGACACCAGGGCGGACTTGGCGACCTCGGGCATGGTCACCTCGCCGCCGGTACGCATCAGCTCGACCGCGGCCGAGACGATCGCCGCCCGCGTCCGCAGCTTCTGGTTGGCGCGGCCGTTCGCGCTCCGGGGTGCCTTCGGTGCCATGTCCTGCATGACCCCACCATAGCAAGTGGACTCCAATGATGAGAGAGCACTTGCACTAACCGCGACGGTTCATTGGCTCCCGGAGGAGGAGGGCAGCGTGCGGCGCTCCTGCAGCCAACGCTCGCCCAGGTGCGCCCAGACGCTCTGGTACTCGTCGAAGACCGGCTGCAGCCGGTCGTAGCCGAGGTCGGCGGCGGGCGTTGACGCGATGAGGTATTCGAGGTCGTCGGCCAGACGCCGGAACCGGTACTGCGTCTCCTCCATCAGCACCCAGCGCGATCTCCAGTTGAAGAACGACTCAACGGCCCCCAGCAGGGTGACCAGTGCCACGAGGGCGAAGGCCACGCCGGCCCAGAGGTTCAGGCTCTGCAGGCCGAGGATGATCGTCGAGGCGGCGGACAGCGAGAGCGTCAGCACCTTCAACGCCGAAGAGGCCAGGCGGAAACGCTTCTTCCTGCTCCGGGCGTAGACGTTGCCCTGCCGAATCTTCTCCAAGAGGTGACCAGCAGTCTCCAGCGGAGGCAGCCCCACTCCCACCTGCCCGCTCAAACCCATCAGCCCCCACCGCTCCCAGCGCGCGACACCCCTGCGACTTCTGACCGACCGTAGGGTCTCACACCGCGGGACCGTGCGCGGCTGCCGGCCAGCCGCGTTCCAGCAGGTCGAAGGCGCGGTGCACGGTCTGACGCGGATCAGCCTGGCCGCGGGCGAGGTTGACGGTCTCCAGGGCGAAGTGGGCCAGTGCCGCGCAGGCGGCGTCGTCCTCGGGGGCGCCTTCGCCCCCGACTCCACCACGCACGCCCTCCAGCACCTGACCGCCTTCGCCCGCGAGCACGGAAGCGAGCGGTAGTCGCCTGGTAACGAATGCATGACTCCGGGCATGCGATATGACAAGTACTCATACGCTGCTGGTTTTCCACGCTTTCGACACACTCTGGAGAACCGATGTCCCGGATTCCACCTCGCACCTTCGCCGCCGCACTGGCCGGGGTGGTGACGGTGGTGCTGTTCGCTGCGGGGTGCGATCCCGCAGCGGCGCCGGCGGGGGCCGGAGCGTCCTCGGCGAGCTCGGCCCCGAGCGCGAGCGCGAGCCCCAGTGCCGGCCCGAGCACCAGCCCGAGCACCAGCCCGAGCACCAGCCCGAGCTCCGCCGCTCCGGAGACCTCGGCGCCCGTCCCGACGAC
Organism: Kitasatospora azatica KCTC 9699; assembly: GCF_000744785.1. Taxonomy (NCBI): domain Bacteria; kingdom Bacillati; phylum Actinomycetota; class Actinomycetes; order Kitasatosporales; family Streptomycetaceae; genus Kitasatospora; species Kitasatospora azatica. The sequence goes on along the minus strand of NZ_JQMO01000003.1, from coordinate 705,559 downwards.
GGCGCCCAGCACTCAGCCGCCCGCCGCGCCCAGCACGCATCCGGCCCCGGTCACGCACCCGGCGACCACGGGCGCGACCACGGCGGCGACCATGGCGGCGACCACGGCCTCGGCCCCCCGGACCTCCGCTGCGCCGGCCGGCTGCGAGATCGTCTCCAACTCCGGAACCTGCTACCGCGCAGGGGAGTTCTGCCGCGACGCCGACCTCGGGCGCTCCACCCACGACGCCGCCGGCCGCATGATCACCTGCGCCGAGGTCTCCGGCAAGCCGCACTGGCGTTACTGAAGCAGGCCGTCCCACCGCGCCTTACGGAAGTCGTACGGTGCGTGGTCGGACCGGGCCGCACGGCGTCCCGGATGGCAGGGTGACGGTGTGTCCGTCAACCGTCTCCTGCCCTCCCTGGCCTGGCCGGCCGCCGCTGTGGCCGCCCTGGCCGCGTTGGTCGCCGCCCTGGCGCTCACCTTCACCAGCGGCGGCACGCTCGGCCATCGCGAGCCGCTCTCCCTCTGGTACCCGCTGGACCTCGGGCTCTTCGCGCTCGCCCTGCTCGCGCTGTGGCGGGTGCCCCGGCGCTGGGTGGCCGCGCTGGTGCTGGCCGGCTCGGTGGCGGTGGCCGTGACCGGCCTGCTGGCGGCGCCGCGGACCAGTGACGACGCCTACCGGTACCTGTGGGACGGGCAGGTGCAGGCGGCCGGGCACTCGCCCTACGCGTACCCGCCGGACGCCCCCGAGCTGGCCGGACTGCGAGCCAAGGCGCCGGAGCTCTTCCCGGTCGGCGGCGACTGCGCGGGCTGGGACCTGCGGCGGGCCGCGCCCGGCTTCTGCAGCCACCTCAACCGGCCCTCGGTGGTGACCATCTACCCGCCCGTCGCCGAGGTCTGGTTCCTCGGCCTGCACGCGGTGGCGCACGGGCACGGGGTGCGGGCCGCGCAGGCGGGCGGGGCGCTGCTCGCGGTGGCCTGCACGGCGCTGCTGCTGGTGGTGCTGCCGCCGGAGCGGCGGCGGCGCGCGGCGCTGTGGGGGTGGTTCCCCGGGGTGGCGGTCTGGGCGGTGAACGACGCGCATGTGGACACCCTCGGGGCGCTACTGGCCGTCGGGGGACTGGCGTTGACGGCGCGCGGGCGGCTCCGGGGTGGCGGCGCGCTGCTGGGCGCGGCGGCGGCGGTGAAGCTGGTTCCGGCGCTGGTCCTGCCCGGCGCGTTGGCGGGCGTGCTGCGACGCCGGCCGGCCTGGCGGGACCTGCGGCTACCGGCGGTCGCGCTGGGTGTCTTCCTGCTCAGCTACCTGCCGTACCTGCTGCTCTCGGGACACAGGGTGCTCGGGTTCCTGCCCGGCTATCTGCGCGAGGAGGGGTACGACTCCCGGGCGGTGCAGCGGTTCGGTCTGCTGCGGGTGCTGCTGCCGGACTCGCTGGCGGCGGCCGGCGCCGGGATCGTGGTGCTGGGCGCGGTGCTGGCGGTGCTCCGATGGGGGGATCCGCGACGGCCCTGGCAGGGCGCGCTGCTGGTGACCGGGACGGCGCTGCTCGCGCTGACACCGGCGTACCCGTGGTACGGGCTGCTGCTGGTCGCCCTGGTGGGCCTGGCCGGCCGGTGGGAGTGGCTGGCGGTACCGGCGGCCGGGCAGGCCGCCTACCTGTACGGAAGCGATGTCCAACTTCCCGCGTACGGCGCGGCGTTGGCGCTGGTGCTGGCGGGTGCGGCAGTGCGGTACGGCTGCCTGCGGTACCGCGCTGCCGCACCCGCGACTGACTGAGTGTCAGGGGCGGCTGAGTCGTCAGGGCCGGCTGGGCGTCAGGGTCGGCTGGGCGTCAGGCGGTCGGGTCGTCCAGCCGGAAGCCCACCTTGATGGTCACCTGGTAGTGCTTGATCTCGCCGTCACCGACGTGTCCGCGGACCTGGACCACCTCGAACCAGTCGATGTTGCGCAGCGTCTGGTTCGCGCGGGCCAGCGCGTTGCGGATCGCGGCGTCGGTGCTCTCGTGCGAGGAGCCGACGATCTCGGTCAGCCGGTAGGTGTGCTCGGACATGGGGACCTCCACGGGCGGGTCAGGGCGGCGGTGCGCGGCTGTCCTCTCCACCGTGACCCATCCCGTGGCGGCCCGCATCCGTTCACTCCCGGCGCCGTACTCCGACGAAGTGCCGACCCGCCACCGTCCAGCGCTCCACCTCGTGCAGCCCGGCCGCCCGGGCCAGCCGCAGCGCCGCGTCCGCGCCGAGCCGGGCCCACTGGAAGGCCGGCCCGGTGCGGCCGGTGGCGTCCTCCACCCGGACGGTCACCCGTTCGTCGACCGTGCCCGGCTCGACCTCGGCCAGCAGCGTGCCGCCCGGAGCGAGCAGCTCGGCGACCCGGGTGAGCAGGGTGTGCGGATCGCCGCCGATGCCGAGGTTGCCGTCGGCCAGCAGCGCCGTGCCCCAGCGGCCCTCACCCGGCAGCCGGTCGAAGACCGAGCGGCACAGCGCCGCGCCGCCCAGGCCCCGGGTGCGGGCCACAGCGGCGCCGGTCAGGTCCACACCGAGGGCGGGCAGGCCGAGCGCCAGCAGCTCGGTGACCAGCCGGCCGGGACCGCAGCCGATGTCCAGCACCGGCACTGCGCCGGCCAGACAGCGCAGCAGCAGACCCCGGTCGGCGGCGTCGGGTGGGGCGCACCAGCGCTCCACGTCGAGGTGGTGTCGACCGCCGTCGGCCCGGCGCAGCCAGAGCGGGCCGCGCCCGGTTCGCATGGCCTCCGCGAACGGGTCGTCCACCCAGGGGCGGGCGGCGGTGGGGGTATCGGCGACCAGGTTCGCGGCCGGGTTCGCGGCCGGGCTCACGACCGGGCTCACCGGCGCACCCGCGCAACCGGTCCGCGCGGAGCGGCCCGCCAGCACGTGGCGAACGCGCTGTCCGGCGCCAGCCTCGCCACCTCGGCGGCGTCCTCGGCGGTGTCGACGTCCCGCAGCTCGGGCAGCCGGGTCACCCGCAGTCCGGCCGCCGCCAGTCGGGCCAGCAGCAGGGCGCCCGTCTGCGGGGTGGACATCGGCACACCGAGCAGCAGCTGTTCGGCGAGCGCGGCGCTCGGCCGGGCCAGGCCCAGCGCCCAGAAGCCGCCGTCGGCAGCCGGCCCGAACCAGGCGTCGGCCCCCGCGCGGGCGGCCGCCGACAACGGCTCGGCCAGCGCGGCCGCCGACAGCTGCGGGGTGTCCATCCCCACCAGCAGCGCGGGCGCGTCCGCCGGGGCGTGCCCGAACGCGGCCGCCAGCCGTGCGTCCAGCCCGCCCGCCACCTGCGGCAGCACCGTCCAGCCGGGTGGCAGCCAGGAGTCCTGCGCGGCGCCGTCGAGCACCAGGATCCGACGCCCGGCGGGCACCGTTCCCAGGGTGCGCAAGGTGTCCGTGAGCGCGGCCCGGGCCAGCGCCGCGGCCTGCTCGGGGGTGAACGGCGGGGTGAGCCGGGTCTTCACCCGCCCGGGGACGGGTGCCTTGGCGATCACCAGCAGGGTGGGCGGCGGCGCGGCCAGCACCGCGCGCATGTCGCGCACCGCCTGCCGGGTGCCGCGCAGCGTGCCGGTCACCTTGGAGCGGCCCGCGCGCGGGCGGTAGTCCACGTCCACCTCGCCGATCCGCAGCCCGGCCGCCGTGCCGGTGAGCACCATCTCCAGCGGGTAGCCGGAGCGGCGGTCGCCCAGGCCGAGCGCCAGCAGCCGGTCGCGACGGGCGGCGCGCATCGGGCCGAGGTCGTGCAGCGGGAAGCCGGTGCGCGCGCGCAGTCGCCGCGCCAGCACTGCGTTGGCCAGCCGCGCGTGCGGCGGCCAGGCGCCAGGTGCGGTCGGCCGGCGGCGGCCCAGGACCAGATCGGCGGTCCCGGCCAGGACCGGGTCGACCACCCGGGGCAGCTGGGCCGGGTCCAGCGAGCCGTCGCAGTCCAGGAAGCAGACGAGATCGGCGGTGGCTGCCAGCAGCCCCGTGTGGCAGGCGGCACCGAAGCCCCGGCGCGGTTCGTGGCGCACCGTGGCGCCCAGCGAGCGGGCCAGCTCGGCCGAGCCGTCCCGGGAGCCGTTGTCGACCACGATGGGCCGCCAGCCCGGCGGGATCCGGCCGAGCACCCAGGGCAGCGCGGCCGCCTCGTCCAGGCAGGGCAGCACGACATCGACGGAAGGAGAGGGGAGAGTCACGCCTCCCACGCTAGGCACCGCAAGGGCCCGGGGCAGTGCAGCGGCACCTTACGGAAGTCCTACGACCAGCCCATCAGCCCCAGGACGCCCGCCGCGCTGCCTATCCTCGAACCCGTGACAGAACTCCCTGCGCCCACCGCCCGCATCCTGGTGGTGGACGACGACCCCACCGTGGCCGAAGTGGTCACCGGCTACCTGCAGCGCGCCGGCTACCTGGTCGACCGCGCCGCCGACGGCCTGACCGCGCTGGAACGCGCCGCACAGGGCAAGCCCGACCTGGTGGTGCTCGACCTGATGCTGCCCGGACTGGACGGCCTGGAGGTCTGCCGCCGACTGCGGGCCGAGCCGCCCGGACCGGCCGTGGTGATGCTCACCGCCAAGGGCGAGGAGGCCGAGCGGATCCTCGGACTCGAGCTCGGCGCCGACGACTACGTGACCAAGCCGTTCAGCCCGCGTGAACTGGTGCTGCGGATCGGGGCCGTGCTGCGCCGCCACGTGGCGGCGCCGGTGGTCGACGCCGTGAACCTGCGCGCGGGCGATCTGACACTCGATCAGTCAGGTCGCCGGGCCTTCCGAGGTGACCGTGAACTGGCCCTGACCCAAAGGGAGTTCGATCTTTTGATGTTCTTCGTCAAGCACCCGGGCGCGGCGTTCGGCCGGGAGGAGCTGATGCAGAAGGTCTGGGGCTGGGACTTCGGCGACCTGTCCACCGTCACGGTGCACGTCCGCCGGCTGCGCGAGAAGGTCGAGGACGATCCGGGGATGCCCCGGCTGATCAGCACCGTCTGGGGCGTCGGCTACCGCTTCGACCCGGCCGGAGGTGCGGCGGCGTGAAGGACCTGTTGCTGATCGCCCTGTTCGCGGCCCTCGGCGCCGGCGCCGCCGGGCTCGTCGGCTGGCCCGCCGTACGGCAGTTGCGCCGCCGCTCGGTGGCGCTCTCGCTCTTCGCCGTCGTCGTGGTCACCGTGCTCGCGATGACGGCCGGCACGCTCGCCGTCGCGCAGGCGATGTTCCTCTCCCAGCACGACCTCGGCGTGGTGATCACGGTGACCTGCATGGCGGCCGTGGTCTCGCTGCTCACGGCCGCCCTGCTGGGCCGCCAAGTGGTCGCCGGAAGCCGGGCGTTGACCCTGGCCGCGCGCACCGTCGGCAGCGACAGCGGATTCGCCGCACCGGACGGCCCACTGGGCGCCGAACTCGCCGAGCTGAGCGCCGAACTCGCCGCCACCAGCGCCAGGTTGGCCGAGTCCCGGCAGCGCGAGCAGGCCCTGGAATCGTCCCGGCGCGAGCTGGTCGCCTGGATCTCGCACGACCTGCGCACCCCGCTGGCCGGGCTGCGGGCGATGGCCGAGTCGCTCGAGGACGGCGTGGCCGAGGACCCGGCCCGCTACCACGCCCGGATCCGCACCGAAGTCGACCGGCTCACCGGCATGGTGGACGACCTCTTCGAACTCTCCCGGATCCAGGCCGGCGCGCTGACCCTCAGCCTGGCCCGGGTCTCCGTCTACGACCTGGTCGGTGACGCCATCGCCGGCGCCTACCCGCTGGCCCGCGAACGCGGCGTGCAGCTGCGCGGCGAGCCGGTCGAGCCGGCGCCGGTGCAGGTGGACGGTCGGGAGATCACCCGGGTGCTGGGCAACCTGCTGATCAACGCGATCCGCTCGACGCCCGCCGACGGGGTGGTCGCGGTCGCGGCCCGGCGGGAGGCCGACGAGGTGGTGCTCTCGGTGACCGACGGCTGCGGCGGCATCCCGGACGGCGACCTGGAGCGGGTCTTCGAGACCGGCTGGCGCGGCGGCACCGCGCGGACGCCCCGCGTGGTGCGGGACCAGGCACGGGCCGGGGCGGTCCAGCACCACGGGGACACCGGGGCCGGGCTCGGACTGGCCATCGTGCGCGGCATCGTGGAGGCGCACGCCGGGCGCGCCTCGGTGCGCAACGTCGCGGGCGGCTGCTGCTTCGAGATCGCGCTGCCGGCGGCGCCGGTGCCGGCCGGCTGAAAACGACTTGCCTGATCTACTTGCCCACCAGCAGGATTCCCGCTCATGAGTGCGGAACTGCTGAACGTGGTCGATGTCGAGGCGACCTGCTGGGACGGCCCGGTGCCGCCCGGCGCGGCCAACGAGATCATCGAGATCGGCCTGACCGTCGTCGATCTGACGACACGTCAGCGCGTCGCGAAGCATCGGATCCTGGTCCGCCCGAAGCGCTCCACGGTGAGTAGGTTCTGCACCGAACTGACCGGGCTGACCCAGCAGGAGGTGGACCGCGGCCTCGGCTTCGCCGAGGCCTGCCGGCTGCTGGCCGTCGAACACCAGGGCTGGGAGCGCCCCTGGGCGAGTTGGGGGGACTACGACCGCCTGCAGTTCGCCCGCCAGTGCCAGGCGACCGGCGCGGCCTACCCGTTCGGCACCCGGCACACCAACGCCAAGGCGGTCTTCGCCGCCGCCAACGGGCTGCGCCGACGCCCCGGCATGGCGCAGGCCCTGGAGCTGGCCGGCCTCCCGCTGGAGGGGCGCCACCACCGGGGCGAGGACGACGCCTGGAACATCGCGGCCCTGGTCCTCGGGCTGGCCGAACAGGAGAACTGGCCCATGGCCGGGTGATGGTCGGCGACGGTCAGCGTTCGACCTGCAGGCTCAGGCAGCTCCAGCTCAGCCGCGGCGGGCCGTCGTGCGACGGTGCGGGATGGTAAGTGCCGTCCGCCACCGAGAGGTTGACGATCAGATAGGCGTGCCAGTCCGCGCCGACCCCCCGCCCGTCCTGGTAGATCGGCAGGTCACCGGCGTACCAGTCCACCGAGTCCGCGCCGAACCGGGTCGCGAGCTCCACCGTGGCCCCCGGGGCGACGCCGGCCGCGGCGCCGTGCCAGTAGCGGTGCCCGCCCCGCACGTGGTTGCTGAGCTCCAGCAGGTCCGGATGGTCCGGGTGGTACTCGAAGACGTCGATCTCGTTGCCGCCGTCGCGCCAAGTCCAGATGGCCGGCCAGGCGCCGAGTGCGGTGGGCAGCACGATCCTGGCCGTCAGTAGGTCGCCGGCGCGCAGCTGGAAGCCCTCCGGACTGCCTTCGGTGGTCAGCAGGTTGCAGTTCCACTGGTCGGAGCCGTGCAGTCGCCGGGTGGCCGCGAAGACACCGCCGGGGCAGTAGGCGCGGCTGAGGTGGTCCAGCTTGTGGGCGGCCCGGTTGGTGGGGCCCATGTTGGGATAGGCGCTGGTCCGACCGGCTGTCCACTGGTGCCGGGAACTGAAGTCCGTGGTGAACACCACCACTGCCATGGCTGCCTCCCCGGGCCGGGCCGGGCGTGCGGCCCGGTTTACCTGGAGTGACTTCCCGCTACGCGTGGTGACAGCCGGATCGGCAGGCCCGTTTTCACCGGAAGTCGGAACTCGGCGCAGCGGCTGCGCGGGTCGGGGTGGCTGCGCCTCGGGTCGGGGCTGCTCCTCGGGTCGGGGCGGCGGCGAACTCGGCGACCCCCGCCTCGAAGGCGACCGCCGGGCGCCAGCCCAGCTCCGTGCGCAGCCGGTGGGAGTCGGCGGTGATGTGCCGGACGTCTCCGAGCCGGTACTCCCCGGTGACCACCGGCGCGGGTCCGCCGCCGGCCGCCGCCAGCGTGGCGGCCAACTCGCCGACCGTGTGGACCTGCCCGCTGCCCGTGTTGTAGGCGCGGGCGCTGCCCGGCGGGCGGGTGGCCAGGGCGGCCAGCGCCAGTTCGTTGGCGGCCGCCACATCGGCGACATGGACGAAGTCGCGGCGCTGCCCGCCGTCCTCGAAGACCCTGGGCGGCCGCCCGGCGGCCAGCGCCGAGCGGAAGATCGAGGCGACGCCCGCGTACGGGGTGTCGCGCGGCATCCGGGGGCCGTACACGTTGTGGTAGCGCAGGCTGGTCACCGTGCCACCGGTGGCCCGGGCCCAGGCGGCGGCCAGGTGTTCCTGGGCCAACTTGGTCGAGGCGTAGACGTTCCGCGGGTCGGCCGGCGCGTCCTCGGTGGTCAGCCCCGCCCGCAGCGCGGTGCCGCAGTACGGGCAGGGCGGCTCGAACCGCCCGGCCGCCAACTCGCTCTCCAGCCGGGGCCCGGGCGCCACCACGCCGTGCTCGGGGCAGTCGTACCGCCCCTCGCCGTAGACCACCATCGACCCGGCCAGCACCAGTTGCCGCACCCCGCCCCTGGCCATCGCGGCGAGCAGCACGGCGGTCCCCAGTTCGTTGCAACTGACGTACTGCGGCGCGTCGTCGAGATCGAGCCCGAGCCCGACCATGGCCGCCTGGTGACAGACCGCGTCCACCCCGCGCAGCGCCCGCTCGACCGTGGCGGCGTCCCGCACGTCCCCGTGCACGAACTCGACCTCGGGCGGCAGCGTGACGCCCGCCGCCCCGTCCGGGTGCACGGCCGGCAGCAGGGCGTCCAGGACCCGGACCCGGTGGCCGCTCGCCACCAGGCGGTCGGCGACGGCGGAGCCGATGAAACCGGCGCCGCCGGTGAGCAGAATCTCCATGCCCTCGACGCTAGCGGCGCGGCGGCCGGGACGGGTGTCACGGCGGGGTGCCGTCAGACTTCCGTCAGAAGTGGAAAAGTTCCCTGCCAGTCATGGGTTCACTCGAACTACTGAATGATCGTTGATCTCGCCGGACGGCGGGGCTACTCGTCCCTAAAGTGTGCACTGAAGTTCGATCACACCCGGGGAGGGACCCACAATGGAACCTGGCTTCAAGTCAGACGAGCCCAGGTCGGACGAGTCGGCGGCCGGTCTGACGCGCCGTCGGCTGATCGCGGGGTCCGCCGCGCTGAGCGGTGCCGCCTGGCTGCTGCGCGGCGTCATCACGCCCGACAGCGCCCAGGCCGCCGCCGTCGGCCCCGCCGTCGCCGCCCCGCCCGCCTTCCCCGCCGGGATCGAGGTCTACCGGCAGACCTTCGAGAACTGGGCCGGCGAGCTGCACGCCGACCAGCTCTGGACCTGCGCCCCGCGCACCCCGCAGGACGTGGTCACCCTCGCCAACTGGGCCCAGGCCCAGGGCTGGCGGCTGCGCGCCCAGGGCTTCCGGCACACCTGGGCCCCGCTCACCGTCGCCGACGCCACCCCGGCCGACAGCGCCGTGCTGCTGCTCGACACCACCCGGTACCTCACCGCGATCAGCGCGGCCGGCAGCGCCGCCGCGCCCGCCGTCCGGGCCCAGGCCGGCGCGAGCATGGAACAACTACTCGCCCGACTGGCCGGGCGCGGCCTCGGCCTCACCCACTGCCCGGCTCCCGGCGACGTCACGCTCGGCGGCGTGCTCGCGATCGGCGGCCACGGCACCGCGATCCCTGCCACCGGCGAGACCGCCACACCCGGCCACGGGTACGGCTCGGTCAGCAACCTGGTCACCGAACTCACGGCCGTGGTCTGGGACGCCACCGCCGGTCAGTTCGTGCTGCGCACCTTCGACCGTGCCGAGCCGGACTGCGCGGCCCTGCTCGTCCACCTCGGCCGCACCTTCGTCACCGAGGCGGTGCTGCGGGCCGGCGCCGACCAGAACCTGCGCTGCCTCAGCCGGGTCGACATCCCCGCCGACGAGCTCTTCGCCCCCCAGGGCACCGGCACCGGCCGCCAGTTCGCCGACTTCGTGGAGCGGACCGGCCGCGCCGAGGCGATCTGGTACGCCTTCACCGACTACCCCTGGCTCAAGTCCTGGAGCGTCACTCCCGGGCAGCCGTTCGGCTCCCGCGCCGTCGACCGGCCGTACAACTACCCCTTCTCGGACAACATCCCCACCCCGGTCGCCAACCTGGCCGGCCAACTGATCGGCGGATCCTGGGGTCTGGCCCCGACCTTCGGCCAACTCCAGCTGCTGATCACCAAGCTCGGGCTGACCGGCGACCTCACCGACGTGCTGCTCTCCGGCACCCTGCTGCGCGACCTGCTCACCCTCGACGTGGTCACCCACCTGCTCGCCGACGGCCTGCACTCCGACCTGTGGGGGCCCTCCCGCACCCTGCTGCAGTACATCCGTCCCACCACCCTGCGGGTCACCGCCAACGGTTACGCCGTGCTGGCCCGCCGCTCCGACATCCAGTGGGTGGTCAACCAGGTCACCAGCGGATACCAGCAACTGCTGACGCAGTACCAGTCCCGGGGCGAGTACCCGGTCAACGGCGCCGTCGAGATCCGGGTCACCGGCCTGGAGGACCCGACGACCAGCGGCGTCCCCGGTGCCCGCCCACCGCTGCTCTCGGCCATCCGGGCCCGCCCCGACCACCCCGAGTGGGACGTCGCCGTCTGGTTCGACGTCCTCACCCTCCCCAACACCCCCGGCCTGCACCGCTTCGGCCGCGACCTCGAACAGTTCCTGTTCGCCACCTTCGACGGCACCCGGGCCGCCGTCCGCGTCGAATGGTCCAAGGGCTGGGCCTACACCGCCGACGCCACCTGGGCCGACCCCGACGTCCTCACCCGCGTCATCCCCGGCAGCCACCGCGCCGGCGGCGGCCCCGGCTGGGACGAGGCCGTCGCCACCCTCACCCGCCTCGACCCGCACGCCGTCTTCAGCAACGCCTTCCTGGACCAGCTGCTGCGCTGAACCGCGCACTCAGGCGGCCTGTGCTGTCGCGGGTGCCGGGCCGAGCAGAATGTGCGCCATGACCGCAGACAACGCGGGGTCTCCCGGCCCCGTTCCGCCGCCCGCCGGCCCGAGCACCCGTGAGCTCACCGAGCAGCTGCACCACCGGCTCGACCGGATCGAGTCACTGCTGACCGGCGATCCCACGTTGGGGGAGGAGCCCGGCGCTGTCGAACCTCCGAAGCCGGTCTGGCAGAGCCAGACCGAGGCCGAACAGCGCTGGGCCGTCACCGTCGTGATCCTCTGTGCGGTCGTGCTGCAGTTCTTCCTGCCGGCCCGGCTCAGCATCCACCCGCGCTGGATGCTGCCCGCCCTCGAAATCGCGCTGCTGCTCGCACTGGCCGCGATGAACCCGCACCGCCGGCTCGACAAGAGTTCCCGCCTGCTGCGCTCGCTCAGCCTCTCGCTGGCCGGGGCGATCAGCCTGGCCAACGGCTGGTCGGCGGTGAAGCTGGTCCGCGAACTGCTGCACGGCGGTGGCAGCCCCAGCGGCCTGACCCTGCTCGGCACCGCCGGCGCCGTCTGGGCCACCAATGTGATCGCCTTCGCCCTCTGGTACTGGGAGTGGGACCGCGGCGGCCCGGCCGCCCGCGCCCAAGGGACCGCGGACTACCCGGACTTCCTCTTCCCGCAGATGCAGCAGGACGGCATCGCACCGCCGAACTGGGAACCCGGCTTCCTCGATTACCTCTACATGGCTTTCACGAATGCCACCGCCTTCAGTCCCACCGACACCATGCCGCTGTCGCTCTGGGCCAAGCTGACCATGATGCTGCAGTCGGTGGTCTCGCTGCTCACGGTGTTGTTGGTGGTGGCCCGGGCCGTCAACGTGCTGCAATGAACGGACGGGAGTCAGCGCGAGGTGGCATGCTGTCGGCTCGTCCATGACGTGGCGTCAGTCGAAGCGGCTGCGCCGATCAACCACCACCGTCGATCACCCGAGGAGCCACCGTGCCGCTGTTCGGCCGCCGAAAGAACATATCGACGCCCTCGTGCAGTGCGCACGGTCCGTGCCGGGCGTTGGCGCGCCTCCAGGTCGCTGACCTTCGCCGGCGGCTGCGGCCGCTGATCGTCGCTGTCGGTCCGGAGCTCGGTGCCGATCCCGTGGCCCGCCCGTTCGACGGCGAGTTGGTTGTCGTGCTGTGTGCGGAGGCGGGAGCCGACGCCCTGATCGTGCCGGAGCATTCGGCGGACCAGTGGGGTGTCGCGCGGTCCGAACTCTGGGACTGGGCGCTGGCGAACCTGCGGGCCGACCGGCTCAACCGGCAGACCTTCCCGAGCGTGACCGGGGACACGTTGTACGCGGTCAACGGGATGGGCTGGCCGGGTGCCGGTCAGGTTCTCGCCCTGGAGCACGCGCTGGGCGGCGTCGCGTTGCCCAATGGCGCGCTGGTCACGCTGCCGACGCAGAACGGCCTGTGCGCGGTGCCGATCCGTACGGCGGCCACGCTGCGCGGCATCCCGTACCTGATCCAGCTGTCCCTGGAGCTGGCGGCGGGAGACGCGGCTCCGCTCGGCGCCAGCGTGTACTGGTATCGGGACGGCGGGGTCGAGAGCCTCAACGCACGCCTGAAGGACGGAAACGACGCCCGGATGATGGTGTCGGCCCGGTTCAAGGAGATGATGGACCGCCTGCCCACGGGCTGACCACGGAGACAATGGAGTGGTGAGCACCACCAGCACGGTCAGGCCTGTCAGCGCCGCCACCGCCGTAGTCGACGAGGCCGTGCAGGCCCGGCCCGCGCCCGCGCTGCGCCCGTACGCGGCCTGGTACTCCGGCTACCGCCAGGTCGGAGTGCCGCCGATGACGCACCGGGGCCTGCCCTCGCCCTACCTGACGCTGATCCTCACCCTGGACGAGCCGCTCACCCTCGCCGCGCACCCCGACCCGGCGCAGCGGCCCGGCGAGTACCGGACGCTGCTGGGCGGCCTGCACACCGCGCCCGCGCTGATCATCCATCGGGGCTGTCAGTCCGGCGTGCAGGTCGCGCTCAGCCCGCTCGGGGCCCGCACCCTGCTCGGGCTGCCGGCCGGGGAGCTGGCCGGTGCGGACTACCCGGCCGAGGAGGTACTGGGTCGCTGGGCAGCCGAGGGGCAGGAGCGGCTGCGGGCGGCGCCGGACTGGCCGAGCCGGTTCCGCGTCGTGGACCGGTGGCTGCTGCAGCGGGCGGCCGAGGCGGCCGCGCCGCCACCGGAGGTGGTGCGGGCCTGGCAGCTGCTGCTCGCCTCCGGCGGCCGGGCCGGTGCGGCCGAGCTGGCCGCCGAGGTCGGCTGGAGCGGGCGGCACCTGGCCACCCGGTTCCGCACCGAGATCGGGCTGGCCCCGAAGGCCGCCGCCCGGGTGATCCGGTTCGACCGGGCCCGCCGCCTGCTCGGTGCCACCGCGATGCCGCTCGCGGACCTCGCCGCCGACTGCGGCTACTTCGACCAGGCCCACCTGGCCCGGGAGTTCCGCGCCCTGGCCGGCTGCCCGCCGAGCCGCTGGCTGGCCGAGGAGGGCAGCACGCTGCGCGACCCTACCGCCGGCTAGATCCACAAGAGCGGCCCTGGTTCCGAAACGTCCAAGCCGTCGGAGGGGGCGGCGGGCAGGCTGGGACTGTCCGGGGCGGTCGGAGCCCCGGCTGAGCAGCGAGGAGGTGCGGCCGCCATGGCCGAGCAGCAGCAGACCCAGCAGGAGCAGCAGACCCAGGGGGAGCAGCAGGAGCAGACCGAGCAGAGCCGCCCGCCGCAGGTGTGGCCCAGCCTGCGGGCCCGGGATGCGCGCGGGCTGATCACGTTCCTGGTGGAGGTGTTCGGGTTCGAGGAGACCGTGGTGTACGGCGAGGGCGAGCTGGTGCACCACGCACAGCTGGACTGGCCGGAGGGCGGCGGCGTGATGCTGGGCTCGGTCCGCGAGACGGACGAGGACCGCTGGCCGCTCAAGCCCGGCTCGTTCGGCGCCTACGTGGTCACCGACGAGCCCGACGCGCTGCACGACCGGGCCAAGGCGGCCGGCGCGGAGATCATCATCGCGCCGTACACCACCGACTACGGCTCGCGTGACTTCGCGGCACTCGACCCGGAGGGCAACCGCTGGTACTTCGGGACCTACCGGGGTGAACCCCGAAAGCAGTAGTCGGGAAATACCCGGGCCACCTCCGCGAGCTGTGCCTCATGGAGGTGGAGTCCCGATGAGCCCACAGCAGAACGAGTACCGCGTCGAGCACGATTCGATGGGCGAGGTGCTCGTCCCGGCCGCCGCGAAGTGGCAGGCCCAGACCCAGCGCGCGGTGCAGAACTTCCCGGTCTCCGGGCAACCGCTGGGCCGTGCCCATATCGCGGCGCTGGCCCGGATCAAGGGGGCGGCGGCCAAGGTCAACGCCGAGCTGGGCATCCTGGACCAGGAGGTGGCCGAGGCGATCCAGCAGGCCGCCGCCGAGGTGGCCGAGGGGCGGTGGGACGAGCAGTTCCCGGTGGACGTCTTCCAGACCGGCTCCGGCACCTCCTCCAACATGAACACCAACGAGGTGGTCGCCACCTTGGCGGGCGACCGGCTGGGCCGCCCGGTGCACCCGAACGACCAGGTCAACGCCAGTCAGTCGTCCAACGACGTGTTCCCGTCCTCGATCCACATCGCCGCCACGGCCGCCGTCACCGAGGACCTGCTGCCGGCCCTGGACCAGTTGGCGACCGCGCTGGAGGCCAAGGCCGAGGCCTTCGCCACCGTGGTCAAGGCCGGCCGCACGCACCTGATGGACGCCACCCCGGTCACCCTCGGCCAGGAGTTCGGCGGCTATGCGGCCCAGGTCCGGTACGGCCAGGAGCGACTGCGCGCCACGCTGCCCCGGGTGGCCGAGCTGCCGCTGGGCGGCACGGCCGTCGGCACCGGCATCAACACCCCGCCGGGCTTCTCCGCCGCCGTGATCGCCGAGTTGGCCCGCGCCACCGGCCTGCCGCTGACCGAGGCGCGCAACCACTTCGAGGCTCAGGGCGCGCGGGACGCGCTGGTGGAGCTGAGCGGGCAGCTGCGCACCGTCGCGGTCGGGCTGACCAAGATCGTCAACGATCTGCGCTGGATGTCCTCCGGCCCGCGCACCGGCCTGGGCGAGATCAACCTGCCCGATCTGCAGCCGGGCTCCTCGATCATGCCGGGCAAGGTCAACCCGGTGATCCCCGAGGTGGTGGCGATGGTCGCGGCCCAGGTGGTGGGCAATGACGCGACCGTGGCGATGGCCGGGGCGAGCGGCAGCTTCGAGCTCAACGTGATGCTCCCGGTGATCGCCCGCAACCTGCTGGAGTCGGTGCGGCTGCTGGCCAACGCGAGCCGCCTGCTCGCCGACCGCACGGTGGACGGCATCACCGCCAACGTCGAGCGGGCCCGCGAGTACGCCGAGTCCTCGCCCTCCATCGTCACTCCGCTCAACCGCTACATCGGCTACGAGGAGGCGGCCAAGGTAGCCAAGCAGTCGCTCGCCGAGTCGAAGACGATCCGTCAGGTGGTGCTGGAACGCGGGTATGTGGCACGCGGTCTGCTGACGGAGACCCAGCTGGACGAGGCCCTCGACGTGCTGCGGATGACCAGGCCGTAGTTCCTCTTCAAGCCGTAGCATGAGCCGCTGATATCGCGATCTGTGGGGGAGTCGAGCGATGAGCGGTTTCGAGGAGTCCTGGCAGGCCGCACCCGTGGCGGTGCGGCGCTGCCTGGAACTGGCGCACCTGTCGCTGACGGCGGGCGGGCTCGCGGTCGGTGCGGTGCTGGTGGACGGTGCGGGTCTGGTCCGCGCCGAGGGCCGCAACCGGGCGTACGACGGTCCGGGCGGCCCCGACCTGCTGCAGGGCACGCCGCTGGCACACGCCGAGTTGAATGCGCTGGCCCTGGTCCGTACCGGTAGCGACCTCGCGGGGCTGACCCTGTGGAGCACCCAGCAGCCGTGCGCGATGTGCGCGGCGGCCCTGGAGTTCACCGCCGTCGGCACCGTGCGCTACCTGGCGCCCGACCCCTGGGCGCTGGCCACCGGGCAGCCCGGCGCCGATGCCCGACCGGAGACCAGCGAGTGGCTGGTCGCCGCCAACCTGCTGTTCCTGCAGAGCGTCGTGGACGCGGCCGACCTCGACCACCCGACCGTCCGGCGCAACCGCACCCTCGAGCCGGAGACGGTCGCCCTGCTGGAGGCCGAGCCGCACTCGACGAGCACGGTCGCCGAGCTGCTGGACACCCGCTGGCAGCGGATCACCGACGCGGCGTCAAGGCGGCGTCGGCGCTTGGTGAGGAGCTGACCGGGCGCGGTCGTTGTCGGCCCGGGTGGCCCGGCCACGTCCGGCTCGGGGTCCGTGCGAGGGGGGCCGGAGCCGGGTACGGTCGGACCAGAACCGGCCAGGCCAGGACGGCCGGGCACCTAGGAGGCGCAGCGATGACCGAGCCAGCGGCGACCGGTGCGGTGGTGAAGGGGGCGGCCGTCCGGTGCGTGCCGGCCGTGCCCAGCTGGGTGAGCCTGATGGCCGGTGACCTGGAATCCGCGATGGCCTTCTACGGCTCGCTGTTCGGCTGGTCGTTCAGCCGTGGACCGGACCGCTGGGGCCCCTATGTCCGGGCCATGCTCGGTGGCGTCGCGGTGGCCGGTCTGTCCGGTTCGACCGATCTGGAGCTGCCGGTCGCCTGGACCACCTACTTCGGCACCGAGGACGCCGACATGGTCGCCGAGCGGATCCGGGCCCGTGGCGGCACGGTCGCGATCGGGCCGCTGGGCTTCGACGCCGGACGGCTGGCGATCGCCTCCGACCGGGCCGGCGCGCCGTTCGGCGTCTGGGAGGGCGACCGGCGCACCGGCGCGGTGCTGCACACGCTCCCGGGCGCGCCGGTCTGGATCGAGCTGCGCACCCCGGACGCCTTCGACGCCGCGCTCTTCTACGGCGGCGTCTTCGGCTGGGACGAACGCGATCCGGCCGAGTTCGACGTGCGCTGGGAGCACGACCGGGTGGTGCTGCGCACCGAGGAGCGCAGCGTCGCCGCCCTGGTGAGGGCGACCGATCCGGAGGCCCGGCCGAGCTGGAACGTCTACTTCTCGGTCGCCGACGCCGACGCCTCCGTGGAGCAGGCCGGCCGGCTCGGCGCCGATGTGCTGGGCGAGGTGCGCGACAGTCCGTACGGGCGGGTGGCGGACCTGCGTGACCCGCACGGCGGCCGGTTCTCGCTGCTCGGCCCGCGCCTGCCGGAGGACGACTGACCTCGCGGGTGATGACTGACCTCGCGCGGACGACTGATCTCGCGAGGACGACTGACCTGCCGGCGTGTCGGCCGTTCGGGTGAGGATGATCCGCCATTAGTGTGGACACGACCGGTTCGGATCCTGCCCGGCCGAGGAATCCCCGAGGATCACCGGAGAGCCCGTCCAGTCGGCAGCCAACCGAGGCGAGAACCGACGCGAGCGAACCGACGAGAACGAACCGAGGAGACCGCGATGGAACGAGAGGTCAGCGCGACCGGCGAGCCGGGCAAACATCCCGAGCAGCAGGCGCAGCGCCGGATCGCCGAGGAGGACGCGGCGGCCGAGCCTTTCGAGCACGGCGACGCCGAGTGGTACGCCGTCCTCGGCGAGGACTGAGCCGGGCCTAGGCCGGGCCTGAGCCAGCCGGGGCTCGAGCCGGGCCGAGACCTGAGTCGTCCTCAGGCCTGACCCGTCCTCAGGCCTCCCACACGGTGGTGGCGTTGCAGAACTCCCGGATGCCGTGTCCGGACAGCTCGCGCCCGTACCCGGAGCGCCGCACCCCGCCGAACGGCAGTGCGGGATGCGAGGCGGTCATGCCGTTGAAGAAGATCCCGCCCGCCTGGATGTCCCGGACGAAGCGCTCCTGCTCGGCCGGTTCGGTGGTCCAGACGTTGGAGCTCAGCCCGAACGGCGTGTCGTTGGCCAGCTCGACGGCGTGGTCCAGGTCGGCGGCCCGGTACAGCGTGGCGACCGGGCCGAAGGCCTCCTCGTGGTGGATCCGCATCCGTGAGGTGATCCCACTGAGCACGGTCGGCGGGTAGTACCACCCCTCGCCGAGCCCGGACGGCAGCTCCACCCGGCACTCCACCTCGGCGCCCAGCTCCACGGCGTCCGCGACCAGCTCGCCGAGCTCCTCGCGCCCCTGCCGGGTGGCCAGCGGCCCGATCTCGGTGCTCTCGTCCATCGGATCCCCGATCCGCAGCGCCGCCATCCGGGCGTTGAAGGCGGCCCGGAACTCCTCGTAGACGTGCTCGTGCACGATGAACCGCTTGGCCGCGATGCAGGACTGCCCGTTGTTCTGCACCCGCGCGGTCACGGCGGTGCGGGCCGCCGCCGCGACGTCCGCCGAGGGCAGCACCACGAACGGGTCGCTGCCGCCCAGCTCCAGCACCGTCTTCTTCACCTGGTCGCCCGCCACCGAGGCCACCGAGCGCCCGGCCCCCTCGCTGCCGGTCAGCGTGGCGGCGGCCACCCGGGGGTCGCGCAGCAGGTCGGCGACCGTGTGGGAGTCGATCAGCAGGGTCTGGAAGCAGCCGTCCGGGAAGCCGGCGCCACGGAACAGGTCCTCCAGATAGAGGGCGGTCTGCGGCACGTTCGAGGCGTGCTTGAGCAGGCCCACGTTGCCGGCCATCAGCGCGGGGGCGGCGAACCGGACCACCTGCCAGAGCGGGAAGTTCCACGGCATCACCGCCAGCACCACGCCGAGCGGCCGGTAGCGCACCCAGGCCCGGCTGGCGCCCGCGTCCACCACGTCCTGGGTCGAGGGGTGCTCGTCGGCCAGCAGCCCGGGCGCCCGGTCGGCGTACCAGCGCATCGCCTTGGCGCACTTGGCGGCCTCCGCGCGGGCGGCGGTCAGCGGCTTGCCCATCTCGGTGGTCATCAGCCGGGCGATGGTCTCCTGGTCCGCGTCCAGCAGCTCGGCCGCCCGGTGCATCAGCTGGCCGCGGCGGCCGAAGTCGGTGGTGCGGTACTGCGCGAAGGTCTGCTCGGCCCGGGCCAGGCGCTGCTCGATGGCGGCGGCGGAGTACGGCTCGAAGGTCCTGAGGGTCTGTCCGGTCGCCGGATTCACGGTCGCGATCGCCATCGGTCGCCTCCTGGTCTGGGCGCGGGCGCGGCAGAGCGCCGCTCTGTCGAGCCTAGTCGCGGCCCGCCCACGCGGCGCGGACGAGAGTGGGGGCACTGCGCTTCCTGGGTGCATGCCGGGCGGGTGCATGCTTGGGGCATGCCCGAGGGTGACTCCGTCTTCCGTACCGCCGCCCAGCTGCACCAGGCGCTGGCCGGGCAGCGGCTGACCAGTGCCGAGCTGCGGGTGCCGGCGCACGCCACCGCGCAGCTGACAGGGCGCCAGGTGCTGGAGGTGCGGCCGCGCGGGAAGCACCTGCTGGCCCGGCTGGACGGCGGCCTGACGCTCCACACCCATCTGCGGATGGACGGACGCTGGCAGGTCTACCGGGCGGGGGAGCGGTGGACGGGTGGGGCCGGGCACCAGATCCGGGTGGTCCTCGGCACCGAGGCGTGCACGGCGGTCGGCTACCGACTTCCGGTGGTGCAGCTGCTGCGCACCGCGGACGAGGCCGCGGCGGTCGGGCACCTGGGGCCGGACCTTCCCCCAGCCTCCGGCCGGGAGGTGCCCCCATGCCGCCGACTGGGGCCCGGACCTGGCCGCCGAGGCGCTGCGCCGACTGGCCGCCGCGCCGGAGCGGCCGGCCGGCGAGGCGCTGCTCGACCAGCGCAACCTGGCCGGCATCGGCAACGTCTACGCCAACGAGCTCTGCTTCCTGGCCGGGGTCACCCCGTGGACGGCCTTCGGCGAACTGCCCGCCCCCGAGCGGCTGGTCGCCCTGGCACACCGGCTGCTCTTCGCCAACCGGCTGCGCCCGGGCCACCCCACCACCGGCGAGCTGCGCCCGGACCGGGCGCACTGGGTCTACGGCCGGGCGGGCAGGCCCTGCCGCCGCTGCGGGAGCACGATCCGCACCGCGAGCCAGGGCGTGGCCCCGCAGCAGAGGGTCGCGTACTGGTGCCCGCGCTGCCAACCCGGGCCCAGCCCGGACGGGTGATCCGCTACGGTGTTCGATCATGGACGCCACGATCGCCGAGCTCTCCGCCGCCCTGCGCTCGCCCGACCCCGCGGTCCGGGACGAGCACGCCTACGTCGGGCTGGTCGAGCTGATCCCGAAGCTCTCCAGCGAGCAGCGGCAGGCGCTCGGCGACGAGATGGCCGAGCGGTTCGCCGACCCCGAGGTGCAGGCCCGCACCTTCGCGCCGCTGATCCTGGCCGCCCTGGTCAAGCACGGGGCGTACGCGCCGCACTGGCTGAGCGCCTTCGCCGACTGGTACCTCGCCGAGCAGGACCTGCGCGGGTACGACGCGGAACTCGGCTGGCTGCACGCCGTCGCGCACGGGGCCGACCTGCTCGGCGCTTTCGGTGTGCACAGCCCGGCCGATCCGGTGGCGCTGCTGGAGCTGGGCGCGGCTCGGATGGTGGCGCCGACCGCCCAGGTCTGGGACGCGCTGGAGGACGACCGGCTCGCCTACGCGCTGGCCGGGATCCTGACCGGGCCCGGGCTGACCGAGGCTCAGTCGGTGGGCTGGCTGGACCGGGTGGCCGCGATGTTCGCCGCGGGCGAGCCCGGGCCGGTCCCGGCCGAGGCGAGCAACACCATCCGTACCCTGTGGCTGCTGCACCTGTGTGCGGTCCGCGGTGTCCGGCCGACCCGGCGCGGGGACGCGCCGGCGGTGCCGCTCACCCACGCCGGGGCGGTGGCCGATCGACTGGCGGAGCTGCTGGCGATCCCGTCGCCCTTCCTCGGTTAGGGCCTGTCGCGGCAGGGCGGGTGGCGCCCGGGCTCAGGTGGCGGAGCCGGCCGCCGCGCCGGTGGCCAGGTCGGCGCCCCAGCGGTCGATGGCCGCCTGCAGGTCCAGCGCCCGCATCCCGCCCTGCTCCTCGCCGGTGGGCCAGTCCTCGCGCGGGACCCGCCACATCACCTCGAACTCGTTGCCGTCCGGGTCCTTGGCGTAGAAGGACTTGGACACCACATGGTCGGTGGCGCCCACCAGCGCGCCGCGCTCGGCGAGCACCTGGCCGATCTCGGCCAGCTCGCCCAGCGTGCCGACCTCCCAGGCCAGGTGGTAGAGGCCGACCCGGCCCGGCTGCGGACCGGGCGCGCCGGCACCGATCGCGAACAGGCCGAGGTCGTGGTCGTTCAGGGTCTCCTGGGCGCTGAGGAAGGCGGCCCGGCCGGGGATCTCGACATCGATCTTGAAGCCGAGCACCTCGGTGTAGAAGGCGACCGAGGTGGCCACGTCGCGGATGTAGAGCACCGCGTGGTTGAGGCGGCGGACGGGCATGGCGATCTCCTTGCCTGGCTGGTTCAAAGGGCTAGTTCAAATTTGAACACCAATATCTCGACCATACCTCTCGGTTCGAATTTGAACAACATGCGCGCGGGCGGCGGTCAGGCGCCCTCGGAGAGCAGCTCCAGGCCGTGGCCGAGGGTGAGCGGGGTGCCGGTGGCCTTGGTGCGCAGGTAGCGCAGGTTGCTCGGGGAGGCGTGCACTCCGGTGGGGACGCGCTCGGCGACGGTGATGCCGAGCGCGGCCAGCTGACCGGCCTTGTCGGGGTTGTTGCTCAGCAGGTCGATCCGCGGGGCGCCGAGGGTCTGCAGCATCTGCGCGGCCGCCGTGTAGTCGCGGCCGTCCTCGGGCAGGCCGAGGGCGGCGTTGGCGGCATAGGTGTCCAGGCCGCGGTCCTGCAGGGCGTAGGCGTCGAGCTTGTTGTAGAGCCCGATCCCGCGACCCTCCTGGCGCAGGTAGAGCAGGTAGCCACCGCGCTCGGCGATCCGCTCGACGGCCTCGCGCAGCTGCGGGCCGCAGTCGCAGCGGGCGGAGCCGAAGACGTCGCCGGTGAGGCACTCGGAGTGCAGGCGGACCAGCGGGGTGGTGCTCGCGCCCGGGTCGCCGAGGCCGAGGGCCAGGTGTTCGGCGCCGTCGGCGAGGTCGTGGAAGGTGACCACGTCGGCGTCGACCCGGTAGCCGTCGCCGAAGCGCAGCGGCACGGTGACCCGGGTGCGGATCCGGGCGGGCTGGGGGGTGCGGCTCGTCATGAGGTTCTCCGGTCGTCTCCGGTTGGTTCCGGGGCAGCAGTAGTTCAAATTTGAAGATCCGTCTCGGGCGACAGTACATCGCTCTTCAAATTTGAACAACAGGGATAAGCTGGTTCGCATGGCAGAGACCCGGTGGCTGGACGAGCAGGAGATGGCGGCCTGGCGAGGCTTCCTCGCGGCGAGCAATCTGGTGGCGCGCCACCTCGAGCAGCAGCTCAAGGACGACGCTGGGCTCTCGCACACCCAGTACGAGATCCTGGTCCACCTCTCCGCCGCGCCGAGCCACTCGCTGCGGATGGCCGAGCTGGCCGACCGCCTGGTCACCTCCAAGAGTGGACTCACGTACCAGGTGGCCCAGTTGGAGAAGTCCGGGCTGGTCGGGCGACGGTCCTGCTCGAGCGATGTGCGCGGGGTCTTCGCCTACCTGACCGAGGAGGGCATGGCGGCGTTGCGGTCGGCCGCGCCCGGGCACGTGGCGGCGGTGCGCGCGGCCCTGGTCGACGTGCTGGACCGCGAGCAGCTCGCGGTGGTGGCCGAGGCGCTGGGCGAGGTGGCGCGCCGGCTGCGCTGAGCGGGCCTGCCGGTACGGGGTGGCTGGGCGGCTCCGCCGGTGCGGGTGAACGCGCGGTGGCGGGGTCTGGTCTACGCGGGTCCTGGTGGGCGTTTTTCTGCTGAGTGAGCCTCAGTTCTCTAGCGGTGCAAGGGGGTTGGCCGCTACGCTCGCCGGGCAAGGTCATGCCAATCATTGGTATGCGTGCATTGGCATTCGCGTTCTCGCACAGCTCGCACATGTGGTACTCATCCCTGCCAGGCCACAAGGAGCGAACATGTCCCGTACTGCCCGCACCTCACGCCTCTCCCGCGCCGCCCGCCACTCCCACACCGCCGCCCGCTCCCGGCTGCGCCGCACCGGCGCCGTCGCGGCCACCGCGCTGTCCGCCGTGCTGCTCGCCGCCACCGCGGCGGCGCCCGCTCAGGCCGACGCCGCCGGACGCGGCTTCCAACCCACCCACCCGGAGCGCGACTTCGCCGGCTCCACGGTGGCCGCCCACGAGGGCCGCGACGCCGGCGGCGGCATCCAGCCGCTGGTCACCCAGACCAGGGGGCTGGACGTCTCCAGCTACCAGGGCAACGTCAACTGGTCCTCGGTGGCGGCCAACGGCGGCGCCTTCGCCTATATCAAGGCCACCGAGGGCACCGGCTACACCAACCCCTATTTCGCGCAGCAGTACAACGGTTCCTACAACGCCGGACTGATCCGGGGCGCCTACCACTTCGCGCTGCCGAACGTCTCCAGCGGTGCCACCCAGGCGAGTTACTTCGTCAGCCACGGCGGCGGCTGGTCGGCCGACGGCAAGACCCTGCCGCCCGCGCTGGACATCGAGTACAACCCGTACGGCGCGACCTGCTACGGGCTGAGCCAGAGCGCGATGGTCTCCTGGATCCACAGCTTCAGCAACCAGGTCCACTACCTGACCGGGCGCTACCCGACGATCTACACCACCACCAACTGGTGGGCGACCTGCACCGGCAACAACGGCGGCTTCGGCACCACCAACCCGCTCTGGATCGCCCGTTACGCCTCCACCGTCGGGACCCTCCCGAACGGCTGGGGCTATCAGACCTTCTGGCAGTACGCCGACTCCGGCACCTTCCCCGGCGACCAGGACTACTTCAACGGCGCCGCCGACCGGCTGAGGGCCCTGGCCCTCGGCTGACCGACCTGGGGCCTGTCCGGGGGGACGGGTGGTGCGGGGCGCCCCGCACCACCACCGGTCAGAGGATCCCCAACTCCCGGGCCCGGCGGACCGCCTCGCTGCGGCGGCTGACGCAGAGCTTGCGGTAGACGCTCCTCAGGTGGGTCTTGACGGTGTTGACGGAGAGGAAGAGCTCGGCCGCGATCTCCTCGGTGGACAGCAACTGTGCGGTCTGCCGCAGCACCTCCCGCTCGCGCTCACTCAACTGGCCAACCACCGCCGGAAGTTGCTCGCAGGCTCCGGGGCGCAGATAGCCGAGGGTACGGGCCGGCAGCCAGCTGTGGGCACGGGCCAACTGCGGGTCCTGGCGCAGCAGTCGGCGCACCCACGGACCGCTCTCCACGAACACCCGCCGCAGCTCCTCCGGCCTGGCCAGGACCAGGGCCCGGGTCAGCTGCAGCCTGGCCTCCTCGGGCTGTTCCTCCGCCACGGCCGCCTGGGCGCGCAGCAGGCAGGCCTGGGTCTGCGCGGTGGCGGTGGTTGCGCCGGTGGCCGGCCCGTCGCCGGGAACCGCAGCCAGCACCCGCAGCGCTTGCTGCTGCTGCCCGGTCGCCAGCAGGGCCCGTGCCTCGGCCAGCGCGTGCTCGGGCCGTTCCGAGGGCACGGCACCCAGCACCTGGAGAGCCGTGTCCGCATCGCCGTGCGTCAGGTGCGCCGCGGACTCGGCGATCGCGAGCTCGTCCACCGCCCAGGCGGGCAAAGGCTGTTGGGCAGCGCCGGAGCCGACCCCCTGGAGGACGGCGAAGGCCTGCTCCCACTGGCCCTCGGCCGCCGCCAGTCGGGCGCCGATGACCGCCGCCGCCACCTCGGCCACCGGCTCGGGCTGCGGACCGGCGGTCGCCCGCGCCAGTTCCAGCTCGACTCTGGCGGTCGCCAGGTCGTCGTGCTCGGTCGCCACCCCGGCCAGGACGACATGGTCCAGCCGGACGGGGCCCTGCGGCCGCACCACGGCCTGCTCGACGACGGCCAGCGACTCGCCGGCGTGCGTCTCGGCCGCCCGCAGCCGGCCACGCAGCAACTCCACCAGGGCCAGCGAGCCGAGCGAGTCGCAGAGCGGGGGCTCGGTCGCCGGCCGCCCGCAGGCCTCGACGGCCGTGGCCAGCACGGCTGCGGCCCGGTCGAGGTGCCCGGCACCGAGCTCGGCGGCGCCGAGAGCCGCCAGCACCATCGCGGGGACCTCCGGGTGCCCGGCCGCGAGCGAGGGCGGGACCTCGGTCCACAGCCGTTCGGCGTCCGCCGCCGCCTGCTCGGTGACCGCCGGGTCACCGGCCAGCCGCCCGGCCAGCACCTCCACCAGGGCCCGGCTCAACCGCGACTCGGCGGGCTCGGACTCGCCGAGGCAGCCGTCGGCCCGCCGCAGCTGCGCCCGGCAGCCTTCGAGGTCGCGCTCGACCAGCCGGCAGGCCGCCCCCACCAGGGCCGGCGCCGAGCCCGGCAGGTCCGGCGGCATGGCCGCGAACGCCGGCCGCAGCTCCTCGGCGTCCGGGCCGGCCAGCAGCCGGCCGATGGCCAGCTGATCGACCACCTGTCCGGCCGCGAACTCCCAGTCGGCCGCGG
The DNA here is from genome assembly GCF_000744785.1 of Kitasatospora azatica KCTC 9699. NCBI lineage: Bacteria > Bacillati > Actinomycetota > Actinomycetes > Kitasatosporales > Streptomycetaceae > Kitasatospora > Kitasatospora azatica. The sequence goes on along the minus strand of NZ_JQMO01000003.1, from coordinate 680,424 downwards.
CCGCGGCCTGCGCGACGGCTTCGGTCAGCCACCCCGCTCCGGCGAACCAGCGCGCCGCCTCGCCGCGAAGCCGCGGCTCAAGCCCGGGGTGCCGGTGCCGCAGCCGGGCGCGCAGCACCTCGGCGAAGAGCGGGTGCAGCCGGTACACGGCGGAGCCGTCGACCCGCTCCACGAAGGCGTTGGCGCGCGCCAGTTCGGCCAGGGTCCGGTCGGCGTCCTGACGCTCGCCCAGGGCATCAGCCAGGTCCGGGTGGATCGGATCGGTGATGCTGGCGCGCAGCAGCAGCTCCTGGGTGGGTGGCGGTTCGGGCTCCAGCACCTCGGTGAGCAGGAAATCGGCGATGGTCGTCCGGTCCGCCGCGAAATCCTGGACGAAGGCCTTCGGGTCCTCGCTGCGCTGCATGGCCAGCGCACACAGCCGCAGGCCCGCCGCCCACCCCTCGGTGCGCTCGACGAGCAGCCGGACCGTGCCGCCCGGGAGCGCCAGCCCGTGGGCGGCGAGCAGCTCGCGCGCCTCGGTCTCGGTGAACCGCAGGTCGGTGCTGCGGATCTCGGTGATCTCGCCGGCCGCCCGGTAGCGGTGCAGCGGCAGCGGCGGCTCGGCCCGGCCGAGGAGCACCAGGTGCAGGCCCGCGGAGCAGTGGCTCAGCACGAACTGCAGCTGGTCGACGATCTCCTTCGAGGTGAGGACATCGACCTGGTCGAGGACCAGGACCGCGGGATCCGACCGCTCGGCCAGCGCGTCGGCCAGGCGGATCAGCAGCGACTGGTCCACCGCCGTGGCGCTGGTCGGCCGGCCCACCTCGGCCCCGAGCCGGACACCGTGCCGGCGCAGCGTCTCCAGGACATGGGCCCAGAACACACCCGGTGCGTCGGTGGCCTCCACGGTCAGCCAGGCGCTCACGGGTGGTGCCAGGCGCGCGTCGAGCCAGTGCGAGACGAGTGTCGTCTTGCCCGCGCCGGCCGGACCGTTGACCAGCGTGAGGGTCCCCTGCGCACCCTTGGTCAGACGGCCGAGCAGCCCCGGGCGGTGCACCAGCAGCTTCGGCGGCGCGGGGACGGTGAACCTGGCCGCGAGCATCGGATCACCCGAGGGTGCGAGCCGCCGGGAACGCTCGGCGGCGCCGGGTGCTGCGAGGTCCTTCATCGGGCCATCCAGGGAGACGAGGGTGAGTACTGTCATCTGGCGACAGTTCCACTCAACCTCGCTCCGGCGGGGACGGCCAGTCGCGGGTCACCCGGTGCGGGTGAGGCGGTCTCGGGGGCACTTGCTCAAAACGTCCGGCTCAAAACGTCCGGCTCAAAACGTCCGGCTCAAAACGTCCGGCTCAGGGCGTCTGGCTCAGGGCGTGCGCGAGGGCCTGCCGGCCGGAAGCTTGCCGGTGAACAGGAAGCTCACGGCGGTGATCCCGGTGCAGACGAGGACGGCGGCCTTGAGGCCGTCGATCTGCGCGTCCTGGTAGTTCTCGACGATGGCGGCGGCCTCCTGCGGCGGCAGCTCGGGCACCCCGGCGAGCGCCGTGGCCACCTGGTCGGCGGGGACGAAGGACAGGCCCGCCTCGACCCGGACCTGGGCCTGCCCGGCGACGGCGTCCGAGATCCGCGGGTCGCTGCTGATCTGGCTGGTCACGGACCCGGCCAGGGCACCGATCAGAACGGCGCCGACCAGCGCCGTGCCGACCGAGGACCCGAGGTTCTGCGCGCTGTACTGCAGCCCACCGGCCTCGCTGCGGTCCGCCCCCTGCACGCTGGACTGCACCGTGTTGCCCAACTGGGAGGCGAGCATCCCCATCCCCAGGCCCAGCAGCGCCATCGCGCCGGCGAACGAGGCGCCGTGCAGCTCCGGTCCGATGGCCGTGATCAGCCACAGCGTGGAGCCGAGCAGGACCAGAAGTCCCACCCGGACGATGGTCCGCGGTGAGGCCAGCCGCAGCAGCAGCGAGCCGCACATCGAGGCGCCGAGCATGGTGATGGACACCGGGAGGAGCCGCAGCCCGGTCTGGAAGGCGTCGAGCCCCTGGACGACCTGGAGGTAGAGCGGGATGACGAAGAACAGGCCGAGCAGGATGGCGTTCTGGTTGAACAGCGTGGCCAGCCCCGCACGCAGCGGCCGGTTGCCGAACAGGTCGAGCGAGACCAGCGGTTCCCGGCCCTGTGCCTCGCGTCGGCGTTCGTGGCGGCAGAACACGTAGAGCAGGGCGGCGCCGAGGGCCATGGCGAACAGCGTCGGCGCGAACCCGAGCACGGTGAACGGGGGATTGCGCGGCGCGACCCAGCCCCAGGTGCCGCTCTGCAGGACCGCGAGGACGATCAGGGCGAGGCCGGCCGCGGACAGCGCGGAGCCGACCGTGTCCAGCCGCACCCGCTCGGTCGGCGCCGGCTGCTGCGGGATCCAGCGGACCAGCAGCAGGATGACCAGGACGAGGACGACCTCGCCGGCGAAGACCAGCCGCCAGCTGAGGTAGGTGGTGACCCAGCCGCCCACCAGCGGGCCGACCGCGATCCCGGCGCCGGCGACGCCGCCGATGACGCCGTAGGCCACGGCCCGGGCGCGGCCCGTGTAGGAGCCGGCCACCAGCGCCGCGAGGGCGGGCAGCACCAGGGCCGCGCCCAGCCCCTCGATGACCGACCACCCGATCGCGAGCACCCAGACGGTAGGCGCGAGCGCGGTCAGCCCGGAGCCGACCCCGTAGACGGCGAGGCCGACGATGAACATCCGGCGCCGCCCGAACATGTCGCCGAGCTTGCCCCCGGTCATCATGAAGGCCGCCATCACCAGGGTGTACAGGGTGATGACGGCCTGGATCGAGGTGACCTCGGTGTCGAAGTCCTCGACCAGTTGGCTGATCGACACGTTCATCACCGAGGCGTCGAGCACCATCAGGAACTGGGCGGTGCCGAGCACTAACAGGATGTTCCACCGCTTCACGACGCCTCCAGGTCATCCCACGGGTCAGCCGGCGAGCACGCGGGCCTTCTGGGCGGCGAACTCCTCCTCGGTGAGGACGCCCTGCTCCTTGAGGGTGGCGAGTTCCTTCAGCTGGTCGAGCTTCTCGTCCATGGAGGCGGCCGGAGCCGCGGGTGGCGGTGCGGCCGGGGGCGCCGCCGGGGGCGCTGCTGGAGGCGCCGGCTGGGCGGCGGCTTCCTGCTGGGCCCAGCGGCCGGCCTGGCGACGGGACACACGGTTGGAGACCGCGGTGGCCGTTCCGGCGACGACCGCGGTACGGGCGACTCCGCGAAGTAGTCCGGGCATGGTTTCCTCCCAGGGGTAGCGGGGGTGGCGAGGGGTTCAGACCTTGGAGTCGAGCGCGTCGAGCGTCTCGATGATGTCCTGCACCGGGACCCGTCCGCCGGCGATCATGCGGGCACCGGCCCGGCGCAGGGCTGCGGCCAGTGGCGCCGCCCACAGGTTCTCGTAGAGCAGGACGGCGGCGGAGTTGCCCGGCGCGAGGAGCGAGCCGGCCTCGGCGACGTCGCCCTGGTCCAGCAGCCCGGAGGCGGCGCCCTCGAAGACGGTGAGGTCCAGCTGGCCGTCACCGGTCACGTCGGCCAGCTGGATGCCGACCACCGTGCCGTCCGCCTCCTTGGTGACGAAGGTCAGGTCGAGGATGCGGATGATCCCGCGGTCGACCAGGTCGACGAGCAGTGGCAGGCCTTCGCCGGTCAGCCGGGTGCCGGGGAACTCGAGGACCAAGTAGTCGATGGGGCCCGGCTCGATCGTCTCGCCGGCCTCTTCGTTGGGGCCGGCCTGTTCGTTGGGTTCGTTGCTCACGACAGCTCCTGGGATGAGAGGTCAGGCTGACCGGGGCGGGCCGGGGTCCTCCCGGCGCTCGGTGGTCTCGGCGTACGTGGTGCCCCCCTGCTCCACCGGTGTCCTGGGGCCGCCGTATGCGACCAGTGCGTAGAGCGCGATGACGTCGACGCCGAGGATCAGCACCGACCAGACGGGGTACGACGGGATGAACGCCATCTGGGCGAAACCGTTCAGGGCCAGCACCGCGACGCCGAACCAACGGGCCACCTGCACCCGGGCGAGGATGCCCACCACGGTGAAGCCCTGAGCGATCGCCAGTGCGAGGATCGCCCACCCCCAGGCCCGCAGATCCCCGAAGACGTAGTGGGCGTTCCCGACGAACACATGGGAGTGGTTGATCGCCGCGATGCCGTCAAGTCCGTTGAACAGTGCCAGGATTCCCATCATGACGGCGGCGAACGTCAACATCGTCTCGCCGTGGGCGTCCCCCGGTGCCTGCCGACTCCCCAGCGGCACGTTGTGCTGTGCGGTTGCCATCGAAACCTCCGGTGTGTGTCGTGGCCCGGCGGGTCACTCCAGGACAAGGGCCTTCGCGCGCTGGAACTCCTCCTCCGAGATGTCGCCGTTGCGCCGCAGCTCGGCCAGCCGGGCCAACTCGGCCGCCGCACCGGTCGGCGCCGCTTCGGAGCCGGCCGCCTCCTTCACGTAGCTGCGGAAGTCCTGCTCCGCCTGCTGGGCCTGGGCCATCTCGCGCATTCCCATGCCCTTGCCGCGGGCGATCAGGTAGACGAACACGCCGAGGAACGGCAGCAGGATCAGGAACACCGACCAGCCGGCCTTCCCCCAGCCACTCACCGTGTCGTCGCGGAACAGGTCGGCGAAGACGCGGAACAGCAACATGATCCACAGCACCCAGAGGAAGAACCACATGGTGGTGAGGAAGATGTTCAGCAGCGGATAGTCGTGCATGGCCTGTCTCCCGTCGCCGGACGTCAGCCGGACCGACCGCAGGAGGGCCCGGCGCCCCCGCTTCCACGTTCGCTGTTCCTCGCACCTCGCGGACCACCCTCGACGGGTGATTTCCGCGCGCCGGTCCGTCACCCGCGCGGGGTGATTCGCCGGCCCGATCCGCTGGTTAGGGTCGCAGGCGGCACTCCGACGGCTGGGTGACCGCCGGGTGTCGCCCGACCCAGGAGGCACCGTGAACGAGTACCCGGACATCGCGGACCAGGGCATGGTCGGCGACCTGCACTGCGCGGCTCCGAAGGCACCTTCAACCTCTGCAGCTTCCTCTACGTCGAGGCGCTGGCCCGCGCGGGGCGGCTCGACCAGGCCCGCTACGCCTTCGACAAGATGCTCACCTACGCCAACCACGTCGGCCTGTTCGCCGAGGAGATCGGCCCGTCCGGGGAGCAGCTCGGCAACTTCCCCCAGGCCTTCACCCACCTGGCCCTGATCGCTGCGGCCATCGCCCTGGACGAGGAACTGGACCGCACCGAGCGGCCGGCCGGGGTGCGGCATCCGCTCCCCGACCGGTCGTGAGGTGACTGATCGTCAGCTGGGGAGTGTCCAGGACTGGTTGGCGCCGCCGCCGCAGTCCCAGATCTGCAGCCGGGTGCCGTTGGCGGAGCTCGGTCCGGTGGCGTCCAGGCAGCGGCCGGACTGCGGGTTGACCAGTTGGTGCGAGGCGGTGGCGGTCCACTGCTGGGCGCCGGTGCCGTTGCAGTCGTAGAGCTGGGTCTGGGTGCCGTTGGCGGTGCCGGCCGCGGTCAGGTCCAGGCACTTGCCGAGGGCCCGCAGGGTGCCGTCGCCCGGCACCGTCCACTGCTGGGCGTTGGTGCCGTTGCAGTCGTAGAGCTGGACGGCGGTGCCGTTGGCGGAGTTGGCGCCGGCCACGTCCACGCACTTGCCGCCGTAGCCGGTGATCGCACCGGTCGGCGCCGAGGACTGGGTGCCGCCCCAGGTGAAGGTGGCCGAGGTGTGCGCGGGCAGGTTGTAACCGAAGGACTGGCTGCCCCAGTTGACCCGCAGGTTCTGCACGCTGCCGCTGTCGTTGTAGGCGACCAGGGCCTTCGAACCGTCCGGGTTGAGCCAGGCGACGTTCGGCACCGCCGAGTTGGCCGTGGAGTCGATCCGGTAGGCGCCGGGCTTGACGAACTTGGTCAGCTGGCCCAGATCGTAGTACTCGACCGTGTAGTCCACCTGGCCGCTGCGCGAGTCGCCGTTGTGCACCGTGACCAGACCGGTGCAGGTGCCGCAACCGCCGTTGTGCGGACCCATGTTCTGGTCCACCGCGAGCGACCACTTGACCACCGACTTACCCCAGTTGCGGGTGTAGTCGATGATGTTGAGCATGTCCTCGCGCTGCTGGTCGGCGACCCAGGTGCCGCCGGAGTGCTCGGTGTCGAAGGCGTCCAGGTTCGGGTACTGATTGTGCACGGTGGTCTGCTCGGAGACGTCGCCGCCGTAGCCGTGCCAGGCCATGCCGCCGAAGAGCGAGTCGCTGCGGATCGCCGCGTCGTCCACCGTCGGCTGGGCGTAGCCCGCGTACTGGTCCCAGTTCCAGTCCAGGGCCAGGACCTTGGTGCTGAGGCCGGCCGCGTGCAGGGCGGGCAGCAGGTTGCTGCCGACGAAGTAGTGCAGCCCGGGGCCGTTCCACTGCATCGACGGGTAACCGCCGCAGCAGGTGGGCTCGTTCTGCGCGGTGACGTAGTCCACGTGCACGCCGTTGGCCTGGTAGGCCTGCAGGTACTTGACGAAGTACTGCGCGTAGGCGGCGTAGTACTGGGACTGCAGCCAGCCCTGGTTGAACGAGCCGTTGTCCTTCATCCAGGCCGGCGCCGTCCACGGCGTGCCCATCACCTTGACGGCCGGGTTGAGCTGCTGCGCCTGCTTGGTCAGGGGCAGCACGTCGGCCAGGTCGTGCGCGATGGAGAAGGAGTTGAGGTTCGGGTCGCTCTGACCGGCCGGCACGTCGTCGAAGGTGTAGCTGTAACGAGCCAGGTCGGAGGCGCCCATCGGGTTGCGCAGGAAGTCCAGGCCGATGCCGTTCACCGGGTCGAACAGGTTGCGCATCACCGTGCCGCGGGTGCTGCCGGTGAGCGCGCCGCTGCTGTTCAGCAGCCAGGCGGCGGTGTCGGTGAACGAGGCGCCGGCGCCGGTGAACTGCTGGTAGCGGGTGGACTCGTTGACCGTGACGGTCTGGTCACCGGTGCCGGTACCGGTGGTGAGCGAGACCGGCGCCTGCGGCTGCAGGCCGCGGGTGACGGTCCGTCCGCCGGAGTCGTTGGTGCTGGTCAGCCAGACGTTGACCTGGCCGCCGGCGGCGCCGGCGCTGGTGGGGACGGCCAGCAGGCCGCCGAGCGCGAGCGTGGCGGAGCCGAGCAGCGCGACGGCTCGGCTGCGGAAGCGGGTGGGTGGGCGCATGGGGAGGTGCTGCCTCTCAGCTGGGGGCTCTCGGGTGGGGACGGGAGTTGAGGCAGTGCGGGGAGCTGGTGCGACCGCTGTTCGCGGAGTTTCTTTGCGACGTGATTAAACTGAGCCCGCCGTATCGCCGTCAAGGGTGCGCGCAACCGCGTCGGTCAGGCAGACTTGCGCCCACCGCAAGGCCGCCGCCAACAGGGCGCCGCGCCGACACCGAGCCGACACCGATCGGAAGGAGGCAGCGCCTGATGGCTGCGCAGCCGCCGCAGACCGTCCGCGACCTGCGCCGCGCCAACCGCGCCGTGCTGCTGCGCCGACTCTGGTTCCACGGACCACTGGCCCGCCAGGACCTGATCCACCACACCCGGCTGAGCCCCGGCGCGGTCAGCACCGTCACCGGCGAGCTGATCGAGGACGGCCTGCTGGTCGAGGCCGGCACCCTCGGCTCCGACGGTGGCCGGCCACGGGTGCTGCTCCGGGTCGACCCGAGCGCGCGCCAGGTGATCGGGGTGGACATCGGCGAGACCCGGGTCAGGGTCGAGCTCTACGACCTCGACCTGACCGAACGGGCCCGGGTGGAAGTCGCCCTGACGCCGGGACAGCACGACCCGGCGGCCGCCCTGGCGGCGCTCGCCGACGGCCTGCGCACGGTCACCGCCCAGGCCACCGCGCCGCTGCTCGGACTCGGCATCGGCGTCCCGGGGGTGGTCGAGCACGGGCCCGAGACGCTGGTGCACGGCCAGACCACCGGCTGGCGGGCCGTACCGCTGGCCCGGCTGATCGGCGAGTTCACCGAACTGCCCGTGCACATCGACAACGGCGCCACCACCATGGGACAGGCCGAGCTCTGGTTCGGCGCCGGCCGCGGCGCCCGCACCGCCGTGATCGCGCTGCTCGGCTCGGGCATCGGCGCCTCCCTGGTGCTGGACGGCGCGCCCTACCGCGGCGTCGGCGGCAGCGCGGGCGAATGGGGCCACACCACGGTCCAGGCCGGCGGTCGGGCCTGCCGCTGCGGCGCACTCGGCTGCCTGGAGGCCTACGTCGGTGCCACGGCGCTGGTCGAGCGGTACCACGAGCTGGGCGGCCGGGACTCGGGGGACGGGGAGGAGGCGACGCTGGCAGCCGTCCTGGCAGCAGCCTCTCCGTCCAGCACGGCTGACGTGACATCAGTCTCCGCCGCACAGAAGGTACTTGAGGAGGCGGGGGAGTACCTGGGGATCGGCCTGGGGAACCTGATCAACCTGGTGAACCCGGAACTGATCGTGCTCGGCGGCTGGGCCGGACTCCTGCTCGGCGGCGAGCTGCTGCCGCACATCCAGCAGGCAGCCGCCCGGCACGCATTGCGGCACCCGTTCAGCCAGGCCCGGATCGTGCTGGGCGAGCTCGGCCCCGACGCGGTGGCCCGCGGCGCGGCGACCCTGCCGGTCGAACGCTTCCTGAGCAGGGGCGGGGTCGGGTGAGGTAGCCGCTTCGCGCCAGGTCGACGGCCCCGGCCGGTGATGGGGTGCAGGAAGCGCGACGGCGCGGGAAGCTTGGACCTATGGCCACCGCACAGGCCGAGACCACGCGGACGTACCAGGGACTGCCGACCGAGCCCCTGCGCCCGCACGGACTCGCGCGCGTGGCGGAGGTGGTCGAGGCGCTGCCGACGGCGGCGGTGCGGGTGCGCTGGGACAGCTCCGACCTGCGGCTGCTCGCACACGGCGGAGTACTGGAGCAGGACCTGGACGCCGGGTGGACGCTCACCCTGCCGAACGGCGAGGAGCACCGCGCCGCACCGCCGGCCCCGGTCCCAGGGGCCGCGTCCGCGCCGCCCGCCCCGCCGACGGAACTCCTCGACCGGGTGCAGTCCTATGTCGGCGGCCGGCCGCTGCAGCCGGTGCTGCGGCTACGGACCCGCCGGGAGCGCTCGGCGCTGCTCGACCAGGGCGGGCGCACCCTCGCGGAGCTGGAGTGCAGCGCGGTGCAGGCCGAGTTCCTCACCGGCGCGGGACGGGTCGCGGGTTGGTCGCGGACCCGGGCCACGCTGGTCGACGGGAGCCGCCGACTGCTGGACGCCCTGGACGGTCTGCTGCGCGCGCAGGGCCTGACCGAGCTGCCGGTCGGGCGGGCCGGGAGGCTGCCCAAGGCGGGCAGCGCGGCGGCGGCGCTGGTGGCCTTCCTGCGCCGGCAGAACGCCGAACTGCTCGCCCTGGACGGTGCGGTGCGCCGCGACGAGGCGGACGCCGTGCACCGGATGCGGGTCTGCGCGCGGCGGCTGCGCAGCGTCCTGGCGAGCTGCGAGAAGCTGTTGCGGAAACGGGAGGTGCGCGAGCTCGGCACGGAACTGCGCTGGCTCGGCCAGGTCCTGGGGGCCGCGCGGGACGCCGAGACGACGGGGGAGCAGCTCGCCGGTCAGGCCGCCCGACTGCCGGTGCAACTCGGCGATCCGGCCACCGGGATCGCCGCCCGGTTCGCCGAGCGGTACGCCGAGGCCTATCGGGTCGCCCGCGAAGTCCTGGACAGTGAGCGCTACTTCACCCTGCTCGCGAACCTGGAGCGGGTGGCCGCGCGGCCGCCGTTGCGCGACCGGGCCAAGCGTGGCCGCTCGGAGCTGGAGCGGCTGCTCCGGGCCGAACAGCGGCGCACCGGCGGGCGGTTGCGCGCCGCCCTGGCGCTGCCCGAGGGCGCCGACCGCGATCTGGCACTGCACGGCGCCCGCAAGGCCGCGAAGCGGGCCCGCTACACCGCCGAACTGGCCGGCGCGGCCCGCCTGGCGCGGTGCATGCGCGCGGTCCAGGACGCACTGGGCGCCTACCAGGACGCGATCGTGGCCGAGCGGCTGCTTCCCGAACTCGCCGCCCAGGCCCACGCGGCGGGGGAGGAGACCTTCGGCTACGGCCTGCTGTACGCGGCGCAGCGCCCGGCTGCCGCCGAGGCGTTGGCGACCGCCGGGCCCGCCTGGCGGCAGGCCGGCAAGCGGCGGCTCTGCCGGTTGGGCTGAGCGAGCCTCCTTCCCGGTCGGCGGTGCCGCCAGGCAGGCTCGGGCCGGAGATCACCCGATCGGGCGAGTTCGCCCGGAACCCCGCACTGCTAACCTTTCGTACTCACTGATGAACACTCTGTTATCGCAATGGAGTCCGGGGGAGGGGGCGCAGCGATGCCCGATCAAGCACGTACCAGGCTGATGCCGCAGTCGGGCGTCGGCACACCCGCGCCCCCGGCGCCGGTCGACCTCGCCGATCCCGCCTTCTGGCAGTTGCCGCCGGCCGAGCAGGCGGCAGCCTTCCGGTACCTGCGCTCGCTCACCGCGCCGGTCTACTTCGCCGAGCGTCCGGGTGGCCTGCTGCGGCGGCCGCGCGGGTTCCACGCCCTGGTCCGCCATGCCGACGTGGTCGCGGCCAGCCGCAACCCGCAGGTCTTCGCCAGCGCGCCGGGCGTCACCACCCCCGAGCCGGCCCGCTGGGTGCGTGCGCTGTTCGGCGACTCGATGGTGAACCTGGACGATCCGCGCCACGCCCAGCTGCGCCGGATCGTCTCCCGGGCCTTCACGCCGCGCCTGATCGGCCGGGTCGAGCAGTCGATCGGCGCGATCGCGGCCAGGATCGTGGACGAGGTGATCGCCCACCGCCCCGAGGACTTCGTCCCCGCGGTGGCCGCCGAGCTCCCGTTCCAGGTGATCTGCACCATGATGGGCATCCCCGAGGAGCTACGACCCGAGATCCTGCACCAGGTCGACCAGGCCTCCGAACACACCGGCCTGCGCAGGCCGTTGCGCGAGCGGATCAGGATGCCCGGGCAGGGGCTGCGGGCGCTGGCCCGGATGCAGCGGATGGTCGCCGCGCTCGGCCGGGAGCGCCGTCGCCGACCCACCGACGACCTGATCTCCGCGCTGGTCAGCGCCGATCTGGGCGGTCGCGGCCTGACCGGGCGTGAGCTCGGCGCCTTCTTCTCGCTGCTGCTGGTGGCGGGCGTGGAGACCACCCGCAACGCCCTCGCGCACGGGCTGCACCTGCTCACCGTCCACCCCGAGCAGCGCGCCCTGCTGCTGGCCGATCCCGAGCGTCATCTCGACGGCGCGGTGGAGGAGATCGTCCGGCACGCGACGCCGATCATCCAGTTCCGCCGCACCCTGGCCGCCGACCATCAGCTGAACGGCACCCGGCTGGCCCGCGGCGAGAAGGTGGTGCTCTTCTACGGATCCGCAAACCGGGACGAGGCGGTCTTCCCCGACCCCGACGCCTTCGACATCACCCGGGAGCCCAACCGCCAGCTCGGCTTCGGCGGTGGCGGGCCGCACTTCTGCCTCGGTGCGCACCTGGCGCGGCAGGAGCTGAAGACGCTCTACCGGGAGCTCTACACCCGGCTGCCCGAGGTCCGCTCGGTCGGCGCGCCCGAGCTGGTGCCGTCCAGCTTCGACCACCGGGTCCGCTCCCTGCAGTTCACCTTCTGACCGGGCCCGCTGTTCCGCGAATCCAGCCCCGCCTGGGAGAATCCCGCACGGACGGCCCGGCAGTTGCCGGGCCGTCAGCACGAGTGAAGGGACCTCCTGGTGATGCTCACCAGTCGCCGCCTCGCGGCCGCCGCCGCGATACCCGCCCTACTGACCGCGCTGAGCGCCTGCGGCCCCAGCAGCGGCCACCAGAGCAAGGGAGCCGACGCCGCCCCGTCGGCCGCGACCGGCAGCAGCGCGCCGCACCAGATACCGGTGGGCGCCGGCCCGCAGACCAGCTACACCGCCGCCGCCCAGCCCGCGGCCGGTAGCTGCCACTTCCGCTACACCGCCGACAAGCAGCCCCTGCCGGACCTGACCTGCACCCCGGGCGCGACCAGCCCGGCGGTCACCCAGGCCAATCTGAACCAGACCATCTGCAAGCAGGGCGGCTACACCTCCGGCATCCGCCCGCCGGTCAACGTCACCGGCAAGGAGAAGGTGGAGAACGCCAAGTCCTACGGCTACACCGGGCCGATGGGCGACGCCGAGTACGACCACCTGATCAGCCTCCAGCTCGGCGGCGACCCCAACGACCCGCGCAACCTCTGGGTCCAGCCGCCCTCCCCGGGCCACGTCCCCGGCAAGGGGCCGAACAACCCCAAGGACTCGGTGGAGACCCGGCTGCACACCGCCATCTGCAAGGGCCAGACCACCCTGGTCGCCGCCCAGCAGGCGATCGCCACCGACTGGACCACCGCCGAGGCCAAGCTCGGCCTGAGCGGTGGCCCGAGTGCGTCGCCGGCGGCGGACCCGGACGACGCCGACAACTAAGCCCTCAGTCCCGTCACACCTCGCCCAGCGGAATGTCCGGATCCGCGAGCCGCTCCAGGTCCACCTGCCGGCCGGAGCGCACCAGCTCGCGGATCGGGTCGGTGACGTCCCAGATGTTGACGTTCATCCCGGCCAGCACCCGCCCCTGGGCTGTCCAGAAGGCGAGGAACTCCCGCCGCTGCACGTCCCCGCGGAAGACCACCTGGTCGTAGCCGTCCGGTTCGACGTAGCCGCTGTACTCCATCCCGAGGTCGTACTGGTCGGTGAAGAAGTACGGGATCCGGTCGTAGCTGGCGTCCTGGTCGAGCATCGCCCGGGCGGCCGTGCGCGGCTGGTGCAGCGCGTTGGCCCAGTGCTCGACCCGGATCCGGCGGCGCAGCAGCGGGTGGTAGGCGCGGGCCACGTCGCCGGCCGCGAAGATGTCCGGGTCCGAGGTGCGCAGGCTCTGGTCGGTGAGGATGCCGTCGGCCACCTCCAGGCCGGCGGCCTCGGCCAGCCCGGTCTCCGGGGCGATGCCGACGCCGACCACCACGGCCTCGGCGGGCACCACCGTGCCGTCGCCCAGCCGCACCCCGGTGACCGCGCCGTGCTCGCCCTCGATCGACTCCACCCGCACCCCGAAGCGCAGGTCCACCTCGTGCTCGCGGTGCAGGTCGGCGAAGACGGTGGCCACCTCGCGGCCGAGCACCCGCAGCAGCGGCAGTTCGGCCATCTCGAGCACCGTCACCGCCACCCCGGCGGCCCGCGCGGCCGCCGTCACCTCCAGGCCGATCCAGCCCGCGCCGATCACCGCGATCCGCTTCGCGGTGCGCAGCAGCTCGCGCAGCCGGTCGCTCTCCGCCACCCGGCGCAGGTAGTGCACGCCGGCCAGGTCGGCGCCCGGCACCGGGAGGAGGCGCGGCCTGGCACCGGTGGTGAGCAGCAGCCTCGCGTAGTCCACCCGGCTGCCGTCGGCCAGCGTGAGCTGGTGCGCGGCGGGGTCGATCGCGGTCACTGCGGTGCCCAGACGCAGCTCGACCCGCTGCTCGCGGTACCACTCCTCGGGGTGCACGTAGATCTTCTGCCGGGAGTCCTTGCCCATCAGGTAACCCTTGGACAGCGGCGGCCGCTCGTAGGGGAGTTCGGTCTCCTCGCCGATCAGTACCAGCTGACCCTGGTAGCCCTCCTCCCGCAGGGTCTGGGCCGCCTGGGCCCCGGCCAGGCTCGCTCCGACGATGACCAGTGCCGTGCTCGCTACCATTCGCGCTCCAGGATGCCGTTCGCCCCGCTACGGGCTGCTTCGGGCTGCTTCGGGCTCCATCACAGCGGTCCGCCCCGGCGGGCGCGCGCCGACACGCGCACGGGAGCACCATGGAAAGCGTCCGTGCACCGAGCGAAGGAGGCCGGCGATGGCGCAGCAGCCCGGTTCCGAAGCCGCGAACGAACCCGCCGAGATCCACCCTTTCCGCGACATCCTGGACTCGCTCTACCACGTCAGCCCGATGACGGTGTTCTGGCTGGTGGCGGCCTCGATGGGGCTCGGGTTGGTCGGCGCCCAGGTGGAGACCCTCTGGATGGTGGTGCTGTTCGCGGTGTTCTGGGGGATCACGGTGGTGGCGATGCTGGTGCTCGCCGCGCGGTTGATCGCCGAGCACTCCGCGACCTCGGGCGGTGGCCGGCACCGGCGGGTCGCGCACTGAGCCTGCGGCGGACGAGGCACGCGCACCGAGCCGCGCCCGGTCGCGTACTGAGCCGGCCGCGCCGGGTCGCGTACCGCGGCGCGTGCTGACGCTCAGTGGCGGTGGCTGCCCAGGAAGAACAGGAGCATCACGAAGAACGCGAAGAAGTGGGTACCGGCGATGTAGATGGCGGCGCGAATCAGCGCCGCCTTTCGCTTGCTCCGCTCGTCGCGGACGGCCTCGGCCTGCGGCTCGGTGGCGTCAGGGGTGGTCACGGTGCCGTCCTCGGGGTCGCGGGCTGGCGCAGCTGGGCCAGCAGCTCGCCCTGGTCGGTGATCATCTCGGTCAGGATCCGGCGGGCCGCGCGCAGCAACTCGGCCACGTCCGGGGTGCTCAGTGCGTAGACCACGGTGTTGCCCTCGCGGGTGGCGGTGACCAGCTGGGCCCGGCGCAGCACGCCCAGTTGTTGGGAGAGGCTGGAGGCCTCGATCTCCAGGGAGGCGAGCAGCTCGCGGACCGGGCGCGGCCCGTCCTGCAGCAGCTCCAGCACCCGGATCCGGGCGGGGTGGCCGAGGGTACGGAAGAACTCCGCCTTGGCCTGGTACAGCGGAACCGGCATGCCCACTCCTCTCTGCTCCAGCCACGGCGGTCTGCTCCGGCTACGGCGAGCATCATCCACTGGAGATGAAGAATTCTTCAAGTCGCGCCCTCGCCGGAACCGGTCAAAGTTTGACCGATTCACGACATGGCAAGACCGGAGCCGGGCGGTATGGTCGCCCGCATGCCCCCGCTGCCTCCGGTGCCCCCACGCGCCGGCCGGACCCCGGCCGCGCCCCTGTTGCCCGTCCTGCCCTACCGCAAGCCCACGCTCGGTCGGGACTACTGGGTCTTCGACGACGTCCTGCCCGAGGTCGACGCGCTGCGGGCCCGCTGCCTGGCCAAGGAGGACTGGGTCGAGGGCTACCCGTACAAGCAGGAGAGCTGGCCCGGACTGCGCGCCATGCCGGGCCTGGACGATGCCGAACTGGCCAGAGTGGAACGCCTGGTGAAGAAGGCGACCGGCGCGAGCAAGCTGTGGCAGGCCAGCGCGCCGAACGGCGCCACCCTCAACCACAACTGCGTGCAGGTGGTCGGCGCCGGTGAGTGCGAGGTGCGCCCGCACGCCGACTCGCGCGCGCTCTGCCGCTACGCCGCGGTGCTCTACCTCAACCCGGAGGTGCCCAAGGACTACGGCACCAGCTTCTTCCGGCAGAGCCTGCCGGGCGGGGTGCTGGGCGGCAACATGGTGACCGCCCCGCACAACAACCTGGTGGACGCGCTGGGCACGCGCTTCGTCGCGCCCGACGCCTTCACCGAGGACGTCCGGGTCGCGCACCGCTACAACCGGCTGCTGCTCTACAGCGCCAACATGATCCACAGCGCCACCGGCTACTGGGGCGGCACGTTGGATCAGAAGCGGATGACGGCGGTCTTCTTCTGGATGGCCTGACCGGGATGCTCTGACCCCGATGGCCTGACCCGGACGGCCTGAGGACCGGAGCGTCCCGGCCCGGGCGGTTGGCCGCCCGGGCCGCGGCGGTGCGTCAGATCGACTGCCAGTCCGGCTTGGCCGCGTAGGTGGCGCGGAAGTAGTCCGCCAGCTTGAGGTGGGCGGCGGCAGCCTCGTCCACCACCACGGTGGCGTGCGGGTGCAGCTGCAGCGCCGAGGCCGGGACCAGCGCCGACAGCGGGCCCTCGACGGCCTGCGCGACGGCCTCCGCCTTGGCCTCGCCGGTGGCCAGCAGTACCAGGTGACGGGCCTCCAGGATGGTGCCGATGCCCTGGGTGATGACGTGGTGCGGGACCTCGTCCAGGCTGTCGAAGAAGCGGGCGTTGTCCACCCGGGTCTGCTCGGTGAGGGTCTTGATCCGGGTCCGCGAGGCGAGCGAGGAGCAGGGCTCGTTGAAGCCGATGTGGCCGTCGGTGCCGATGCCCAGCAGCTGCAGGTCGACCCCGCCGGCGGCGGCCAGCTCCTGGTCGTAGGCCTGGGCGGCGGCAGCGATGTCGGCGGCCGAGCCGTCGGGGCCGATGAAGGCGGCCTCGCCGATGCCGAGCGGCTCCAGCACCTCGCGCAGCACCACCGAACGGTACGACTCCGGGTGCCCCTTGGGCAGGCCCACGTACTCGTCCAGCTGGCAGACCCGCGCCCGCGAGACATCCAGCGTCCCCGCCTGCACCCGGGCGGCCAGTGCCCGGTAGATCGGCAGCGGCGTCGACCCGGTGGCCACGCCGAGCAGCGCGTCGGGCTTGCGGGTGAGCAGGTCCGCTATCGCCGTGGCGATCAGCTCACCGCCCGCAGCGGCGTCGGGAACGATCACAATCTCCATCTTGACCCACCGTCCGAGAGCATGTATATAGAGGTCTAGACCAATCTGGGCGAGTTTACCGCGCCCGGCCAGCCCTCGGAAACCCGGCTTCCGCTCGGTCGCGGTGAAGGCGACGGCTGCGGCGGATCCGTCGTCGCGCCCGGACGGGGCACGGCGTCGGTCAGGTCAGGTCGTGGAGATGATGCAGAAGAACGCACCGGCGTCGTCCCGGACGACCGCCATCCGCCCGTAGGGGGAGTCGGTGGGCGGCACCAGCACCTCGCCGCCCAGCTCGACCACCCGGGCGGCGGCCATGTCGGTGTCGGTGACCGCGAAGTAGGCGCTCCAGAACGAGTCCGAGCCCTGCGGGACCATCGACGGCAACTCGCCGATCCCGCCGGCCGGGCTGCCGTGGACCTTGATGACGGTGTAGTTCATGCCCGGGATCTCGTCGTACTGGTAGCCGAAGACCTGGTGGTAGAAGTTGCGGGCGGTACGCGGGTCGTTGGAGAGGTTCTCGTTCCAGGTGAACGAACCGGGCTCGTTGGCTACCCCCGAACCGCCGTGCTCCAGACCCTGCCAGAGCCCGAAGACGGCCCCCGCCGGATCCTTGGCCACCGCCATCCGGCCGTAGCTCAGCACGTCCAGCGGCTCCACCAGCAGCTGCCCGCCCGCGTCCCGGATCCGCGCGGCGGTGGCGTCCACATCGTCCGAGGCCAGGTAGGTGCCCCACTGGACCGGGGAGCCCGGCGGCTGCGGGGTGATCCCGGCCACCCGGGTGCCGCGCAGCGTGGCCAGCCGGTAGTGGCCGCCCTCCTCGCCGGTGTCGGTGAACTCCCAGCCGAACAAGGCGTGGTAGAACGCCATCGCGCGCTCCACGTCGCCGGTGCTCAGGTCGACCCAGCAGGGGACGCCCTCCCGGTAGCTGGCGATCTTGGGCATGGCTGCTCCCTGCACTGGTGGTGGCACGTCCCCGCCAGGCTCGGCGGGGCGGGCGGGTGCCGCAACCGGGTGCTGGGCCGCTCGGAGTACCGCCGGCGGAGCGCGGGGGCCGCAGGGGCAGCGGGTCAGAGGGCCAGGAGGAGCAGAACCAGGAGGACGAAGAGGGTGAGCCCGGTGACTATCACGACGGCCGGGGTGTGGTTCCTGGGTGGCAGCTGTGGGTGGGGCTGCGGCTGCGGCGGGGGTTGGGCGGGCGGGCGCTGCTCCTGGCCGGCCGGCGATCGCGGGGTGTGGGTGGGCGGGGCCGGGTAGCTGACGGTCGGTTCGAGGGCGGGTGCGGGTGAGGGCGTGGCCTCGGGGGCGGGGACTGCAGGCCGCTGGGGCTCGGGCCAGTTGGGATCGGGTCGGTGCGGCTCCGGTCGGTGGGGCTCGGGCCGGGCCGGGGTGGCCGGCCGGGCCAGGTCCTGGAAGAGCTGCTGCCAGAGGTCCGGCGGCAGATCGGGTGCGGGGACGCCGTCCGGCGTGGCCAGCACCGCCAGGCGCAGCAGCTTGCGGTCCAGCGGAGTGCTGCTCAGCGCCAGCAGCCGCAGCAGCCCGCCGAGCGCCTCCCGGTGCACCGGATTGCGGACCTCGGGGGCCACCGCCCACTGGAAGAGCTGGGCAGCGCGCTCCACCAGCCGTTCGTCCAGCTCCTGGTCCGGCACCGACTGGTCCGGCACCGACTGGTCCGGCGCTGCATGGTCCGGGAGCGCGTGGTCCGGGACTGCATGGTCGGGCGCCGAGGAGTACAGGTAGAGCTTCTGCGCCAACACCTGCGCGCAGACCTCGCTGCGCAGCTCGGGGCTGAGCTCGGCGCGGGTGTGGAACCGCCGCAGCGGCAGCCGGGCGGCCTCCCAGTTGTCCCCGGAATCCCGTAACTGGTTCAGGAGCTGACGGTCGGTCAGCTCTTCGGATCGGGTGGGCACGGCCCAGCTCGGCGGCCACTGCGGCGGCGGGTAGCCCTGGTACACCGAGTCGGGCTCCGGTTCCTGCGGGCGGCGGCGCGGCGCGTCCAGGAGTCGGGAGAGCTGCTCCAACCGCTCGAACCGCGGGAGCCCGGCCCCGTCCCGGAAGTCGCCGAGCAGCTCCGGCAGTCCGGCCGAGTGGTGCGGGTCGGCCAGGTAGCGCTGCACCAGCTGGTCGGCCAGTTCCTGGGCGCGGTCGCGCACCGGACGGGCCGGGTCCACCCGGGAGAGCTGCTCGTCCGGGCTGGACGGCCGCAACCACTCGGCCACCGCGGTGAGCAGCAGCGGGTGGGTGTCCACCGTGTCGTAGGTGGCGAAGGTCCAGTGCCGGCGCAGCCAGCGGGCGCCGAAGATCCCGTGCAGGCCGAAGAGCAGCAGCGCGGCGGGGTGCGCCTCCGGCCCGGCCGGCAGCGCGCCGCTCAGCAGCGAGAGCCGCTGCTGCGGTGCTCGGAGCAGTTCCGCCGTGGCGGCGGCCAGCGCCTGCGCCACGGCGGGGACGGCGGCCGCGGTGGCGGCGAAGGTCGGGCTGCCGCTGCCGGCCACTTCACCCAGCTCACCCCGGTCCACCCGGTGCAGCGGGCCGCTCTGCTCCTCGGCGAACGCCTTGGTGGACCACGACCAGTCGCGCAGCAGCAGGCAGCGCTGCACCGGCAGCGACCTGAGCGAGCCGACCAGGACGTGGCTGGCCGTGTTGGGTCGCCCGTTGTGGTCCACGGTGGGCCAGCGCTGCACCAGCGCGACCTCGCCCTGGCTGGTGATGGTGCGCACCAGGCTGGGCCGTGGTTCGCCGCCCTCCACCCGCAGCAGCGGTGCCAGCTCCTGCAGCAGCCAGTCCGACCACTCGGCCGGGGCGGAGGAGGCGGCCACGGTCAGCCCCTTGCCCTCGCCGCGCCGACCGCCCTGCCAGCGGACCACCAGCTGGTCGACCGCGTCGGTCCCGTCGGTGCCGGTCACCTGCCCACCTCCGCGGCCGAGGCGCCGCCGGCCGGCTGGATCATGCCGTGCATGGCCAGCACCGAGATCAGCGGCTCCAGCACCCGCTGGGCCCGCACCTGGCGCGGGTAGCGGCCGTCCTGCTGGCGGCCGCCGGTGGCCGAGGCGATGTGCAGGGTGCACCTGAGCAGCGTGTCGAAGGGGCGCAGCCAGGCCTTCCCGGCGTGGCGGTGCAGCAGGGCGTACACGTCGCGGCTCTCCTCGCGCAGGCGGTCCAGGTCCAGTGGGGCCTGTGGGGGTGCGTCCAACCAGCGGTCCACCGGCGGCTCCAGGCGCAGCAGGTCGGCCTTGGCCAGCACCACGGCCGCCGGCACGTCCAGGTAACTTCCCGGTCTGGGAAGGCGGTTGAGGACGGTGGCGAAGGTCACGTCGCCGGCCCGCTGGACCTCGATCCGGGTCTCCTCGCGGATCTCGTCCAGTTGGGCGAAGGGCAGCGCGAGGGCCGGGTCGACCACGAAGAGCAGCGCGTCCACGCCGAGCAGGAAGCTCAACAGGCCGTCGGTGCGGGTCAGGTCCTCGCCGCCGAGGTCGAAGAAGGCCACCGGCCTGGTCCGCCCGCGGGCGTCGGTGAGCAGCAGCGCCTCGACGAACTCGGCGTGGCTGCCCGCGTATCCGGTGTGGCCGAGCACCGCCCCGCCGCGCAGCGGCGCCACCCGCTGACGGGCGAAGCGCGCGGTCTGCTCGCGGTTCACCGGCTGCCAGCGGACGCCGTACGGCTCCAGGCGGTTGTCGGTGATCTCGGCGATCATCTGGGTCAGCAGATGGCTCTTGCCGGAGCTGGTCTCGCCGACCATGGCGACGGTCAGCGGCCGGCCGTTGGTCAGGTAGGGCACCGGGATGTGGTGCTCGGGGAAGCCGGGATCGCCATGGCAGCGCTGGAAGGCGGTGTTGAGCTGATCGGGGCGGCGCAGCTCGTTGGTCAGCGCCGACAGGTCCAGCGGCACCAGGTTCTGCCGCTCGTCGGTGCTGAAGAGCGCGTCGGGGTCGAACCAGATCGGCTCCAGGCAGTACGGGCAGCGCACCGAGCCCTGTTCGGGAGCGGCGGGCGGGGTGCTCGGCGCAGCCCGCTTCAGCGCCAGCACGCGGTCGAACTCGGCGCGGTCCGGGGCCAGTTCCTCACTGCTGCGGCCGGCCGTCGGCGCCACCGGGTCGAGTCGGCGGAGGAGCTCGGCCGGGGACGGGCGCTCGGCCGCCCGGGCCGCGAAGGCCGGGCCGAGGGTCTGCTGCAGCGAGCGGTACTCGGCCAGGTCGGCCGGCGGGCGGTCCGGATCGCCGTGCCGGTTGGTCAGCAGGTGGTACATCACCTGGGCACAGCTCCACAGCGCGTCGCGCGGATCGGCGGTGCCCTCGCCGCGGCGCAACTCCGGCGAGACGTAAGGCGGTTTGCCGTCCGAGCGGCGCGGCCGTCCCAGGTGCGTGACGGTGTCCAGGCCCCAGAGCTGCACGGTCCGCCCGTCCCAGCGGACGGTGCCGGGATTGATCCCCTGGTGCACCAGGTCGAGGGTCTCCAGCAGCTGCACCGAGCGGACCAGGTCCCGCCCGACAATCCGCAGTTCGGTGCTGGACCAGCCGCTGCGCCCGGCCACCTGCTTGCCGCGCGGTGGCTGGTAGAGGGCGAAGGGCTCGGCCGCGTCGAGGTCGTAGCCGATCAGGTCGGGGAAGAGTGCGGCGGCCTCCGAGCCCGCGAAGGCGTGGTGCACCCGCAGCGCGGCGGCCACCTGGGCCGCCAGCAGGTCCAGTGCCGCCGGACGGTCGGTGACCGCCCGGACCTGCAGGCACCACCCGGCCTGGTCCAGCAGCACCGCCCGCCGACTGGTCAACTGGCTCGGCTCGGAAACTGGTTGTGGCCGAAGCCCGGCCTTCACCCGCTGTCGTCGGCCGTCCGGGGTGCGGAAGGCCAACTCCACGGTGGCGGTCACCACGTCTCGTACCCCTCTTCCGGGTCGTCGCCACGCTCGTGCTGACGGACCGTCTCCACCGCGTTGCTGTGCAGCGGGGCCAGACTGAGCAGGCCGGCGTAGCGGCCTGAGGTGGTCCACACCTCGAACCCGTCCACCATGCCGTCGGTCCCGGCGGCCTGGCGGATCGCGCTGCGCAGCGCCGCCGGAGCGAAGTGGATCCAGCGGATCGCGGTCCGATCGCCCCGGAGCAGCTTCTGCTGTTCGTCCGAGGTGAGCGGCACGACGTCCTGCCGGTCGGCGAACGGGCCAACCGCGTCGGCCACCTGGCGGGTGTCGATGCCCAGCAGGCCGGTCGGGCCACTGCGCCTGCGGTGCGCCTGGGCGAACGGCGGGGCCGGCAGCACGCCGTTGCGCCGCAGGTGTTCCCGGGCCAGTGCGAGCAGTTCGCGGACCCGGGCGTCAGTCTGCCGCTCGGCCGCCGACCCGGTCTGACCGCTTGCCATGGCGCGCCAGTACGGCTCCAACGCGGCGATCGCGGCGTCGGCCAGGTCGCCGGCCAGGGTCGCCACCAGGTCCGGGCCGCCCTCGCTGCCGTCCCGGACCAGCCACTGCGGGTCGGCCGGCGCGGGCTGCTGCTGCGGCCGCCCCGATGCGGCCGGAACCGCCCGGTGCGGTGCGGACTCCGGCTCGACCGGCTCCGGCGACCACTCCTCCTCGTCGGCCCAGCCCCAGTCCTCGTCCGGCGGCTGGGTTTGATCGCCGGCGGCCTTGTCACCGGCCGCGTCGGCGGCCGGCGGCTCGCCGCCGTGCGCCGCCTCCTGTTCGGCGGCTTCGGCGGCCTTCCGCAGCACGCCGACCACGCGATGGGCGGCATCCGAGCAGTACTGTCGCTTGTCGACCCCCGAGTAGTCCGCCGCCACCTCGCGGAGCAGTTCGTCCAGGCCGGCCATCTCGGCGCGCAGCGCCATGAACCGCTCCTGCTCCCAGTCGGCCACCGCATGCTGCCAGAGCCACAGCAGCAGCCCGGTCGCCAGTCCGGCCCCGACCATCAGCCCGAGCACACCCAGGAGCGGCGGTGGCGCCGCGGTCAGGCCGACCGCCGCGCCGACCAGTGCGCCGAGCAGCCCGGCGAGGCCGAGCCGCAGCGCGCCGCGGCGGCTCGCGGCCTTGGCCCGCAGCCGGGCCGCGGTCAGCTGGGCGCCGCCCGCCAGCAGCAGCGGGACCAGCAGGCCGACCAGCAGCACGGGCCAGCTCCACAGGCCGCCGAGCAGGCCGGCGAGGCCTGCCAGTGTTGTGGTTCCGGGGCTGGGCTCGGCGAACGGCGGGTGGCGGCGGGCCAGCGACCGGGCCGGCCGGAGTCCGGCAAAAGTCGGCAACAGCCGGCCCGACGGCAGCGGCGTCACCTGCTCGGCGAGCCGGGCGAAGTGATCGGCCGCCTCGCGCAGCGCCATGCCCTCGCCCAGCAGGCTCACCGCGTAGCCGCGCAGGGCCTCGCCGATCCGCTCCTTGGTCGCCGTCATCGGCTCCACCCGCAGGCCCAGTTGGGCCAGCCGGCTGAGCTGCGCGGCGCCGGAGCGGGCCGCGTCCGGCCCGGCATCCACCCGCAGCGCCTGCTCCGCGTATTCGTGCAACTGGTCGAGTGCGTTCTCGGCCCTCGCCATGGCGGCCTCGTACTCGGCCCGCGCCGAGCCGCCGAGCAGGCCCAGCGCCCGGCTGAACCGGTCGAGTTCGAGCTCCGCGTCGGCGAGCGCCTCCGCACCGGCATGGAAGGCCCGGGAGAGCGGACCGGTCGGCTCGAGGTGGCCGGTGCCGCTGCGCCGGTTCGCACCGCCCGAGCGCAACTCGCCGAGCAGCGGCGGCTCCCCCGTCCGGGCGGCCGGACCGGACAGGCCGGCCTGGTGACTGCCGGCGAAGCGCAGCAGTGCCTCGCTCCAGGCCTGGGCGAGCGCCTGCGGGGCGAGATCCTGCTCCAGCACCCGCAGCGCCGGGACGGCCACCCCCTTGACCTGCCCGTCCAGCAGCTCCAGGGTCTGGTCGAACAGTTCGGGGGCCCGCAGCAGGTCCACCAGGACGGCCAGCGCGTGCGGGTCGTCGGGCGCCGACCGCTGTCCGGGCGGCGCCGCGCACAGGTCGCCGACCCAGAGCAGTCCGGCGTGCGGGGGGCGCAGGCTGTCCGGGCGGACCAGCCGGCGTTCGGACGCGTAGAGCTCGCTGGAGCCGGGGCCGACGGCGGGCAGGCCGCCGACCAGCAGGCAGAGCATCCGGACCGGGCCGCCGGTGCGGAAGCCGAGCAACTGCTCGTAGCGCTCCTGACGCCGGGTCAGGCCGGCGGGGGTGTCGACCACCAGGAAACGGTGCTCGGCACCGTCCGGAATGGCGCGCAGGGCCAGCCGGTGCAGCTGCTCGCCGACCGCCTGGCGCAGGCCGGCGGAGTCGGCCGGGTGCCAGCTGTCGTCGGTGCGCAGGTCGAAGTGGAGGACGGGGGAAGCGGACTGCTGACTGGTCGTCACTGGGGGTCACCGTCCCAGTCGTCGTGGTCGTTGCTGTCGTTGCGGTCGCGGTCACGGTCGTCGTGGTGGTCGCGGTCCCGACGGTCGTGCTCGTCCCGTATGCCGCGGTCGGGCTCGGGGTCGTCGTCCAACCAGTCCGGGTAGCTGCGCTCGGCGACCGGGTTGCGGGATTCCCGGGGCTGCCGGGGCTCCTTGCGCAGCGGCTCGTCCCACTCGTCGGGCTCGCTGCGCGACTCGCCCAGCCGGCTGGTGCCCCAGTCGTCCTCGCGCGCGGCGGCGGGCCGGGCGGCCGGCGGCTCCGCCGGCTCCTCGGCGCCGCGCGGCAGCAGCTCGCCGGTGCTGATCGCTGCCAGCAGGGTGCGCAACGTGGGTTGGGCGGCCCGCCGGTCGGCGAACGGGATGTCGAGCGCGGCCGGCAGCGTCTCCGCCCAGAACTGCCAGAGCGGCCGCACCCACCCCTCGATCCGGTCGCCGTCGCGCCGCCGCCGCTCCTGCAGCATCCGCAGCTGCTCGGGCGCGACCTCCTCCACCAGCTTGACGAAGAGCGGGTGCGGCCTGCTGCCCGAGCGGGCCAGGCCCACCGGCTGGGTGCTCATCAACCGGCGGCAGTAGTCCTCCACCGTCTGCTCGTCGTCCAGCACCGTCCACCGCTCGTAGACCCGCAGCAGCTCGGCCCAGGTGGAGATGCCGTCCGGGTAGTCGCCGAGCCGCAGCCGCACCCCCGGCACGTCCGGGCCCTGCTCGGCGAAGAGCCGGATCCGGATCCGCTCCGGCGACTGGTCGCTGCCCTCCAGCACGTCCAACTGCCCGTTCCACAGCGCGCAGAGCAGCCGGTGCAGGATCACCCGCCGGTCCGCCTCGGTGCTGACCAGCCAGTCGTCCCGGTAGCCGAGCCGCTGGCGCCAGCGCAGCACGTCCTCGGTCTGCTCCGCCTCCTTGGCCTTGGCCCACTGGCGCAGCACCCGGCGGGCCTCCGGCACCTGGGTCAGGCTCATCTCGCTGCGGAACAGCACCACGGTGATCGACTCGGTCTCCACCCCGCGGAACTCCACGGTCAGCTGCGAGTCGTTGGGCAGCCGCAGCTCCTTGCGCAGGAAGGACTCGACCTCCTCGGTGTTCTGCACCCGCGGATAGACGATCAGCGCCTTCAACGGCCCGGTGCCCTCGGGAGTGAAGCCGGCCGGCAGCAGGCCGGCCAGCTTGCGGGCGAACAGCTCACGGGCCTCCTTGGAGACCTGCTCCTCGGCCTCGGCGTTGCCCGCCGCAGCCGACAGCAGCACCCCCATCGAGGGAAGCAGCGGGCGCTCCTCCAACTGCCCGCCGCTCTCCGCGAAGAGCCGCTTGACGCCGCTCTCCAGCACCGCCCGCACCTCGCCGACCGCGCCGTCCGGATTGCGCCGGCTGAGGGTGTTGGCCTTCTGCCAGGACGCGCCGTCCACCATCCGCAGCACCAGCTCGGCCTCGTTGTCGGTCTCCCGCAGCCCCTCCCGGGAGATCAGACGGGTGGTCAGATCCTCGTAGAAGTGCCGCAGATCGCGCTGCGGCGGAAGCAGGTAGGAGACCCCGGTACGGTCCGAGTAGAGCTCCCGCGACTGGTCGCCGAAGGCCTTGCGCTCCTGATCGGCATGCCGGCGGAAGGCCGAGACCAGCCGGGTCACCTCCGCGCTGGCGGCCTTGGCGGTCGGCTCCCAGCGCTGCTGCTGGTCCTTCCAGGCCTCGTGCCAGATCACCCGGCTGCGCCACTTGTACCAGGCGTCCTGGGCCCGCACCACCGCCTGCACCTCGTCGTCGCCCCAGCGGGCCTTGGCCAGTCCGGCCAGCCGGCGGCGGACCCGCGGCGCGGACGGCGGCTGCTCGCGGGTGCCGGTCGGCAGCGCCGGGATCCGGGCCCGGTTGTCCAGCAGGCCGAGGAAGCCGAGCCGGCCGAGCGGGCCGCCGTCCTCCAGGTTGCCGTGCACCACCCGTTCGAGCAGGAACGGGTCGCCGTTCTGCAGCAGCCGCTCGATCGCCCGGCGCGGGTTGAACGAGCCGGCCAGCTCGGCGGCCCGCAGCGCGGTCCGGTAGCGCAGGTCGGACAGTTGGGTCTGCATGTCGCCGAGCCGGGCCGCCAGCGCCGCCTCGATCGCCGTGCTGCCGCGCGGCAGCGGGTCCGGGTCGCCGATCGGCAGCGGCATCCGCTCCAGCAGCTCCTCCAGCCCGGAGTCCACGAACATCGCCTTGACCAGCTCGTCCAGCGGCTGCGCGGAGTGCCGCGTGCGGTTGCCGAGCTGGTCCACCGAGGCGCGCAGGATCCGCCCCGAGACCAGCGAGGCCAACTCGTCCATCGGCGCGGTCATCGAGGCGACCAGACTGGTCGACACGCCCTGGCGGCCGATCCCGGAAGCCGCCGCCGCTGCCCGCTGCACACCGCGGTTGATGAAGCTGGCGGCGAAGGTCTGGTAGTCGTCGTCGGCCCGGCCGCGGGCGCCCTGGCGGCCGTCGCCGAGCTCGGTGCCGATCAGCGACATCACCAGCGAGACCATCGAACGGCGCAGGTCGTCCTGCCGGATGCCGGCGGTGCGGCTGAACAGGAAGGCGGTCGGCAGGATGCCGGTGCGCAGCCGGACCGGCGAGACCCGGGGGTAGCGGATCCGCAGCGCCGGGTCCTCGTCCAGGTCGCCGAGCTCGGCGCCGGCGGTCGGCGCGTTCTGCTCGTCCACCAGTCGGAACAGGTCCACCAGGGCCCGCGCCGAGTTGAGTTCGGCCTCCCGGCCGCCACCGCCGGAGGCCGGGAAGGCCGAGGGCATCACCACCAGCGGGTAGATCTTGACGCCGTCCAGCCGCTTCTCCCGGAACGCGTGGTTGATCAGGTAGAGGTAGTCCAGGAAGATCCCGGCGCCGGTGCCGCCGGCCACCGAGAAGGCCACGAAGACGTCGCAGCCGGAGAGCGGGCCGCCGCCCAACTGGCTGAGCACACCGGCCGAGCGGGCGATCGCGTCGATCGCCTGCATCAGCGGTTCGAGCACCGGGTCCAGGCCGTTGCGCAGGGTCCCGAAGAGCCCGGCGCGCCCGACCGTGGGGAGCTGGCCGGCGCCGTGCCGCAGCGGGGTGACCCGCGGTTCGCCGTCGCGCGGCGGTAGCCACGAGCTGACCTCCTCGCGCAGCCGGGCCCGCAGCATCTGGGTGACCTCGGGCGAGCTGTCGAAGTTCGGCAGCAGGTCGTGGGTGGCGCGCGAGGTGCGGCTGTAGGCCGCGCGCAGCGCCGGGTCGACGTTGAACTGCGGCAGCCGGGCCAGGTCCGACTCGCTGAAGTCCGCGTAGACGAACTGCAGGCAGTCCGGCAGCTGGTAGGGCAGCAGCCCGCCGAGCTGGCCCAGCGCGGTGCCGTCCGGACCGCACAGTTCGGCCCGCAGCCGGCGTTCGAGCTCGGCACCGACCAGGCCGCCGGTGCCGCCCAGGCCGACGAAGAGCATGGGCTGGAAGATCTTCATGGTTCAGCCTCCAACTAGACGTAGTCGATGTCGCCGGTGCTGCCGCCGTCGGGGGCCGGATGCGGGGGCGGGACGATGGGACGGGTACGGGGGCCCAGGCGCGGCTGCGGGCGGACCGGCTCGGCGCCCAGCGCCAGGCTCAGCCCGTTGGACAGATCGACCGGACTGCCGTGCAGCAGCCGCGACCGCGCCTGGTCGCGGCCCTCCAGCACCGCCCCGCCGTCGGGGTGGCGCCGCACCCGGTAGCTGCCGTGCGAGCGGCGGACGATCCGCGGGTGCGGGCTGTGCGGCTCGACGATGTCGAACTCGAACCAGCCGTGCTGGCCGGACTTGGCGGTCTGCCGGGTGAGTTCACGGCCCTCCTCGCCGAGCAGGCGCAGCGGCAGGCCCGCGGCGTCCCGGCGGAACTTGCCGAGCCGGCTCATCGAGACCAGCAGCAGCGCCAGCAGCACCAGCACCGCGCCGCCGACCACCAGGTACCACTGGTACTGGGCCAGCCAACCGGGGCGTGGCGTGACGGAGAGCGAGATCGGCTGGTCGACCAGCACCCGGTCGCCGTCGGTGCGGTCGACGATCACCACCTTTCCACCCAACTCGGCTTGGCCGTGGTCGAGGTGACGGCCGAAGGCGGCACGCCCGGCGACCTTGAAGTCGACCGGCACCGCCGGGAGGTCCCCCGGTTGCAGGACCAGCTGGGCGGGGGAGGGGGTCAGCAGGCCGTCGGCGGCGTCGCGGACCTGCACGCTGAGCGTGTGCGCCACCTTGTCGCCGTTGTGCAGCGAGAGCATGCCGGTGAGCCGGTCGGAGGTGCGCACCGAGCCGCTCGGCGCCGCCAGGGCGGCCCGGACCAGGACCACCGGCGGGGCCACCAGGCCGCCTTCGCCACGGTTGTCCGCCGTCAGGCCGGAGGCGGTCAGCGTCCCGGCCACCTGGAAACGGCCGGTGGCGCCGGTCGGTACGGTCACCGTGCCGGTGAAGACACCGTCCTTGGCGCGGTCGTCCGGTGCGGCGCCGTTGTCGGCCAGCACGACCGGCACGGGGGCGAAGCCGTCACCGGTCAACTGGGCGCTGACACCCAGCTCCTGGAGATCCTGCAGATCGGTGATCGCGAAGTCCTGACGGGTCTGCAGCCGCAGTGTCACCTTCATCTGCTGCCCCGGCGCCGGCGAGGGCGGCTCGAGCGTGATCGAGCTGCGCAGCTCGCCGTGCCAGAGCACGCTGACGGTGGCCAGCTTGTCGCGGTGGTCGCTCGGGGCATCCAGGTGCACCCGCCACAGGCCCGGTACCGGGTCGGTGATCCGCAGCGACTCCACCGTCTGCCCCCGGCCCGCGAGTTCGAAGGAGGAGCCGTTCGAGGCGCCGGTGCCGGAGACCTGACGGCCGTTCGGATCGAAGTAGCTGGCCGTCACCTGCGGATCGCCCTTGTCCACCACGATGCTGCCCACGGTGGCGAGCGGGGAGATCCGCACCTGCAGGTCCACCGGCGGGTGGCCGCTGGTGCCGGTGGTGGCGCGCAGGCAGTGGGCGGCGGCGAAGGCGGTCTGCAGGGCAGCGCCGACCGCGTCCGAACTCGGTACGGCGGTGGCCCGCGGCTTGGCGTCCGGCAGGTCCACGCAGCCGCTCTGGTAGCCGGAGGCGGCCATCAGGTCCAGCTCGCCCTTGTCGATGTCGGTGCCGAAACCCATCGGCCAGACCTGGACCTTGGCGGCCGCGGCGGCGGCCAGCTCTCGGACCAGCGCGTCCTGTGCGGCCTGCGTGCGGTGCGCCGGCTCGCCGTACGGCGAGTCCTCGCTGGTGCCGACGTCCAACTTGCCGTCGGTCAGCAGGAAGAGCACCCGTGGGGTGTTCGGATCGGTGCCGGAGCCGAGCAGGTGAACCGCCTGCGAGATCGCGGTCGGGAAGTCGGTGTCCCAGCCCTCCTCCTGCTTGCGGCTGCGCAACTGCCCCACGCAGCTGCCGAGTCGGTCCCGGCTGGCGGCGTCCAGGGTGGTCGGCGGGCAGACCTCGTCCACCGCGTTCTGCGAGCGGTTGTTGGCGCTGGCGAAGCCGAGCACGGTCACGGTGGAGGCGGGGGAGACGTCGCCCAGCGCGATCCGCAGCGCGGCCTCCTGCTCCCGCGCCATGTCGTCACCCTTGAGGCTGCCCGACTCGTCCACCACGACGGCGTAGTTGACCGGCCCGATGGCGGCCGGCGCGGCGCTCGCGGCCGGATCGTCCGCCGGCATGGCGGCGGCCCGGCCCGGCAGCGGCCCCAGCGCCAGCAGGACCGCCGCGCAGACGGCCGCGGCCCGCCGCAGACCGGGCCGGACGGGCTCGGGGGGCGTCTGACAATTCCCGCCGGGCGCGCGACGCCGGCTTGGCGCGCCGGCGGCTGCCGTCGCGGCCCGGCTTGGTGCGCCAGCGGCTGACGTCGCCGGGCTTGGTGCGCCAGCGGCTGACGTCGCCGGGCTTGGCGCGCCGGCGGCTGCCGTCGCGGCCCGGCTGGACGCACCGGCGAAGCGCCCGAGTACGGCCCAGTACCAGGACGCTCCGTCGGCACGCCCAGCCGGGCGCCCAACGGTGCGAGCCCTGCGGCGCCGGCCGCTGGTGTCGCAGTCGGCAGGATCGGCCGGACAGGATCTTGTGCGTCCGGGCTCCGGCACGGGCGGGAGCTCCAGGTATCCCACGTCGACTCCTAGGAAGTGGTCGAGCATCTCTCGGATGAACTGCGCGGCTCAGATGAGCAGCAGGCCCGCCGCAGCGAGCGCCGCGCCCGGGGCCAGGCAGGCCACCGACCAGCGGATCCAGCGGTACTTGGCGGCCAGGATGGTGCTGACGTCCACGGCCTGGACCAGCAGCCAGGCCAGCGGGTCGCGGCCGGCCTCGACCACCCTGGCCGTCAGCGACTTCGGGTCGGTGGCGGTGAGCAGGTCGCCGAAGTAGGTCATGTCGCCGCGCCCGCGCACCGTGCCGGTACGCGGCAGGATCGCCCGCACCAGCGCGCCGGTGCCGACCGCCCAGAGCGCGCCGCCGACCGCCAGCAACACGGTCGCGACCGCACCGGGGGAGCCGGTCGGGCGGCCCAGCAGCAGCGCGGGCAGGGCGAGCGCGGTGGAGAGCAGGATGGCGGCCTTGGTGTCGGCCCGGCCGATGTCCTCGCGGACGGTGGCCAGCAGCCGTTCGGCGAGCAGCCGGGCGCTGTCGGTGTCGGTATCGATGTCGGTACCGGTACCGGTACCGGTGGGTGCGTCTTGTTCCGCGTCGGCGGGCGAGGCGGCATCGGGAGTCACAGGTCGTCGTCCCAGTCGTCGAAGGCGTCGCTGCGCCGAGCCGGCGGCTGCCGTTGCCCGGCGGCCCGGGAGGGGCCGGGCGCGTCGCGGGGCGCAGTGGAGTCGTCGGCCAGGTCGGCGATCCCGCCCGCCCCGCCCGCCCCGCCCGGCTCGTCCGGTTCGCCGTCCAGCCAGGACGGCGTGTACGGCGTGTACGGCCGGTCCGGGTGCGGCTTGCCGGTGGGCAGCGCGGCCGGTGCCGAGCCGCTGCCGCGCTGCGGCGGCCGGCCCAGGCTGCCCTCCACCCGGAAGCCGCTGCCCTTGAGCAACTCCCTTACCTGGTCCTCCAGATCGGGCGACTGGATGACCCCGTCCTCGATCAGCCGCAGCGTGTGGTCGAGCAGTCCGCGCCGGTCCTCGCGGGCCTCCTGGCGCAGCAGCTCCATGAACGCGCGGGCCTCTTCGGGCTTGTCGGCGAGCATGAAGGCGATCTGGTTCCACTCGCCGCCCTCGACCATGCTGCGGAAGGCGGCCATTCGCATCTGCAGCAGTTCGACCCTGCGGCGTTCGGCGGCGACCTCGCGGTCGTGGTCGCGGCGGCGCTGCTCGTCCTCCCAGCTGGCGTCGCGGCGGCCGTCGACCTGGGTGCTGGTCTTCTCGTCGGTGGTGAACCGAACGAACAGTCGGGCCCGTAGCCCCAGATGGTGCCCGAGGTCGTCCCACCGCCCGCCGCGGCACTCCGCGTCCACCGCCCGGTTGGCCTCCGGCGCGGCCCTGACCTCGAAGCGCTCGGAGACCTGCCGCAGGCGCTCCAGGATCGGCGCGGAGAGCCGCTGGGCGACATCGGTGACCCGTTCCCGGACCACCAGCAGGTAGTCGGTCACCGACCAGTGCACATCGACCTCGACCTTGAAGAAGGTCGCGACCTCGGCCGCCGGCAACTCCAGTTCCAGATGGGAGACATGAGTCCCCTCGGCGATCTCGCAGATGCTGGTCGGCCGAGCCCCCCAGCGCTTGTCGAAGTGCTCGGTGCCCAGCACGGTGACCACGCTGTAGCCGCCCTTGCTGTAGAAGACCACCGAGGTGATCTGCGCGGCCGGCAGCGGCAGCCCGCCGGTGGGCCGGTACTCGCGCAGGAAGGGTCCGGCGAGTTGCTCCGGCAGGGTGAGGTCGCGGTCAGCCCCGGTCATGTCGCTCTCCTCCGCGCGCCGCCCGTGCGCGCTGTTCGTCCGTTCGGGTGCCGGCCGCGGTGGCCAGATGCCAGAGCTCGCGGGCTCGGGCCTTGGGCAGCGGGTCGGCGGAGTCGTTCATCATGCGGCGCAACAGCCAGTCCAGGCGCTGACGTTCGCGCTCCGAGCCGATCAGCAGCGGGAGCAGCGCGGCCAGACCGTCGCGGACGGCCGGGCGGCTGTCCGGTTCGGCCGCCGCGCGCAGCCACGCCTCCAGTACCTCCATGGCCGCCTCGTGCGAGCGCGGCGTGTTGAGCGCGCTCCAGAACAGGTTGGCGAGCGGGACGGCGCGGTCCGGGCGCGCGGTGGCCAGGGCCAGCGGCAGCGGCAGGTCCTGCAGCTCGGCCAGGTCGGGCGCGGCCTCGTCGTCCCAGACCTCGCTGACCTCGGTGGCGGCTGCCTTGACCGTGCAGAGCAGGCCGAGGTCCTGGTAGGCCGGCCGCCGGTCGCCGATCCAGTCGGCGGTCCGGCGCAGCACGGCGAGATCGTCGGTGCCGGACAGCAGGCGGACCACGTTGACGGTGGCGACGGCCGGCTGCGCGCTGTCCTGCTGGGCGCCGATCCGGCCCAGGGTGTCGAGCGCGGCCGTCACCGAATCGGCGGCGTGGCCGTAGCCGAGGGCGCAGGCGGCGGTCCAGCGCAGCCGCTCGAAGCCGCTCTCGGCCCAGTCCCTGACCAGCGCGTGCACCACCTGGCGGTGGCTGGAGTGGCGGGCGGCCTGGTCGAGCAGCAGGGCGGCGAAGAGCCGTCGGCGCAGCGTGCCCGCGGTGGCCAGTGGACGGACCAACTCCTCGTAGCCGTGCGCGAAGTCGCGGGTGCACAGTTCGCCGGCGGCCAGCGCCGCCCGGATCCAAAGCTGCGGGCGAGGGTCGTCGGCCAGCATCCGCAGCCACCGGGTGATCGGCGCGCGGGCCGGGTGGTGGCGGTCCCAGACCTCGGTCAGCACGGCGGCGGGCAGCGCCGGGCCGCGGTAGCGGACCAGCCTGGCGGGTGTCGCGATGCCGGCCGTCTCCACCTCGCCGTCGGTCAACTCCGCGCGCAGGAACGCGAGGTCGGAGACCGGGTCGTCGCCGAAGAGCGGGCGGGCCGGCGCACTGACCGGGTCGCGGGTGACGGCCAGCTCCCAGGTGAGCAGGTGCGCGGCCTCGGCCACCGTGCTGTGCGCGGCGCCGTTGAGCACGGCCAGCGCGATCCGGGTGGCGGTGGGGTGCAGCACACCGGCGGCGGTGGACGGTTCGGTGATCTCCTGGTCGGCGCCGGCGAACCACTCGCGTGCCTGCTGCAGCGCCAGACTGCGGCAGCCGGTCAGCAGCTCCGGTTGGCCGATCCGGCCGAGCAGTCGCTCGGCCAGCAGGTCGGCCAGCAACTCCGCCTCCACCGGCCGGAGTTCCTCCAGCCCGACCGCCTCGCGCAGCTCCGCCTGCTGGGCCAGCGCCTCGGCCTGATCGGCCAGTTCGGGCCGCTCGGCGAGGAGCACCTCCAGCCGGGCCCGGAGCAGCTGCTCGGTCGGGGCCGGCGGGCAGAGCAGGCCGTAGCGACCGGAGAGCAGCGAACTTGCGGCCGAGACCACCAGTACCGCATAGGACTGGGTCTTCGTCAGGGCGGCTGCGAGTGCGTCGAGCTGCAGCTCCTTGGGGGACTGAGCGGTCAGTTCCAGCAGGTGGCCGCGGTGGGGCCGGTCCTGCTGGGCGGTGATCGTCTCGGTCAGCGTGGGCACGTCGAGGCTCTGGTCGACCCGCAGCACCCGCTCGGAGTCGTCCTCCTGACGGGTTGTCATCTCGTCCAGCAGGGCCAGCGCGGTGCAGGTCCGGCCGGTGCCGGGGGCGCCGCCGAGGACCAGCACCCGGTGCAGCCGCAACGCCTGGCGCAGCCGGACATAGCCCTCGGGCTCGCGGTACACCCGGCGGACCCGGCGCAGCTCCGGCTCGGGGACCGGGCCGCTGGAGAGCGCGGCGGCCGACTGGCGGGCGTCCAGGCTGAGGTGGACGTCGCCGATGTGGGCCGAGTGGAAGACCGAGCGGTCGAAGGCGTGCAGGTCGCGGCCGACACCGAGGGAGGCGCGGGCCGAGCGGTGGGCGCGGGAGGCGGCGGCCAGGTCGGTGGCGCCGTTCTCGTCGGGGTCGTCGAGCAGCGGGTCGCGGCCGAGCTCGCGGAACCGGCCGGCGGCCTTCTCCTGCTCGCTCTCCTTCTCCTTCTCCTTCTCCTCCTTGCTCTCGT
This sequence comes from Kitasatospora azatica KCTC 9699, assembly GCF_000744785.1. NCBI lineage: Bacteria > Bacillati > Actinomycetota > Actinomycetes > Kitasatosporales > Streptomycetaceae > Kitasatospora > Kitasatospora azatica. Next base: position 646,485 of record NZ_JQMO01000003.1, on the reverse strand, counting down.
CCTTCGCCTCCTTCTCGCTCTCCTGGTGCTCCTCCTGGAGGTCCTTCTTCGGCTCCTTCTCGGCGCCCGGTTCCTTGGGGTCCTTCGACCCCTTCGGTTCCTTGAGGTCCTTGGGGTCCTTCGGGAGGTCGACGACCTTGGGCTGGTCGAGCTGCTCAGGCATCCTGACCCTTCCGACCGATGTGGACGGGCCCGCGGTAGGTGTTGTCGTGGTGCACCGACATGTCGCCGTGCACGGTCATGCCCGGCTGCGCCGTCAGGCCGGGTTGCGCCGCCGCTCGGGCGCCGGGTTGCGCGCCGGGCACGCCCGAGGGCCGCGGTCGCCCGGGCAGCAGGAACCAGGCCGCCGTCTCGGTTTCCTTCACCCGGACCTGGGCCGGCGCGTAGTGCTCGGGCTCGATGAACCGGCCACCCTGGGTGATCACCTCGTGGTACAGCCGGTCGGAGGCGACCACCACCAGGTCGGCCTGCTCCTGGTCGAGCAGCTCCCGGGCCTGCTGGGCGTCGGCGAGCCGGCAGGCGAGGTCCACGGCGGCGCCGCTGATCCCGACGGCGTCGTGCGTCACCGGCCCGATGTGCAGGCCGATCCGCAGGCCCAAGGGCGCCAGCAGCGCGGGGTTCTCCCGTCGGAGGTTCTCGTGCACCTCGGTGAGCCAGACCCCGAGCAGTCGCGCTGGCGGTACCGAGCCGGCGATCGCGGCCAGGACGCCATCACCGCGGTCCTCGCGGTGGACGGAGCTGTCCGGCACCCCGGCGGCGGCGAAGGCCTGGCCGAGGATGCCGTAGAGCTGCTCGCGCATCCGTGTCTTGCCGCGGTCGTCGTAGTCGCTGGACCGCCGGACGTCCACGCTGATCACCAACTCGTAGACCGCGTCGACTGCTTCGTCGTGCATGTTCACCCCCACGGTGTCTGTCGCCCGGCTGACCGGGTGGTCCTCTGCTGGTGGCGCACGGCCAGCATTCGCCGCCGGGCGCCGGGTGTCTGTGACCGTTTACATCCGGCCGCGCAGCGCTGCCTCGGCCCTGGCTAGGTCCGGGCGCGGCCGCCGCCGCGCCCGTCGGCGCCCTGGGCGAGCAGGGCCAGTAAGCCGGGATCGAGGATCTCCACCTCGCGGTTCCCGGTGCGCACCACTTGCTGTTCGCGCAGCAGTCGCAGGGCCTTGGCCACCGCCTCCCGGGTGGCGCCGACGGAGGCCGCCAACTCGTCCTGGGCCAGCCGGACCACCGGCCGGGCGGTCTTCGCTCGGCTCCCCACGAGTTCGGTCCTGCTGAGGTCGGTTCTGCTGAAGTCGGTCAGCTCGGTGAGCTCGGTCAGTCCGGTGAGCTCGGTCAGCCCGGCGAGTTCGGCCAGCCGCCCGGCCAGGCGTTGCAGCACGGTGAGCGAGGCCAATGCCGAGCGCTCGGCGTCGGCGTCGCGCAGCCGGGAGGCGAGCTGGGTCATCACCTGACCGGTGGCCTGCGGGCTGCCCGCCAGGAAGCGGCGGAACCGGTCCGCGGGGATCACCAGCGCCTCCACCGGACCCACCGCCTGGACCGTGGCGCTGCGCGGGCGATTGTCCAATGCGGCAAGCTCGCCGACCAGTTCGCCTGGTCCGCGGAGGCCGAGAATGAGCCGTGTGGCGCCCCGGTCGGTAGCGGTGTACGCCATCGACCAGCCACGCTCGATGAGCAGCACATGGGTCGTTCGATCCCCCTCCGACAGCAACTGCTCCTGCGCCTCGAAGGACCGTGTGGTGCCGAGGGCCAGCAGCGTCTCGCGGTCCTGGGCGGTCAGCGCCTGCGCGAACGGCTGAGCCCCGCCGAGCAGGCTCATGGCACCCCCAGGCGATCAACAACGGCCCAGTGCCGCTCCGATGTTGGCAGAGCCTAGACCCAACGGGGCGAGATTCGGCCAGAAATGACACGGCCGTTGTGGCGTCGGAATACAGATGTGACGGATGGTCAATTTGGTTCTGGTGTCGGCCAGATGGTCGAGTAGCGGGCAGTCCGGCGTGCGCCGACGGCGCACTCCGGCGCACGCCTGCGGCGCATCACGCTACGCGGCGGACGGACAGCTGATCACTGGTCATCCGATGTGCTCATCGGTCACAATCGAGGCAACCGAGCCCCCGGAGGTGGCATGTCCCTACAAATGAGGTTGAGCGCGATAACACTCGACTGCGCCGACCCCCTGGCCCTGGCGGCGTTCTACCAGCAGGCCACCGGCCTCGAACCGCACCCGAAGTCGAACGCCGACTTCGCCGGTCTCAACCGCGCGGACGGACTCTTCATCGGCTTCCAACGGGTGGACGACTACCGGGCTCCACAGTGGCCCGACCAGACACTTCCCCAGCAGATCCACCTCGACTTCGAGGTCGAGGACCTGGACGAGGCCGAGACCCGGCTGCTGGAGCTGGGCGCGGGCAAGCCGGAGCAGCAGCCGAATGAGGCCCGGTGGCGGGTCCTCACCGATCCGGCCGGGCATCCCTTCTGCCTGGTCAGAGGCTGAATCCGAGGCGCGGGTGAGGTCGGGTCAGGGCCCGGGGTCGGCCAGCCGGGCGGCCCGGATGGCGAGGTGGTGGCGTTCGGGCAGGCTTGCGGTGGCCCGGGAGGCCGCGCGGAACAGTTCCGCCGCCCCCGCACGGTCGCCCGCCATCTCCAGCAGATGGGCCCGCACCACCGTGACCCGGTGATGACCCGTCAGGCGGGGATCCGACGGGAGGGCGTCCAGGGCGGCCAGGCCCGCCTGCGGGCCGTGCACCATGGCGGTGGCGACGACCCGGTTGAGCGAGACCACCGGGTTCTCCGAGATGCGTTCCAGCACGCCGTAGAGGGCGAGGATCTGCGGCCAGTCGGTCTGCTCGGCGGTGGCGGCCTCGTCGTGGACGGCGGCGATCGCCGCCTGGACCTGGTACGGGCCGACCGGGCCGACCGGCAGCGCGGCGGTGATCAACGCGATCCCCTCGGCGATGGCCGCGCCGTCCCACCGCCCGCGGTCCTGCTCGGCCAGCGGGATCAGTTCGCCGCCGGGCCCGGTCCGGGCCGGGCTGCGGGCGTGGGTGAGCAGCATCAGCGCCAGCAGGCCGGTGACCTCGCTGTCCTCGGGCAGCGCCGCGTGGACGGCGCGGGTCAGCCGGATCGCCTCCCGGGTCAGCTCGACCCGTTGCAGGTCATCGCCCACGCTGCTGGCGTAGCCCTCGTTGAAGATCAGGTAGAGGACGTGCAGTACCGCGTCGAGCCGCTGCGCCCAGCCGTCCGGCCCGGGCATCCGGAACGGCACGCCGGACGCCTTGATGCGCTGCTTGGCCCGGCTGATCCGCTGTCCCATGGTCGCCTCGGGTACCAGGAACGCGCGGGCGATCTCGGCCGTGGTCAGCCCGCCGACGGACCGCAGGGTGAGGGCGAGGGCCGAAGCCGGCGAGAGCGCCGGGTGGCAGCAGAGGAAGAGCAGGGTCAGCGTGTCGTCCTGCCCCGCCGCGTCCACGGTGTCCGCCGCGGGCGCCACCCGCCGGTCCGCCGGCTGCTGCCGGGCCACCTGGTCCTCACGGCGGCGCCGGGCCTGCTCGCTGCGCACCTCCTCGGTCATCCGGCGCTGGGCGACCTGGATCAGCCAGCCGCGCGGATTGCCGGGCACGCCCTCCTGCGGCCACTGGACGGTGGCCGCCAGCAACGCCTCCTGGACGGCGTCCTCGGCGGCGGTGAAGTCGCCGAACCGCCGGGTGAGCACGCCGACGACCTGCGGCGCCAGCTCGCGCAGCAGGTCTTCGACAAGCACAGCCTCGACGGGCGCTCCCGGATCAGTCAGCGGTCACAGCTCCTCGGTCGGCGCCGACATCACCTGGCGCACCTCGATCGGCATGTTCAGCGGCGCCCCGCCGGGACCGGGCGCCGCCGACACGGCGGCGGCGATCTCGACCGCCCGCTCGGACGGCTCGCAGTCGACGATCCACCAGCCGGCCACCCACTCCTTGGTCTCCGGGAACGGCCCCTCGGTGACCACGGGCGTGCCGCCGCTGTGAGAGCGGACGATCTTCGCCGTCTCCGGCATCGCCAGACCCTGCGCGTCGACCAGCTCCCCGGCGGCGGCCAGCTTGGTGTTGGTGTCACGCATGAAGGCGATGTGCGCCTGGATCTCCTCCGGCGTCCAGGTGTCGATCGTCGGGAAGTCCACCGTCGCCGCGCTGAACTGCATCAGCAGCATGTACTTCATGTCCTGCTCCTCGGACTCGCACGCCCTCGGGTGGGGCGCTCTCACTGACAGGTAGAAGCACGCTTCCCGATTTCGACACCCGGGCGAGGTTTTTCCGAACTATTTCCGCCGACCGAAGCCTAGACGGAAGCCTAGACGGAAGCCGGAGCCGCGACGGCTCGGCCGCGCAGGCGGCGTTCCTCCTTGACCGCCCAGCGCTGGACCCGGTCGGGGTCGAGCGGGGTGCCGTGGCCCACGTGCAGCTTGGTCGGCTTCAGGGCGAGCATGGCGCGCAGGCTGGCCAGGTTGCCGAGCGGGTCGTCGTGGAAGGGCGGGTTGGCGGGCCGGCCGGTGATCAGGCCCATGAAGGAGTTGGCCACCAAGTCGCCGGCGACCAGGTCTCCGGTGTCGGTGAGGACGGAGACGGAGCCGGCGGTGTGGCCGGGGGTGGGGATGATCCGGGCCTCGACTCCGTAGTCCAGCAGGCTCAGCTCGCCGGTCACGACCACCTCGGGGTCGACCCGCTGGACCGGGACGTGCAGGCTCCTGCTGCGATTCATCAGCCGCCCCATCGGACCGGTGGGCCGGTACGGTTCGCGGGCCCGGCCGCTGCGGTAGACGGTGAGGTCCGCGGTGTGGCCGGCGATCGGGGCGCCGGTGAGGCGGTGCAGCTCGGACGCGGAGCCGAAGTGGTCGATGTGACCGTGGGTGAGCACGATCAGCGCGATGTCCTCGGGGTCGACGCCGTGGCGGGCCACCTGGTCGTAGATCCGGCGACCGCTGCCGGGCGTGCCCGCGTCCACGATCACGGGCCGGCGGCCGAGCAGCAGGTAGGCGTTGACGGCATGCCTGCCCAGGACGGGAATGGGGACGATCTTGGTGTCGGACACGGGATCTCCAGAGGTGGGCAGTCGGTTCGGCAGTCAGGTCGGCAGTCAGGTCGGCAGTCAGGTCGGCAGCCGGTTCGGCAGTCAGTCGTGGAAGGGGGCGGCGGCGACCAGGCGGAGGAAGTCCGCCCGCTGGATCAGGGCCGCGATCTTGGAGCCCGGCTTGGCCTTCGCCTGCCCGGTCAGGACCTCGCTGACATAGGCCGAGAACCCCTGTCGGGGATGGAGCTCGAGCACCTCGGCGACCAGGGCGGGCGGCAGCTGGTCAAGGCGCAGGCCGACCACGTCCACAGCGGCGCCCAGGTGGACGGCCGCCACCTCGGGCCGGGGGTCGTCGGCGGTGGCGATGTCCAGGTGCAGGGCGATCGCGTCCCGGACCAGTTCGACCAGCTCGGGCCGGGCCCCGCCGGCCAGCAACTCCTGTTCGGCCAGCCGGGATCCGTGCAGTTCGAACGGGGTGTCGGGGTCGTCGTACGGCTCGACCAGGGCCAGGTCGTGCAGGGCGGCGCCGATGAACAGGGCCTCCGCGTCGAAGGCGCGGCGCTGTCCGTCGAGCAGCGCGGCGCCGAAGCGGTAGGTGCGGTGGCTGTGGCCCACCAGGGTCGGCGGGCAGGCGGTGCGCAGCAGTTGGTCGGCGGCGCGGGCCAGCGGTGAGTCAGGGAACGGCGACAGGGACATGGCTCTCTCCTCGTTGGTCGGGGTGACGGAAGCGGCGGCGGTACTCGGCGGGGGTGGTGACGAGCCGTCGACGAAAGGCCCGGTGCAGCGTCTCCACCGAACCGAGGCCGCTGGCGGCCGCGACCTCGGGCAGGCTCTGCTCGGTGTCCTCCAGCAGTCGGCGCGCGGCCTCCACCCGGACCGCCTCGATGTAGGCGGCGGGCGTGCTGCCGGTGCGCCGGCGGAACAGCCGGGAGAAGTGCCGCACACTCAGGTGCAGTTGCTCGGCGAGTGCCTCGACCGACAGGTCCTCGGCCAGGTGCTCGCCGATCCACCGCCGCAGCTCGTCGATCTGGTCGCCCGCAGGCCGCTGCAGGGACAGCGGCACACTGAACTGGCTCTGCCCGCCGGGGCGTTTCAGGTACATCACCATCATCCGGGCGGTGGCCAGGGCCAGCGCCTGGCCGTGGTCCTCGGCGACCATGGCCAGGGCCATGTCCATCCCCGAGGTGACTCCCGCACAGGTCCACACCCGCCCGGTCCTGATGAAGATCGGGTCCGGGTCGACGGCGACCCGCGGGTACTCGGCGGCGAGTCGCCCGGCGGTGAGCCAGTGCGTGGTGGCGGGCAGGCCGTCCAGCAGGCCGGCCTCGGCCAGCAGGTGCGCGCCGGCGCAGACCGACCCGATCCGCTGGGACCGGGCCGCCGCCGAGCGCAGCCACGCCACGACGGTCGCGTCGATCAGCGGCTCGACGGCCGCGCCCTCGCCCTCACCGGTCAACTCGATCCCGCCCGAGACCAGTACGGTGTCCAGCTGCCCGTCCAGCTCCGCCAACCGCCGGTCGGCGACCAGTTGGAGCCCACTGGAGGTGCGCAGCGCACCGAGCTCGGCCGCCGCGACCTCCACCCGGTAGCCGGGCCGGTCGGTCCCGAGCAGCCGGGAGGCGACCGAGAAGACCTCGGCCGGACCGGTGACGTCCAGGAGTTCCACACCGGGGAAGGCGATGATGACGACGCTGTGTGATTCGGGCACGTGGTCGATGATTCCGTCACCCGCCGGGTGGCCGCAATGACCTGTTTCTGTCAGATCCGGCCACCGGTGCGGGCAGCGGACAGCGGGCGCTTCTCGGTGCGGCGGGCGTTACTCGGGTGGGCCTGCGCGACCGGGTGCGGGCCGTGGTCCTCGCCTACGGGACCGGGCTGGTATCCCCGGGCACACCACGTCAGGGCCGACTGCGCCGCCGCCCGTGCCCTGCGGAGCGGGCCGCCGCATGGGACGCTGGAAGAGGCCTCCCGGACACGGGCGGCTCTTGTGACTGGCGTCTTGTACTGGCGCCGACCCTGGACGGGCCGGCGAGGAGGATCTCATGCCGGACGACGCGTTGATGGGCGACGAGGTCTACCAGCCCGACGGCTCCGAGGTGCAGGACGACATCGGACCGCTCGAATCGGCCGACACCCTGGTGGAGCGCGGCCTGGAGTCGGCACTGGACGAGGGCTACGCCCCGCCGGAGTATCCGCTCGGGGTGACGCACTGGGGGACCACCGCGGCCGAGCAGCGCGGGCACGAGAGCCTGGACCGTCGGCTGGCGGCCGAGCTGCCGGAGGTCGCCGCGTCGGGCGGCGACGGGGTCGGCGACACCTACGGCACCGACGGGGAGCCGATCGACCCGGAGGCCGGCGAGGCCAGGACGGGCCGCCTGGTCGCCGCCGCTGATGCGCGCAGCGACGTGCTCGCCCGGGACGTCGGGATCTGCGGCGGCGCCGCCACGGCGGAGGAGGCGGCGATGCACACCGTCGACGATCCGGAGGCGGCCGAGCTGGAGGATTCGCTGTAGCACAGGGCCTGCTGACGGTCCGTCAGGACTGGCGTGACCCTTGCTGTTCGAGTACCGCCATCGCCGCGTTGTGCCCCGGGATGCCGCTGACGCCGCCGCCACGGGGGGCGCCCGCTCCGCAGAGCAGGATGTTGGGGTGCGCGGTCGCCACACCCCAGCGGGCGGCCGCGGTGTCCCCGGTCGGGGCCTCCTCGGCGTACGGGAAGGCCAGCTCCCGATGGAAGATGTTCCCGCCGGGAAGGGCGAGTTCGCGTTCCAGGTCCAACGGACTCTTCACCTCCATGCACGGCTCGCCCCGCTCGTCCACGGCCAGGCAGTCCGCGAGCGGCTCGTCCAGAACCGCGTCCAGCGCCGCCAGCACGGCCCGCAGCGCGGCCTCCCGGACGGTCTCGTCCTTTTCGAACAGCCGGGCCGGCAGGTGCAGGCCGAAGAGCGTGAGTGTCTGGTAGCCGGCCGCCGCGAGCTCCGGGCCCAGGATCGACGGGTCGGTCAGTGAGTGGCAGTAGATCTCCGAGGGCGCGGGAGCGGGCAACCGCCCGGCCTCGGCCGCGCGATGGGCGGCCGCCAACTCGCCGTAGGACTCGGCGATGTGGAAGGTGCCGGCGAAGGCCTCGCGCGGGTCCACCATCCGGTCCCGCAGCCGGGGCAGGCGGCGCAGCAGCATGTTCACCTTGAGCTGCGAGCCTTCCGGGCCGTCCGAGCCTTCGGGGCCGGCCGGGGTGTCCGGTGGGTCCCCGAGCAGCCGGGCCAGTACCTGCGGCGCCGCGTTGCAGAGCACCGTGCGGGCCGCCACCCGGTGCTCGCTGTCGCCGTCGCGGAAGGTCAGCTCCGCCGTCACGCCGTCACCGGCCACCGCCGTCACCTCGCAGCCGGTGCGCAGCTCGGCACCGGCCGCCCGCGCCGCGTCGGCCAGGGCGTCGGTCAGCGCGCCCATGCCGCCGACCGGCACGGCCCAGTCCCCGGTGCCGCCGCCGATCACGTGGTACAGGAAGCAGCGGTTCTGGCGCAGCGACGGGTCATGGGCGTGCGTGAAGGTGCCGATCAGCGCGTCGGTGAGGACCACGCCACGGACCAGGTCGTCGGCGAACCGGCGCTCCACGCTCTCGCCGAGCGGTCGCTCGAAGAGCTCCGCCCAGGCCGCCGGGTCGGCCACCCGCCGGCGCAGCTCGGCGCGGCTGGGCAGCGGTTCGGTGAGCGAGGGGAAGACCCGCTCGGCGACCCGCCCGGTCATCCCGTAGAACTCCGTCCAGCTGTCGAACTCCCGGTCCGATCCGGTCAGTTCACGGAAGGAGGCGGCGGTTCGGGCCGGGTCGCCGGCGTCCACCAGCAGGCCGGTCGGCCGACCGTCGCGCACCGTCGGGGTGTAGGAGGAGATCCGCCGCCGGCGGACCGCGAAGCGCAGGCCCAGGTCGTCGATGATCTTCCGTGGCAGCAGGCTCACCAGGTACGAGTACTGGGACACCCGCGCCGGCATCCCCGGGAACGGCCGGCCCGAGACGGCCGCGCCGCCGGTGTGGCCGAGCCGCTCCAGGACCAGCACCCGCTGCCCGGCCCCGGCCAGGTAGGCGGCCGCGACCAGCCCGTTGTGACCGCCGCCGACGATGACCGTGTCGTATGCCCGCATACGGCTGTCCTATCAGGGCGCGGGGCCGCTGACCAGGGTGCCGACCGACATGGGAAGGTTGGCCGCATGGTCCGTCCCACCGCCTCGCTCCAGCTCGACGTGTCCGCCTCCGGCCACCCCCGCACCATCCTCGCCGCCGCCGAGGCCGCCGAGCGGAGCGGGATGGACCGGCTGGTGGTCGCCGAGACCGCGCACAACCCGTTCCTGCAGCTCGCCCGGGCCGCCGACCGGACCGAGACGATCGAGCTTGCCACCGGCGTCGCGATCGCCTTCGCGCGCACCCCCATGACCCTGGCCTACGAGGCCTGGGGCCTGCACGAGGCATCGGGCGGACGGGCCGTCATCGGGCTCGGCTCGCAGGTGAAGCCGCACATCGAGAAGCGGTTCGGGATGCCCTGGGACCGGCCGGCCGCGCGGATGCGCGAGTACGTGCACGCGGTGCGGGCGATCTGGCAGAGCTGGCAGACCGGCGAGCGGCTCAGGTTCCGCGGCGACTTCTACACCCACACCGTGATGACCCCGGCGTTCGCGCCCGACCCGGTCGCCGCCGGGCTGCCCCGGATCCTGCTGGCCGGCGTCGGGCCGCTGATGACCGCGACCGCCGGCGCCGTCGCCGACGGCTTCATCAGCCACCCCTTCACCTCACTCGCCTACCTGACCGAGCGGGTGCTGCCCGGCGTCCGGGCCGCCCGCGCCCAGGCCGAGGCCGAGGGCGCCGCCTGGACCGAGCGTCCCTTCGAGATCGTCGGCAATGTGCTGACCGTGACCGGCCGCACCGCGGAGGAGTTCGCCGCCAACCTCGCCGGCCTGCGCGAACGTCTCGCCTTCTACGCCTCCACCCCCGCCTACCGCCCGGTCCTGGCCCAACACGGGTGGCAGGACCTGCACGAGGAGCTGCACCGTCTCTCGCTGCGCGGCCGCTGGCAGCAGATGGGCGAGCTGATCGACGACCAGGTGCTCGGCACCTTCGCCGTCACCGGCACCGTGCCCGAGGTCGCTCGCGAGATCCACCGCCGCTACGCGGGAGTGGTCACCCGACTCTCCGTCAGCTCAGCCGAGAACGCGGACCCGGAACTGGACCTGGCGGTGCTGGCCGCCCTGCGCGCGATGGACAGCCCGCACTGATCCGTTAGGGTCCTGGCCGGCCGCGATGTTGATCTCCGCGCGGCCGCAACGGGAGGGGACAGAGCGTCGGTGACGGCTTTCGACGAGTACGAGCGGCGGACCTGGGCCGGCCGGGCGACGGCTTTCGCCGGTAGCTTCGCCCCGGTCCCGCCGTTGAATCAGTGCGGGCGGCCGGGGGAGGGCCTGATGACGGCGGCCAGCTCCTCGGCCGTGGCGACCGGGCGGAGCACTCCGTTGAGCAGGACCGCCGAGAGGGTCACCGAGTCCGACCACTCCATGACCAGGCGCTCGGTCCCGCGCAGGTAGAAGTTGCGGCCCCACACCGCGGGGCGCGCGACCGCCTCCGGGAACGCGGCGGGAGCCGGTGTCGGTACCCGTCTCCAGCCCGCTCTTGTGATCTCCGTGTCCCAGAAACCCGGACCAGCAATCATCGAACCTCCCTCGCCTCTACCGACACTATCCGTAATCGCGGCAGGTTGAGCAGGGAAGGTGCTCTTTTGGTGGTTGCTCAAGCGGAGACCAGCCGGCGGCTGATAACGAGCCGCTGGATCTGGTTGGTCCCCTCGAAGATCCGCATGATCTACGCCGCCCACAACATCCATGGCTGGGAAATGAAACGCTCCTGCCCTGGAGTCCTCGCGCCTGGTACGGCGTGCGTGGTCATCTGCGCTTGGCGGCTGGGACCGGCTCGCCAAGTGTTCGGCGGCGCGGGACACGTTTTTGGCTGCCGTCCGAGCCGTTCGGCCCTGTCGCGACGACAAAGACACCGATGCCCACGAGCGCCATCCCCGTCAAGTGGTAGGGGTGGAGTCTCTCGCCGAGGAACACGATGGAGAGGACCGCACCGATGACCGGGGTGAGGGCTGTGAAGGCGGCCGCGACTGCGGTATCGACGGTGTCCAGGCTGTCGTACATGAGGACAGCGGCCACACCGTTGACGGCCACCCCGGTATAGATCATCAGCGCCCACGTCTGCCAGGAGATGTGGGTGATCATGCCCCAGTCGAACTCGATGGCGGTAGGTACGGCGAACACCAGCGCCCCCACGGCCGAGAGGATGAGAGACAGTGCGGCTGGGGGAATGGGCTTGGTCAGGAGTTTGCCGAAGGTCATGAAGACGGCCTCGCAGAGAACCGCGCAGACCAGCAGCAAGGTACCGAGCGCGAGATGGGAGCCTGGCGACCCTGCTGAGGTCCGGGCGCTCATCACGTTGATGCTCAAAGCGCCCAGCACCGCGAGGGCAATGCCCCCTCCCCGGCGCGAGGAGATGGATTCCTTGAGAAGCACCAGGGCGACCAGGCTGACGGAGATCGGAACCATGCCCAGGATGACGCCGGCTTCGATGGCCCCGGTGAACTTCACCCCGTACATGGCGAAGACGCTGAACGCGAAGACGCCCAGCAGGGCCTGCGCAAGAAGCACCGTGCTGTCCCTGCGTCCCGGGTGCACCCGGCCCGGAGGCTTCAGCGCCACGTAGACGGCCAGGACGAGAGAGGCGCTTACCAGCCTGACAAAGGTGGCGGTGAAGACCGGCACCTCGCGCAGGATCACCTTGCTGGCGACGAGATACGAGCCGAGGAACACCGTCGCCACGGTCATCTTGATGTGGGCCGCGCGCATGACCTAGCCCCTCCCTGCGGCCGTCGCGGTGGCCGGACGCTGCTTGAACGGACGGTTGATGCGGGTGGCGGTGACGTCGCGCCCGCCGTCGAGCGGGGCCTGCCGCTTCCCACGCCCGAAGCTCGTCGCCCCGCATTGTGCGTTCTTCATGCGGCGAGAATGACCTTCGGAAATAGTAAAGTCAAGCTACATTTTCTATGCTTCTTGTTAAGATGTACTGCATGATTGATGTGAAGCGGCTAGTCATCCTGCGCGACCTGGCCGAACACGGGAAAGTCGGAGTCGTCGCCGGCCTGCACGGGGTCACACCGTCGGCAGTGTCACAGCAGCTGCGGGCACTGGAGGCCGAAGCCGACGCCACGCTCGTATACCGGGAGGGCAGGGGCGTGCGGCTCACGGCCGCCGGCACCGCCCTCGCAGCGGAATGCGAGCACGTACTCGCCGCGCTGGAACGGGCCGAAGGCGCTGTACGCGCCCTGGACCATGACCTCAGCGGTGAGCTGAACATCGGATGCGCCCCCAGCGCCCTGAACGCCGTGGCCGCCCCCCTCATCGCGGAGCTGGCCGCGCTCCACCCCCGGCTGCGGCCCCGGATCATGCAAGCCGAACCGGAGGACGCCGTGCTCCTGCTGAAGCAGCACAGCCTGGACCTGACGGTGTCCTATCGCTACCACCTGCTCGGTGCCCCGCCGCCGAGCGGGACCACCGTCATCGGACTCTTTCACGACCCGCTCATGCTGGCCGTTCCTGAACGGCTGCGAGAGGCAGTCGGCCTCGAGGGACTGGGAGTCCTGCGCGATCATGCATGGATCTCTGCCCCGGAACCCAGCACCTGCCGGGAGATGCTGCTCCACGCCTGCCGCAATGCGGGGTTCACCCCGCGCATCGACCACAGCTGCGGCGATCTCCGCTCGGCCTTGTCGCTCGTCGCGACCGGCCAGGCCGCGACCATCCTGCCTGGCCTGCTCTGCGATGACCCGCCCACCGGCACGGCCATCCTGCCCCTGCCCGACCCGGGGCGCGTCATAGAAGCCATGGTTCGCGCGGGCACTGAGTCACAGCCTGCCATCGCTGCAATTCTCGCCATCCTCACCCAACTCGCGGAGAGGCGTCCACCAACCCCACCCGGATGAAGCCCCTCAGCGGTCAGCGTCTGCGGCATCCGCGGCAAATGCCGGCAGCAGGCCCCGTTCGGATCCGAAGCGCTGCGACAGCGTCGCCGGGGAAACTCCCGCATCGGCGCCGCCGTGCGCCAGGGTGAGCCGTCGAGGGTGACGGTGCCGGTCGAAGGGCAGTGTTGCTCGGCCGTCGGAGGAGGGCCGCCGGTCCAGGGCATGGCGTCGACGATCAGTTGCTGAGCGGTGCCTCCCTGGCGCCTGAGCTGGCTGCCTCAGGCAGTTGGTGCCCACAGCCCCGGCGGGGACTGCGGGCACCATGATCACAGGCTCTGGCCTGGTGGTTGCTCAGGCGGAGACCAGCTGGCGGCTGATGACGAGCCGCTGGATCTGGTTGGTCCCCTCGAAGATCTGCATGATCTTGGCCTCCCGCATGTACCGCTCGACCGGGAAGTCGCGGGTGTAGCCGTAGCCGCCGAGCACCTGGACGGCGTCGGTGGTGACCTTCATGGCAGCGTCGGTGGCGGTCAGCTTGGCGACGCTGGCCTGGCGGCTGAACGGGCGGCCGGCGTCGCGGCGGCGGGCGGCGTCCAGGTAGGTGGCGCGGGCGGCGTCGACGGCGGCGGCCATGTCGGCGAGCAGGAAGCCCAGGCCCTGGTGGTCGATGATCCGCTTGCCGAAGGTGGTGCGCTGGTTGGCGTAGGCCACGGCGGCGTCCAGGGCGGACTGGGCCAGGCCGGTGGCGCAGGCGGCGATGCCCAGGCGGCCGCTGTCCAGGGCGCTGAAGGCGATCTGCAGGCCCTGGCCCTCGGTGCCGATCAGGCGGTCGGCGTCGAGCAGGGCGCCGTCCCAGTTGGACGAGGTGGTGGGGACCGCCTGCAGGCCCATCTTGCGCTCGGGCTTGCCGAAGGAGAGGCCCTCGGTCTCGCCCGGGGCGAGGAAGCAGGAGACGCCGCGGCTGCCGGGGGCGGTGCGGGCGAACAGGGCGTAGAAGCCGGCCCGGCCGCCGTGGGTGATCCAGGCCTTGGAGCCGGTGACCCGGTACCCGTCTGCGGTGCGCTCGGCCTTGCAGGTCAGTGCGGCCGCGTCGGAGCCGGCCTGCGACTCGGAGAGGCTGTAGCCGCCGACCAGTTCGCCGGCCAGCATGCTCGGCAGCCAGCGCTCCTGCTGCGCCTCGGTGCCGAAGGCGGTCAGCGGGTAGCAGGCCATGGTGTGCACGCTGGTGGCCACCGCGACGGCGGCCCAGCGGGCCGCGAGCTCCTCCAGGACCTGCAGGTACACCTCGTAGGACTGGCCGCCGCCGCCGAACTCCTCGGGGTAGGCCAGGCCCAGCAGGCCGGCCTTGCCGAGGGTGGCGAACAGGCCTTCCGGGTAGCTCTCGGTGCTCTCGTGGTCCTCGACCCGGGGGGTGAGTTCCTTGTCGGCGATCTCGCGGGTGAGCGCGATCAGATCCTCTGCCTCGGGGGTGGGAAGCAGGCGGTCGACGGCCATGGTGACTCCAAGCGGAACACAAACGGTACTGAGGAGGGTACGTCAGTACCGGTTAGCGTAGCGCAGAGCGGCGGCCGCCAAACGGTACTGAGGAGGGTACGTCAGTACCGGTTAGCGTAGCGCAGAGCGGCGGCCGCGTAGCGAGGTGACCGCGTAGAGACGCGACTGTCATACTTGCGAGATGATCGAGAGCGCAGTCGCCGTGGGACCGAGGCGGACCGGGCGCGGGGCTGCGCGGCGCAGCGAGCTCTTCGAGGAGCTGGTCGCGCTGCTGATCACCGAGGGCTTCGCCCAGCTGACCCTGGACGACCTGGCGGCTCGGCTGCACTGCTCCAAGCGGACGCTCTACGGACTGGCGGGCAGCAAGGAGCAACTGGTCCGGGCCGCGGTGGTGCACTTCTTCCGGCGGGCCACCGTCCGGGTGGAGGCCGCCTCCGCCGCCGAGACCGAGCCGGCCCGGCGACTGGCCGCCTACCTGCGCGCCGTCGCGGCCGAACTCGCGCCGGTGTCGGCGCAGTTCTTCGACGATCTGGCGGACTTCGAACCCGCCGCCGAGGTCTACGAGCGCAACACCCGCGCGGCCGCCCAGCGAGTCCGGCAGCTGATCGACGAAGGGGTGGCGCAGGGGGCGTTCCGCGAGGTGCACGTCGCCTTCGCCGCCGAGGTGATCACCTCGGTGATGGTCCGCATCCAGCAGCGCCAGGTGGCGGCCGCCACCGGCCTGGCCGACGCGGAGGCGTACGGGCACCTCGCGGAACTGCTGCTGCACGGGCTGGAAGTGCCGCAGTAAGGGACTTGGTCGGGTAGCCGGGTCACGGCGACCTGACCCGGCTGCCCGACTAAGAGCGGTCGTCCGGGTCCGCGTTCAGCCAGGCGCCGATCCTCGGCAGGGCCTCGGGACCGCTTTCGCCCTCCACCGATGCGGCGAGGTCGGCGATCGTGACGGCGGCCAGCGACGCGCGCCATGCCGCGTCGGCGGCTCCCATCGCCCGGGCGATGGGGCATTGCTTCGTACATTGCTCCGGCGGCGTCCCCAGCGGTCCGCGCTGACGTATCTCGGTGCAGACGAACGCGGGACCCGCCCCGTCGACGGCCTGCACCACGTCCAGCAGGCTGACCTCCTCGGGCTTCCTGGTGAGGACGTAGCCGCCGGTCTTGCCCTGGATCGAGTGCACCAGGCCCGCGCGGGACAGCGCCTGCATCTGCTTGGCCAGGTAGCTCGGCGACACGTCGTGCAGCGCGGCCAGCCGAGCCGCCGGCACCGGATCGCCGGCCGCGGTCAGCACCACGCAGCAGTGCAGTGCCCACTCCACGCCACCGGACAGTTTCATGCCACCTCCACTTGACTCGGACACAGGATATCCGAGTACTATCTCGGACATCAGCTGTCCGAGTTTTCGGGGGCTCGCCTCATGAAAGAAGGCGCACCATGAAGATCACCGTCATCGGCACCGGACTCATCGGCTCGCAGCTCGCCACCGAGCTGACCGCACGAGGCCACGAGGTGACCGCCGCGTCGCTGTCCTCCGGCGTCGATCTGCTCACTGGGGCCGGCCTCGACACGGCGCTCGCCGGCGCGGAGGCAGTGGTGAACGTGACCAACTCCCCCACGTTCGACGAGCAGTCGATCGAGTTCTTCCGGACCACGGTGGGCAACCTCCTCGCCGCAGGCGAGCGGGCCGGCGTACGCCACCAGGTGGTTCTGTCCATCGTCGGCGTGGACCAGGTCGCCGAACTGGACTACTACCGCGGCAAGGCGCTCCAGGAGGAGTTGCTGCGCGGCGGTCCGACGCCCTACTCGATCGTGCGCGCCACCCAGTTCTTCGAGTTCATGGAGCCGACCATGTCGTGGACCTCGGACGAGACCGCGGTGCGACTGCCCACGACGTTGCTCCAGCCGATCGCCAGCCGTGACATCGTCGACGTCCTCGCAGAGGTGGCCACCGGCACGCCGCTCGGCGGGGTTCTCGAGATCGCGGGCCCGGACGCCTTCACGCTCGACGAGATCGGTCGCATGACGCTGGCCGCGCGGGGCGACCAGCGCCCGGTCGTCGTCGACGACCAGGCGGGCCTGTTCGCCGCCGTCCACGGAGACGTCCTCACCCCGGGCCCCGGCGCCCGCCTGGCACCGACCCGTTACCAGGACTGGCTCAAGGGCTGACCGCTCCCAGGAGCCCGAGGGCTGCGTGGCACACCACTGACACTCCGGACCGGGCCGGGCCGGGAGCCAGGGGCCTGGCCCGGCTTCCCGGCTCCCGGCTCAGCCGAGGTCGTAGTCGAACCAGATCCGGTGCGTCCCGTCGGCGTCCACCGCGATCCCGCCGGTGCCGGTGATCCCGGCCAGCTCGCCGGTGCCGCTGGCCGGCACGATCACGAAGAACTCGGCGCTCCGGTCGGTGCCGGACGTGGTCGCCGAGTGGGCGAAGTTGAACGCGCCGGCGCGGCCGCCGAGCGATCCCTCGAAGGACTCCATCGCCACATACGTCCCCACGCCCGCCGACTGGTCGAAGGCGGCGGTGAACAGGGTCGCGGAGCGGCCGGCGACCTCCCCCTCGAACTGCTTCTCCATCTTCGCGACACCCACCGGGACGCCGGTGGCGACGGCGGGCTCGGGGGAGAGCTCGGTCGGGACGAAGGACTTGACGCTGAATGTTCCAGTAGCTCGCATGAGCCGGATGCTAGCGGCGGGCTCTGACAGACCGTCGGCGGCTGGTGCCGGACCGGCCCTAGCCGTTCTCAAAGCCCTTTGAAACCAGAGGCGAACCGCGCTCCCCGAGGATCGAACTGCGGCCGGGCGGGCCGCACGCCGAAGGGAGCGTCTGCGTGCATCTGATGGAGATCCTGCGGTTCAGGCCGATTCCGGCCGCGGCGGTGTACTTCGGGCTGACCCGGAGGTGCCCGCTGCACTGCCGTCACTGCTCCACCGAATCGCTGATGGACAGTGAGCAGTACCCGGCCCGGATGTTCCTGCGCTTCGCGGAGACCTTCACCGAGCAGAACCGGCCCGAGCTCACCCTGATGTCCGGCGGCGAGGTGATGCTCCGCCCCGGCCTGGTCCGCGACATCGCCGAGCGGGCCCGCGCGGTCGGCTCGCGCAGCTATGCGCTCTCCGGCCTGTTCTTCGCACAGAAGCCCAGGATCCCCAAGGCGGTCCGGGCGGCCATCGACTCCCTGGACCACTTCGCGGCCAGCACCGACCGCTTCCACGAGGAGGAGGTCCCACGGGCCGACGTCTTCCGGGTGCTGCACGAGCTGCTCGACGCCGGCAAGGACGTCAGCCTGCAGATCACCGGCGAGGGCCCGGACGACCCCTACCTGGCCGACATCACCGCGGCCGTCCGGCGCGAGTTCGACGACCGGGTGCCGATGCTGGTGGTGCCGCTCGCCCCGGTCGGCCGGGCCCGGGAGTGGATGGGCCAGCAGCCGCAGGCCGCCTACCCGGCCACCGCCGCGCCCTGCTCGCTGGCCTGCTGGCCGGTGATCGGCTTCAACGGACAGGTCACCTCCTGCGGTAACCAGGACGTGATGGACGGCAAGGTCCCGCTGCCCGCCCACCTCTTCCTCGGCCACATCGCGCACGACGACTGGGAGACCGTCAAGCGCAAGGCGCTGGAGTCCCCGATGGTCGGCGCCATCCGCACCTACGGCCCCGAGTACCTGATGGAACGTTACGCCGGCGAGGGCAACTGCGAGGGCTACTGCCAGACCTGCTGGAAGATGTCCACCACCCCGGGCGTCAAGGAGGGGGTGCGGGCACTGGCCCTGCTGCCGTCCACCATCGCCACCCGGGAGACGGTGGAGCGGATCTCGGTGGCCGCCGGCCCGCTCGGCTTCGCCCGCCGCTTCGGCGTCAACGGGTACGCCGAACTGGTCACCCTGGGCGGCGCGGTGGAACGGGACCTGGCATGCGCCGGCTGACCCGGCAAGGCGATGGACGGCGGCTGACCCACGCCGAGATCAACCGGATCCGGCAGACCCGCGGCGCCACCGCACTGCTCTTCATCACCGACCGCTGCCCGGTGGGGTGCGCCCACTGCTCGGTGGACTCGCGCCCGGACAGCCCGCGGATCACCGACTTCGCGCTCTTCGAGCAGATCGTGGACCAGCTCTGCGCCGACCCCGAGCGCACCATGATCGGGATCTCCGGCGGCGAACCCTTCGTCGAGCGGCGCGGCCTGACCCTGGCCGCCCGGCGGATCGCCGACGCCGGCAAGGAACTGGTCGTCTACACCAGCGGGGTGTGGGGTGCGGCGGTGGACCCGCCGGCCTGGATCCACGAGGTGCTGGACCACTGCGCCTGCGTCTACCTGAGCACCGACGCCTACCACGAGGCCGGCACCGGACCCGAGCGGTTCATCGGCGCCGCCCGGGTGATCGCCGGCCACGGGCTGCCGATCGTCGTGCAGGTGGTGGACCAGGACGGCGGACCGGCCCGGGCCGAGGAACTGCTCCGGGCCGCGTTCGGCTCCGACTGGCCGCAGTACGCCGAACTGGTGCCCACCCAGGGCCTGCCGCACGGCCGTGGCGCCGAGCTCTTCGAACGGGCCGCGCGGGTTCCCGGGCGCCGACTGGGCGCCTGCGAGCTGGTGATCTCCCCGGTGGTCCGCTACGACGGCCGGGTCACCGCCTGCTGCAACGAGACCGTGCTGATGGGCGGCGGACCGGCCGCGCTGCGCCGGGACTGCACCAGCGGCGCCGAGGTCGGCGAGGCGGTGGCCGGCTTCCAACGCGACCCGCTGTACCGGGCGATCGGCACCGTCGGCGGCGGCGCGCTCACCCAGCACCCGCGGTTCCGGGAACTGGCTGACCGTCAGTTCGGCGACATCTGCGGGCTCTGCTGGGCGATGACCAAGCGGGTCGTACCCGCCGAGGACAACCCGCTGCTACGGGCGATCGAACTGGTCGGGGGAGGCGCACGGGAATGACGGCGATCGTGACCGGGACCAACAGCGCACTGCTGCGCGGCAAGATCGAACTGCTGACACCCGGATTCTTCGCACTCACCGCGCGGCTGTGGAACTCCCCGGCGCTGGCCGAGCTCTACCCGCGCTACCTGGTGCTGCTGCACACCGCGATCCGCGCCACCGTCCCGCTGATGGACCTGGCCCTGGAACGCGCCACCGCGCTCGCACCCGAGGACGAGGTGGCGGCCGGACTGGTCGACTACCTCACCCGGCACCGCCGCGAGGAACGCGGCCACGACGACTGGGTGCGCGAGGACCTGCTCGCCCTCGGCCGCCCGGCCGACGAGCTGCTGGGTGCGATGCCCGGCACGGCCGTCGCCAATCTGGTCGGCGCACAGTACTACTGGATCCGTCACCACCACCCGGTCTGCCTGCTCGGCCACATCGCCGTCCTGGAGGGGTACCCGCCCTCGCCCGAGCTCACCGGCCTCCTGCGGGAGCGCACCGGCTTCCCCGCCGCCGCGTTCCGCACCCTGCACCGCCACGCCGCACTGGACATCCGGCACCGGGACGAACTGCTGCGGCTGCTGGACGAGTTGCCGCTCACCGCCGAACACCACCGGGCGCTGGGCGTCAGCGCCCTGCACACCCTGCAGACCGCCACCGTGCTCTTCGATGAACTGCTGGCCACCGAGAGCCGGCTGGTCTAGCGATGGCCGGGACCGGGCTCTTCGCCGCGCTGACTCACCGTCAGTACCGCCTGCTCTTCGGCGGACAGCTGCTCTCCGGGTTCGGGGACTGGATCGACTTCGTCGCCCTGGTGTCACTGGTCGCCTACCAGTGGCACCAGGGAGCCGCCGGGCTCGCCGCGGTCTCGGCCGCCGCCGCCGCGCCGTGGATCGTGCTGGCTCCGCTGGCCGGTGTCTGGGCCGACCGGCTGCCGCAGAAACGCACCCTGATCGGCTGCGACCTGCTGCGTGCGGCGCTGGTGCTCTGCTACCCGCTGGCGCCCAACCTGCTGGTGCTCCTGGTCCTCGCGGTGGCGAAGGTCTCGGTCTCGACCCTCTTCGCGCCTGCCCAGCAGTCGACGCTCACCCTGGTGGTGCCGCGCGACTCGCTGCTGGCGGCGAACTCGCTGAGCGGCTTCGCCACCCAGCTCTGCAAGGTGGCCGGGCCCGCGGTGGGCGGGGCGCTGCTCGTGGTGACCAGTCCCGGCGGAGCCTTCGTCGTGGACGCCGCGAGCTTCCTCGCCTCGGCGCTGGTCCTGTCCCGACTCCGGCTGCCGGCGCGCGAACCAGCGACCCGGGCCTCGCGAAAAGGACGCTTCGGCCGAGAACTGCGGGAGGGAATCACCTTCGTGCTCGGCAACCGGCTGCTGCTGGTCGCGGTGGGGAGCCTGTCCGCCACGGTCTTCCTGGTGCTGGCCTTCGACACGCTCTCACCGCTGGTGCTGGTCCAACTCGGCCTCCCGCACGGGATGTACGGGCCGGCGATCGCCGCGGTGGCGGTCGGCGCGGTGGCCGGCACAGCGGTGATGGGCCAGTGGGGGCAGCGCTGGAACGCCTTCACCGTGCTGGCGCTCTCCCAGGCGGCGACCGGTTTGCTGATCGCGCTGGTCGGCGCGGCGGCGGTGACCGGCTTCCGGGCGGCGGCGGGGTTCTGGGCGCCCGTCGCGGTCGGGATCGGGCTCTGCTCCACCGGGATCCTGGTGGTCTTCCTCTACCTCGTACAGCGCGCCACACCGCAGGAGCTGATGGGCAGGGTCTCCACGGTGGTCAACGTGGTGCCGATGGTGCTGCAGCTCTCGGCGCCGGTGGTCGGGGCCGCGTTGGCGGTCTGGGTCGGCCTCGGCTGGGTGCTGGCCGGTGCCGGCCTGGGGCTGGCCGTGCTCGGCGTGCTGTTCCTGTGGCGGCCTCCGGCCGGGGCCGCCACCCCCGACGAGCCCGCGGCTGCGGGCTCCACAGACGACGCCCGGTCAGGGCGTCTGTTCGGATCAGGCAAGCGATCAAGAAAGAAGGCAGTCATGGCATTTGACTCGATCGAGGCGCTGGCCGCGAGCGGTCACGGCTTCGAGGGCGCCACCGAGGACCAGCTCGCGGTGATCGCGAACCTGTCCCCGGAGGAGGTCGCGGTGATCAACTCGATCAAGGCGAAGCTGGACGGCGAGGTCACCGCCCACTCGCAGGACGAGAGCACCGTCGGCGGGCTGGTCTGGTAGTCGCCCAGCGCGGCTGACCGGGCCAACGAACAGTAGTTTCACCGGCGTTCCACCGGCGAGCAGTAGTTTCACGGACAGAGGAGAACAGACATGGCGTTCAACCCCATTGAGATGCTGACCTCGAACGGCCACAGCTTCGAGGGCGCCACCGAGGAGCAGCGCGCGGTGCTCGCGAGCCTGTCCCTGGAGGAGGTCGCGGTGATCAACTCGATCAAGGCGAAGCTGGACGGCGAGGTCGCCGCCCACTCCAGCGACTCGGACACCGTCGGCGGCGTGGTCTGGTAGTCCGCCGGGCCCGGCGCGGGAACGCTCGCCGTTCCCGTGCCGGGCCGGCAACCGGTCCACCCACAGGAGGTGTTGACGATGGAACCGGATGTCCGGCTGGAGCAGCTGCGGGCCTCGGGCTTCCCGATCGAGGACCTCACGCCCGAGCAGCGGGCCGTGCTGGCCGTGCTGACGGCCGAGGAGTTGGCGGTGCTCACCGAGGTCAAACACCGCCTGGACGAGGTCGCACCGGAGGTCGTGGCGCACCAGATGGTGGGCGGCCTGTTCTTCTGAGCGCGCCTGTTCTTCGGAGCATGCGTGTCTTTGACCATGGTGGAGGGGGAGCGAGGATGGACTGCCCGTCGTGCACCGGACCGCACGCCGTCGGAGCCCGGTTCTGCATGGCCTGCGGCCGCCCGCTCCAGCCCGCCGACGAGGTGGTGCGGACCCGGCGCACGGTGACCGTGGTCTTCGGCGACCTCGCGGGCTCCACCATGCTCGGCGAGCGGCTCGACCCGGAGGCGCTGCGCGAGGTGATGCTGCGCTACTACACGCTGATGCGCGACTGCCTGGAACGCCACGGCGGCACCGTGGAGAAGTTCATCGGCGACGCGGTGATGGCGGTCTTCGGCGTCCCCCGGGTGCACGAGGACGATGTGCTGCGCGGGGTCCGCGCGGCCTGGGACATGCAGCGCGCGCTCGCCGAACTGAACGGGGAACTGGGCGCCGCGCTGGGCGTCCGACTACAGCTGCGGGTCGGCGTGAACACCGGAGAGGTGCTCTACTCCCGGGAGTTCGGCGACGGCCACGCCCTGGTGTCCGGCGACACCGTCAACGTCGCGGCCCGACTGGAGCAGCACGCGCCCGACGGCGGGATCCTGCTCGGTGCGGTGAGCCACCAGGTGGTCGCGCCGTACGTCACCGCCGAGCCGGTCGAGCCGCTCCAGGTCAAGGGCAAGTCCCAGCCACTGCCGGTCTGGCGGCTGCTCGCCGTCGACCCCGACCCGAACGGAGCCGGGCGGCCGCTGTTGCGTTCTGCTGATCTGATTGGTCGTCAGACAGAGCTGCAGCAACTGGAGTTGGCCTGGCAGCGCAGCCTGGCCCAGCGCAGCTGTCACCTGTTCACCCTGCTCGGCGACCCGGGGGTCGGCAAGTCCCGGCTGGCGGGTGAGTTCGCTGCGGCGCTGCGGGAGCATGGCGCGGTGCTGGGGCAGCTGCGCTGCCAGCCGTACGGCGGGGCGGGCGTGCCGCAGGCCCTGGCGGAGCTGCTGCGCCAGCTGCTGGCGCCGCTCCGACCGGCCGCCGGGGAGGGGGCGGACCAGGCAGCGAGCGCCTTTGCGGCCACCCTTCGGGAGCTGCTGGCCGACCCCGACGGTGCGGCCGCCGCCGGACTGCTGGAATCGGTGCTGAACGGCACCGCTGCCGCCACCGAGGACACCTTCTGGGCCCTGGGCCGCCTGCTGGAGGCACTCGGCGCGCAACGGCCGGTCTGCCTGCTCTTCGACGACCTCCAGTGGGCGCAGCCGACCCTGCTCGACCTGATCGACCATCTTGCCGACTGGACCTCCGGTGCGCCCCTACTGCTGCTCTGCCTGGCCCGCGCCGACCTGCTCGACCAGCGCCCGCACTGGGGCAGCGGAAAGCTCTCGGCCACCTCATTGGTCCTCGGACCGCTCTCCGGCGCCGACTGCGAGGAACTCGTGGCGGCCTGCGCCGAGGTCACCCTGCACGATGCCGCCGCCGGGCAGAGCGCGACGGTCCGTCGGGTGGCGGCCATCGCCGAGGGAAACCCGCTCTTCGCCGAACAGCTGGTGGCGGTGCTCACCGACGGCGGCTCGGTCGACGAACTCCCGCCCTCCATCCAGGCGTTGCTGGCCGCCCGGCTGGACCGACTGCCGGCAGTCGAGCGCCAGGTGCTCGAAGGGGCCTCGGTGATCGGCCGGGAGTTCTCCGTCCCCGGCCTACGGGCCCTCGAACTACCCGCCACCCAGGGCCTGTTCGCTTCCGCCCTGCAGTCACTGGTACGCCGCCGCCTGCTGGAGTCGGCCGGCCGGCGCCCTGACGGCCTCGCCGAGTACCGCTTCGTCCACCTGCTGGTCCGCGAGGTCTGCGGGGCGGGGCTGCCGAAGCGGCAGCGGGCTGTGCTGCACCAGCGGTACGCGGGATGGCTGGCGCAGGCCGAGCCGGTCCGGCACGAACTGGTCGGCCGACACCTGGCCGAGGCTTACCGCCACCGACAGGAACTGGGGCCGCTGGGTGCTGCCGTGGACCAGGAAGCCGCGCAGCTGAAGGCAGCGGCGGCCCGCCATCTGCTGACGGCCGGTCAGCAGGCACTGGGCCGTGGCGAGTGCGCTTGGGCGGTGGAACTCCTGACGCAGGCGGTGGAGTTGGCCGATGGGGAGAGCGGTGAGCGAGCACCGGCGCAGCTGCGTCTGGCCGAGGCGCTGATCGCCACGGGGGCGGGGGAGCGGGCCAGGGGGCTGCTCTCGGACCTGCTCGTCGGGCAGGCCCTGGCCGGCTCGGGCGGTCCTGCGCCGGCCCCGGTGGCCCCGCTGCCCTCGGCAGCGTCCGTGGCGTCGGCTGCCGGCACGGGCGGGCCTGGTGTCACTCCCGACCCCTGCCTGCTCGCGCACGCCCGGCTGCAGCTCGCCTACCTGGAACTCCCCGACACCGGAATGTCCCAGCTGCTCAGTACGGCCAGTCAGTTGCTCCCGGTCTTCACCGCCGCCGCCGACGACCTCGGACAGGCCCGGGCCCGCCTCGCGGTCGCCCACGGCCGCCAGGCGCGCGGGCGGTACGTCGAGGCCGCCCGCGAGTTCGAGGCCGCACTGCGCTGTGCGCACCGGTCCGGTGCGGTGCTGGAGCAGGCCACCGCGCTCGGCGGACTGGCGGTGACGCTCTGGCTCGGCCCCGAACCGGCCGGCGCCGCAGTCGCCCGGTGCCGGGAACTGCTGGCCGCACACGCCGGCGGCCGACCGGCCGTGCGGGCCGCGCTCTGCTGCCCGCTGGCCGTGCTGCTCGCCATGGGCGGACAGCACGACGAGGCCCGCGCCCTGGTGGCAGAGGCCGGCCGGATCGCGGAGGAGCTGGGGGTGGCGGCGCCGCAGGCGGCGATCCAGACCTTCGCGGGCCTGGTGGAGACGCTCGCGGCAGCGCCCCGGGCGGCCGAGGAGCGGTTCCGCCAGGCCCGCGAACTCAGCAGCCGGTCAGGCGATGCGGCCACCTTCGAGACGGCGACCAGCGCGCTCGCCGCGCTCCTGCTGGACCAGGCCCGGGTGGCTGAGGCCTCGGCGCTCCTGGTCGACCAGCACGGCCCGACCGACTCCCCCCTGCAACTGGCCGAGCGCAACACCCTGCACGCCCGACTGCTCGCCCGGCAGGGGGAGTTCACCCGAGCCCGCGAGCTCGCCGCCGAGGCGGTCCGAGCCGCGGCGGCCACCGACTCCCCGGTCGGCCAGGCCCACGCACTGCTCGGTCGGGCCGAGGTACTGCTGACGGCGGGCGACCACGCCCAGGCCCGCGCCGTCGCCGCCCGGGCCGCCCGAGCCTTCGCGGAGAAGGGTCACCAGGTCGGCGCCGCCCGGGCGTTGGCACTAGGTGACGGAGTCGGACCGCGATGACCGTGCCGCACTGGAAGCGCCCGGGCGGCGAACCGCTCAGCTGGCGGCTGACCGACCTGACGGGCGTGCAGCTCTCGCTGCAGAACGCCTGGC
Source organism: Kitasatospora azatica KCTC 9699 (assembly GCF_000744785.1). NCBI lineage: Bacteria > Bacillati > Actinomycetota > Actinomycetes > Kitasatosporales > Streptomycetaceae > Kitasatospora > Kitasatospora azatica. The sequence goes on along the minus strand of NZ_JQMO01000003.1, from coordinate 620,861 downwards.
CGGGCCCGCACCCAGAGCCCGAGGCAAGTCGGAGCACCGGTCGGGGAGTTCGGGTCTGCGTCCTGGACAGCGGAGTGGCCCCGGACCACCCCGCGGTCGGCCCGCTGGCCGGCGCCCACACGGTGACCGCCGCGCCCGACGGACAGCTGCGGGTCGAACCGGACCCGGTCGGCGACACCTGCGGCCACGGCACCGCCTGCGCGGGCATCATCCGCTCGCTGGCGCCCGACTGCGACCTGGTCAGCCTGCGAGTGCTCGGCTCGGGCTTCTCCGGCACCGGCGACGCCCTGCTGGCCGGGCTGCGCTGGGCGGTCGAGCAGCGCTTCGACGTGATCAACATGAGCCTGTCCACCGCCAAACGCGACTTCGTCCTGCGGCTGCACGAACTCGCCGACTCCGCGTACTTCTCCGGCACCGTGCTGGTCGCCTCCGCGCACAACCTGCGGATCGAGAGCTTCCCGTGGCGCTTCTCCTCGGTGATCTCGGTCGGCAGCCACGACCTGCCCGACCCCGAGCACGTGATCTACAACCCGGTGCCGCCGGTCGAGTTCTTCGCCCGCGGCGTCGACGTCCCGGTGGCCTGGCTGGACGGCGGCACCCGCCAGTGCACCGGCAACAGCTTCGCCACCCCGCACGTCGCCGGGCTCTGCGCCCGACTCATCGGCAGCCACCCGGGGCTGACGCCCTTCCAGGTCAAGAGCCTGCTCCATCTCACCGCGGCGAACGTCAGGAGTACCCGTTGAACCGTCAGGACGCCCTCGCCACCGCCCTCGCCGTCACCGAGTCCGAGGCCGGCGACCGGGAGTTGCTGCAGTCGGTCGTGGAGGCCGCACGCGGCGTCTTCGGGGCCCGGGCCAGCTCGATCATCGGGCACGATCCGGCAGCGGACGAGCTGGTCTTCGAGGCCGTCTCCGGCGAGGGGGAGGAGTTCCTGGTCGGCGAGCGCTTCTCGGCGACCCGGGGCATCGCCGGCTGGGTGCTGGTTTCCGGGGAACCGGTCATCGTGGACGACCTGGCCGAGCACGGCGTCTTCGACCGCGCCATCGCCGAGTCCACCCGCTACGTCCCCCGTGCGCTGATGGCCGCCCCGCTGCTGGACGGCGACCGGGTGATCGGCGTACTCGAAGTCCTCGACCGGGACCCGGCACAGCGCTCCAGTCTGCGCGACCTCGACTGGCTGGGCCTGTTCGCCCAGCAGGCGGCCACCGCCTTTGCGCTGGTCCAACGAGCCCGGGGCGCACGGAAGTTGCTGCGTGGTGAGGGCCCCGCCGAACTCGCCGACGTGGCCGACCTGGCCCGGGCGTTCACCGCGCTGCCGACCGACCGGCGGGCGGCCGGCCGCCGGCTGCTGCAGGCTTTGGCCGAAACACTGGCCACAGGCCCCGTTGACGGTTTGTGATCATCTGGCGAGGATACTGCGGAGTTGACGCAGTGTTGCACTGTGTGTACGGACCGTTCCAGCATCGGGGAGGGGACGAATGGAGTTCAGTCTGCTGGGTCCGCTCGAGGTGAGCATCGGGGAGGAGCGGGTCGAACTCGGTTCGGGGAAACCGAGGTTCCTGCTCGCCGCGCTGCTCTGTCTGCCGAACAGCACGTTGTCGACCCAGCGCCTCACCGAGGCGCTCTGGTGGGGGAATCCGCCGCGTACGGCGGCAAAGAACCTTCAGGTGAACATCCACTACCTGCGCAAGGCGCTGCAGCGGCCGGGTGAGCGGCCCAGAGTGCTCAGCAGACCGGGCGGTTACCTGCTCGCCCTCGACCCGCAGGAGATCGACCTCGGCCGCTTCGAGGCGCTGGCCGGCGAGGCGGCAGCCGCCGCCCGGCGCGGCGAACTCGAACGCGCCGACGCCCTGTTCCAACGGGCACTGGCCCTGTGGCGTGGCCGGCCGTTCGACGGGATGGAACGCTCACCGCTGGTCCAGCAGGAGAGCATCCGGCTGGCCGAACGGCACCTGGTGGTCGCCGAGTCGGCGATCGACGTGCGGCTAGGCCTGGGCCAGTACGACGAGGCGCTGGCCGCCCTGGACCAGTTGGTCGCCGCCCACCCGTTCCGCGAGCGGTTGCGCGCCCAGCAGATGATCGCGCTCTACCGCACCGGCCGCCAGGTCGAAGCGCTGCTGGTCTTCGACGCGGTGCGCAGGCTGCTGGTAGAGGAGTTGGGCCTGCAGCCCGGGGTGGTCCTGCAGCGCCTGCAGCAGGCCGTCATCGAGGGCCGCCGCGAGGTCGACGTCCCCGGACTGAACTGCGCGCCCAGGCCGGTGCAACTGCTCGGCAGTGCCAGCCAGTTACCACCCGGAGCGGCCGACTTCGTGGGCCGGCGGGCCGTCGTGGCCGAACTGCGCGAGCTGCTGGCCCCCGAGCCGTCGGCGCCCAGCGAGTGGACCCTGCTGGTGGTCTCCGGCCCGGGTGGCGCGGGCAAGTCCACCCTGGTGAACAGCGTGGCGCGGGAGGTCTGCGACGGCTACTCCGGCGGCCTGCTCTACATCGACCTGCGGGCCCCCGACGGGACACCGTGCCATCCGACCGACGCGCTCGCCGAGTTGCTGCGCGCCACCGGTCTGCCCAGCGAGGCGGTGCCCGAGCTGCTGGCCGACCGGATCCGGCTCTACCGCGAGCGGCTGCACGGCCGCCGGATCCTGATCCTGCTCGACAACGCATCGACCGAGGCGCAGGTCCGGCCGCTGCTGCCGACCACGGGCTCCTGCGCCACGGTGGTCACCAGCTGTTCGCGGCTGTCCGGACTGACCGGCGGGCAACTCCTCGAGATCGGCGAGCTCGACCCGGCGGAGGCCGTGGACCTGCTCGCGCGGATCGCGGGGGCCTGCCGGGTGGGCGCGGAGCCGGCCGCCGCCGACCGGATCGTCCGGGCCTGCGGGCTGCTGCCGCTGGCCGTGCGGATCGCCGGGGCCCGGCTGGTGTCCCGGCCGCACTGGCCGCTGGCCCGGCTCGCCGAGCTGCTGGAGAGCCCGCTCTGCCTGGACGAACTCTCGGTCGGCGACCTCGACCTGCGGGCCTACCTGTCGCGGTGCCTGGCCGGGGCCGAGCCGAGCGACCTGCGGCTGACCGCAGGGCTCGGCACCCTGGCCGCGGCCGGCTTCACCCTGCAGGAGGCCGCCGACCTGCTCGGCCTCGGCGCGGCCCGGGTGGACGACCTGCTGGACCGGCTCTGCGACCTGCGCCTGGTCCGCCGCGACCAGCCGCACCGCGACGCCCTGCCGCACTACCGGATCCCACCGGTGGTCCGGCAGTTCGCGCTTCGGCAGGCGGCGGGAATCTGAGGGGCAGTCAGTTCTGCTCCGGTGGGTTGGTTCTGGTCCGGCGGGTCAGTCCTGGGCCGAAAGCCCGGTCAGGAGGCCGGCCGGCAGCGCGTCGATCGCCGGGCCGAGCAGGCGCCGGGCGTTCGGGGCGGCTGCCAGGCCGGCCACCAGAGCCAGGCAGATGTCGGCCGCGTCGGCCGCGTCGGCCGCGTCGGCCGCAGTGGCGGCATCGACCTGTGCGGCCCGGCTCGGTGGCCGGCGCGGTCAGCCCAGCAGCTTGAGCAGCTCGACGGCCAGCGGTCCCGAGGAGGCGGGGTTCTGGCCGGTGACCAGGTTGCGGTCGACCACCACGTTGGGGGCCCACGGCGCGCCCTCCTGGAAGTCCACGCCGAGCTCCACCAGCCGGTCCTGGAGCAGCCACTCGGCCTTGGCCGCCAGGCCGCCCTGGATCTCCTCGGCATTGGTGAAGGCGGTCAGCCGGTAGCCGGCGAACGGCGAGCTGCCGTCGGCGTTCTTGGCGGCGAGCAGCGCGGCCGGCGCGTGGCAGACGACGCCGAGCGGCTTGCCACTGGTCAGCGCCAGGGTGAGCAGGCGCCCGGAGTCGGCGTTGACCGCGAGGTCCTCCATCGGGCCGTGGCCACCCGGGTAGAAGACCGCGTCGTACTCCGCCAGCTGGACGTCCTCGAGCTTGACCGGCTGCTGCAACTCCTCGATCGAGGCGAGGGCCGCGGCGATCTCGTCGGCGCCCTGCTGCCCGCCGTTGTACTCGGGTGCCAGGCTCGCCCGGTCCAGCGGCGGCACCACCCCACCGGGGGTGGCAACGGTGACCTCATGGCCGGCGGCCTTGAAGGTCCGGTACGGCGCTACGGCCTCCTCGGCCCAGAAGCCGGTGGGGTGCTTGGTGCCGTCGTTCAGCGTCCAGAAGTCGGCGCCGGTCATCACGAAAAGGATCTTGGCCATCTTGGGTGCTCCGCTGTCTCCGAAGGGCTGCACGGTCTGACGTTCTGGACCCAGAACGTCATTCCGCCGGTGAGCCCGACGGTAGACCCGATGCCCCCTGATCAACCAACAGGTACGCCACTGGCTGCCACTGGCTGCCCTAGAAGGACCAATGCCTTGCTGGATGGGCTGGTAAATCGCTTGCGGGCGGCGCCGCGCCCGATAAGATCGTCGAGTTCCTGCGTAGCGCATGGAACAGGCCCGCGCTGAGCGGGCCCTGCGACGAGAGAGAGGGGAGGTGCGCCTCCGTGGTTGCCGCCGAGATGCGGCGCGCCTTCGCCTGCGCGCCATACGCCGTCCCTCTTTTCTCGCCCGCCGGCTGACGACGCGTCCGCTGACGCACCCTCCGGTGGGCCCTCCCGCAGGAGATCACCCCAGTGCGCGAGCGCTTTTCCAACGCCGAGTCCTTCAGCCGCATCCGTTCCAAGGGCTCCAACCGCCGCAAGTTCGACGACGACGCGTACGACGTCGCCTTCGCCGACCGGTTCTCCCCTGACCAGTACTCCGCCGACCGGTACTCCGGCGACCCGTTGTTCGAGGACCAGGACGTCGAGCCGGGGCCGGCCGCGTCCGTCGACGGCCCGCCGGAGGGCGACCGCTGGTCCACCTGGGACCAGTCGACGCCCAGTGAGAAGGGCCCCGAGCCGCGGCCCGACTGGGTGGTCACCGAGCTGGCCGCCGTCGACAGCGAGCTCGGCATCGTCAAGACCGGCAAGGAGGGCGACGTCTTCCTGATCGAGCGCGCCGTGCCCGGCACCGACCGCCGCACCCTGATGGCCGCCAAGCGCTACCGCGACGGCCAACACCGGATGTTCCACCGCGACTCCGGTTACCTGGAAGGCCGCGCGCACAAGGAGTCCCGGGTCAGCCGGGCGATGGCCAAGCGCACCGAGTTCGGCAAGCAGGCCATCGCCGGCCAGTGGGCCGCCGCCGAGTTCGCCGCGCTCTCCCGGCTCTGGCAGGCGGGCGTGGCGGTGCCCTACCCGGTGCAGATCCTGGGCACCGAGATCCTGATGGAGTTCATCGGCGACCCCTCCGGTCAGGCCGCGCCCCGACTCGCCCAGGTCCGCCCCGAGGACGCCGACCTGGAGGACCTGTGGGACCAACTCGGCTGGAGCCTGTCGCTGCTGGCCCGCGACGGCTATGCGCACGGTGACCTGTCGGCGTACAACATCCTGGTCCACCAGGGCCGATTGGTGATCATCGACGTCCCGCAGATCGTCGACGTCATCGCCAATCCGCGCGGCCGCTCCTTCCTGGAGCGCGATGTGCGCAACGTCGGTGCCTGGTTCCGCGCCCGCGGCCTGGCCGAGGAGCGGATCGAGGAACTCGCGCGCTCGCTGGCGTTCGAGGCCCGGCTCGACTGAGGGGGGCGCCGGTGGCAGCGGCCGGCTGCGGTTCCCGTGCGCCCGTGCCCTGAGCCTCCGTGCTCAGGGCGCGGGAAGCTCGGGCCTCGCCGGCCCGGGCCTCGGGCGGTTGCCGCCTCAGTCGCCGAGGGCCAGGCGGATGCCGAAGGCTGCGATGACCGTGCCGGTGATCCGGTCCAGCAGGCGACGCGCCCTCGGGCGCTGCAGCCAGCCGCGCAACGCGCCGGCGAAGACGATCAGCACGGCGGACCAGGCCAGGCCCAGCGCGATGTGCACCGAGGTGAGCAGCAGGCCCATGGTGAAGTGCGGTGCGCCCGGCGGGATGAACTGCGGCAGCACGGCCACGTAGAACACACCCATCTTCGGGTTGAGCAGATTGGTGAGCGCGCCCTGCCGCCTGCCGCCAGCCGCCAGCCGCCCGCCACCGTGTCCGCCCTGTCGGCTCTACTCGCCCGCGTACGCCCGCCGCAGGGCGGCCAGGTCCAGCCGGCTCATGGCGAACATCGCCTTGGTGGTCCGGGCGGCCTTCACCGGGTCCGGATCGCTGACCATGTCGATCAGCTCCGCGGGGAAGACCTGCCAGGAGACGCCGAACTTGTCCTTGAGCCAGCCGCACGGCCCCTCCTCGCCGCCCTCGCCCAGCCGGTCCCAGTAGTGGTCGACCTCGGCCTGGTCGGCGCACGGGATCTGGAACGAGATCGCCTCCGAGAAGGTGAACTGCGGCCCGCCGTTGAGCCCCACGAATCGCTGGCCGTTCAACTCGAACTCGACCACCATCACCGAACCCGCCGGCCCCGGCCCGGCCTCGGTGTAGCGGCCGATCCGGCCGAGCTTGGAGTTCGGGAAGATCGCGAGATAGTGGTTGGCAGCCTCCTCGGCCCGGCCGTCGAACCAGAGACAGGTGGTGAGCGGGTCGGTCATCCGGGACCTCCAGATCAGGGAAGAGCGGTTCACGTCCGCTGCCTCGCTACCTCCACCGGTACACGGATCCGCGCCCGCCCGCCGAGAGGCGCGCCGGTATCGTCGGCGGCATGAACCTGTGGCGGAAGCAGCTCGGTGCAGTGCCCGAGGAGATCTGGGCCCGCACCGATCTCGAGGTACTGATCCTGGCCGAGAACGGGCTCAGCGAGCTCCCGCCCGCCATCGGCGGCCTGCGCCGGCTGCGCACCCTGGACCTCGGCCACAACGCCCTGACCTCGGTACCGGCGGAACTCGGCGAACTCGCCGGGCTGACCGACTTCCTCTATCTGCACGACAACGCGCTCACCCGCCTCCCCGGCGAGCTCGGGCGCTTGACGGAGCTGCGCCACCTCAACGTGGGCGACAACCGCCTCACCGAACTCCCGGTCGAGATCGGCGAGATGACCAGCCTGATCGAACTGCGGGCCCAACACAACCGCCTCACCGTCGTTCCGCCGTCGATCGGCCGACTGCACCGGCTCCGAGAGCTCTGGCTGCGCGGCAACGCCCTCTCCGATCTGCCCGAATCCGTGGGCGCCCTCGGTGAGTTGCGCGAGCTCGAACTGCGCGAGAACGCCTTCACCACGATCCCCGAACCGCTCGCCGGACTGCCCCTGCTGCGCCGGCTCGACCTGCGCGCCAACCGACTGACCGCGCTCCCCGACTGGCTCACCGAACTGCCCGCCCTGGAGAAGCTGGACGTGCGCTGGAACGAGGTCACCCCCTCCCGCGCCCTGCTCCGGGCGCTCGCCGACCGTGGCTGCGTCGTCCTGCACTGACCAGCGTCGGCGGTGCGAGTGACCGGAAGAGTCGGACGGTGGGCCGCTCAGTGGTTCAGCAGCACGGCGACACCCGTGATCCGGTCGGCCGCGAGATCGGCCAGGGCGGTGTCGGCCTGGTCCAGCCGGTACCGCTGGACATGGACCGCGGGCCGGTGACGGGCGGCCTCGGCGAGGTAGGCGCGGCCGTCCGCGCGGGTGTTGGCGGTGACGCTGCGCAGCGTGCGCTCCTGGAACAGGTGCCGCTGGTAGTCGAGCGGCGGGACCTCGGTGAGGTGGATTCCGGCCACCGCGAGCGTGCCGCCGGGGCTGAGGGCCGCCAGGGCGACGGGGACCAGATCGCCGACCGGAGCGAACAGGATCGCGGCGTCGAGCGGTTCGGGCGGCCTGTCCTGCGCGCCGCCCGCCGAGGCCGCACCGAGCTCCAGAGCCAGTCGGCGGGCCTGCTCCGACCGGGTCAGGACATGCACGGTGGCGCCGCGCGCGAGGGCGAGTTGGGCGGTGAGGTGTGCCGAGGCGCCGAACCCGTAGAGGCCCAGGCGCCCACCGGTCGGCAACTGGGCGCGCTCCAGGGCGCGGTAGCCGATGATCCCCGCGCACAGCAGCGGTGCGAGCTCCTCGTCGGGCGGGCCCTCGGGCAGCGGATAGGCGTAGCGCGCGTCGACCACCGCATGGCCGGCGTAGCCGCCGTGCCGGTCCCAGCCGGTGTAGCGGGAGTCCGGGCAGAGGTTCTCCCGGCCGCTGCGGCAGAACCGGCACTCACCGCAGGTGCCGGCCAGCCAGGCGGCGCCGACCCGGTCGCCCGGACGGAAGTCCTCGGCGGCGCCGTGACCCGCGTACCGGACCCGTCCGACGATCTCGTGCCCCGGCGTGCAGCGCGGCATCCGGGGCGGCAGGTCGCCCTCGGCCAGGTGCAGGTCGGTGCGGCAGACGCCGCAGGCGGTCACCTCGATCAGCAGCTCGCCCGCCCCGGGCTCCGGCACCGACCGCTCCACCCGCCGCAGCGGGGTCGAGCCGATCGGACCGGGCCGCTCCACCACCCAGCAGGACGTGCGCTGCACCTCGGACCGCGAGTCCATCGTGGCCATGGCCGACCCCTTCGGTAGCCCGTACCGCTGCTCCGTCTCCCATCGTCCTACGATCATCACCACGACGTCCGCGCTGATCCTGATCGACCTGATGCCCCGCATCATCGCCCTGCCCGTTGCCCCGCACTCCGGGCGGTGCCCAGGGCCTGCTGGCGACCCGGGGCGCGTACCGCCTCTGGTGCGTGATGCACGGCCTGGTCGGTCTTGAACTGACCGATGTGCTGCGCGCACCACTCACCAGCTGGGGCGCCACCGGCGAGGACGCCGGCGCCGCCGAGCGGATGTACCGGGCCGGCGTGCAGGCGATGCTCACCGGACTGGAACTCGGCCGCCCGTAGGAGCTCCGCAGCGAGTCGCCTGCGGGCCCGTCCCCGGTCGCCTGCGGGTCGCCGCCGTGGTAGAGCACGATCTTGCCGCCGTGGGCGCGGAAGGCCGACAGGTCGGGATTGGTCGCGGTTCCTAGACCCGGTGCCGACCTTCGGCTGCAACGTCAAGACCCTCCAGGGCCGCCGACCGCCACCCCGCCGCGCCGGTCGCCCGCCAGCACCGTGCAGGCGACCGCCGCCGCCACCACGCCGGCGGCCAGGAAGCCCCGGTTGGACCGCCAGGACAGCACGGACCACCGCGACTGGGCGGACAGCAGCGAGCCGGTGCTCAGCCAGGACCCGGCCGAGATCACGGAGAGGGCCGAGCCGATCGAGCCGATCGACAGCGCACTGCCGACCGAGCCGACGGAAAGGACGGACCCGACCGATCCGATCGAGAGCACCGAACCGACGGAGCCGATCGACAGCACGGAGTCCTGGGACCAGAGGGAGAGCGGTGAGTCTGCGCGCTTGGCCATGCGCCGATCCTAGTGGTCGCGCTGGTTCTGAAGGTTTCTGATGGTGCATCAGTAACCAGATCCTGGACGCCATCGCTTGTCCGGCGGTATTTGACGTATCGACACGTGAACGCCACCCCGGCCCAGTAGCCTCACCGCGTACATGCCAGATTGGCCCAGCTCAGCGCCCCGAGCCCACACCTGGAGGTCCCATGCCCGTCCTCGCCCGCGTGGCCACCCTGCTGGCCGCCGTCGCCTGCGTGATTCCCCTGGCCGGCGGCTCGGCCGCGTCCGCCGACACCGGCGGGTTGTCGCTCGCGGGCGGCACCTCGGTGGGGATCCACAACACCTATGACGACACCAGCCAGTTCCCCTTCCTGGCGAATGCCCTGGACACCGGGGCCTCGTTGGTCGAGCTGGACACCTGGGTGGACACGATCACCCATGAGTGGAAGGTCAGCCACTCGAACCCGCTGGGCAACAAGAACAACTGCGTCGACGCCGCCACCGCCGCCGACCTCTACCGAGGCGGCGCCAACAAGGACTTGGGCAGCTGTCTGGACGACATCCGGATCTGGCTCGCGGCCCACCCGGGGCACTCGCCGATCATGGTCAAGCTGGAGATGAAGGCGGGCTTCAACGCCAACGCCGGCCTCGGCCCCACCGAGCTCGACGCACTGGTGCAGGCGCACCTCGGGACGGATGTGTACCGCCCGGCCGACCTGCTCGGCGGCTACCCGAGCCTGGATGCGGCGGCGCGGGCCGGCAACTGGCCGGCGCGCTCGGCGTTGGCCGGCAAGGTGGTGCTGGAGGTGATCCCGGGGACATTCGAGACGAGCAACCCCTTCGACCACCTGTGGACCGACACCGAGTACGCCCAGCACCTGGCCGCGCTGCAGGCGTCCGGCCGGCTCGGCCAGGCGCAGATATTCCCCTCGGTCCTCGGCGCGGCGGCCGGTGACCCGCGCACCCGCTACCCGAACGCCTCGCTGCGCCCGTGGTTCGTGGTCTTCGACGGCGACGCGCACGCGCTCGTCGACGGCGGCATCGACACCTCCTGGTACGACACCAACCACTACCTGCTGGTCATGACCGACGCGCACAACGTCAACCCGGCGCTCTCCGACACCGCGCCGAGCCAGTCCGACGCGACCGCCCGGGTGGCCCGGCTCGCCGCCGCGCACGCCTCGTTCGTCTCCTGCGACTGGACCGGCCTGCCGAGCGCGCTGAGCGAGCAACTCGCACGCGGGTGAGGAAGACCGGCGGTGGGCCGGGCCAGGAACCAGGCCAGGAACGGGGCCCGACCCACCGCCGGCCGGATCACGGGTAGCTGACCAGGCGTCGTCCGCGAAGCCCGAAAAGTCCCAGGATCGACGCCTTCACTGACGCGGCGTCACACCAGTTCCAACGGCCCGTGCCGGCGCGTTCGTTCCCGAACCGGATGTGACCTTTCCCCTGCCGCCGCGCCCTTCTCGCTGCGCTGCCCGCGACCCCATACTCCGAGGTCGGCAGTTGTGGTGAGCTGCCGAATCCCTTGAGTGAACGGTGGTCCGAGGTTTTGGAAACGGCGACAGCAACCGTCCCCACGCAGTCCTGGTTGGTCTCGCGGGGAATCCTGCTGGCACGGGGGCCGCGGCGCACGCTCGCGGCCGCGAGTTTCGTCAACATGGTGGGCAGCGGCGTCTTCATGCTCAGCGCGGCGCTCTTCTACACCCGCTCGGTGGGGTTGTCGGTGGCGCAGGTCGGGCTCGGGCTGGGGATCGGCGGCCTGGTCGGGCTGCTCTCCGGGATCCCGGTGGGGCGGCTGGCGGACCGGCGCGGTCCGCGCGAGGTCTACCGGCTGACCCTGATCGTGCAGGCCGCGGCCATGGCGGCGATGGTGCTGGTGCACTCGTTCTGGCTGTTCGTGACGGTGGTCTGCCTCACCGAGCTGGCGGGGTCGGCCAGCCAGGCGGCGCGCGGGCCGCTGGTGCGCGGGCTCGCGGGCGAGAAGCCCGCGCGGTTCCGGGCCTACCTGCGGGCGGCCGTCAACCTGGCCGCCAGCATCGGGGCGGGACTCGCCGCGCTGGTCGTCCAACTGGACACGCATGCCGCGTACCTGTGCCTGGTGCTGGGCAACGCACTGAGCTTCGTGGCGACCGCGGTGATCGTCAGCAGGCTGCCCTCGCTGCCGCCCCTCCCGGTGCCGTCGGGGACCGGGCGGTGGGTCGCGCTCAAGGACCGCCCCTATCTGGTGGTCACCGCGCTGGACGGTGTCATGTCGCTGCAGGGCGATGTGCAGCTGTTCGCGGTGCCGCTGTGGATCGTCGGACACACCGCCGCGCCGCGCTGGTTCGTCGGGACCAGCGCGCTGGCCAGCACGTTCATGGTGGTGGCCCTGCAGGTGCGGGCGAGCCGTGGGATCGACGGCAACGCCGCCGCCGCGCGGGCCTGGCGCCGGTCCGGCTGGGCGTTCCTGGCCGGCATGACGCTGATCGGCCTGACGGCCGGTCTGCCCGGGTGGGCGGCCGCCCTGCTGATCGCGGTCGGGGTCGGCGTCCACACGATCGGCGAAATCCTGCAGGCCGTCGGCTCGTTCGAGCTGCGCTACAACCTCGCGCCGGCCCACGCCCAGGGCCAGTACTCGGGCGTCTTCGGCTTCGGCAGGGGACTGGCGGGAGTGGCGGCCCCCTCCCTGCTGGGCTTCCTCTGCATCACCTGGGGCGCGCCCGGCTGGTTCCTGCTGGGCGGGATCTTCCTCGCGGTCGGGCAGCTGATCCCGCCCGTCGTGCGGTGGGCCGAGCGGGCGTCCATCCTTGCGGCCGAGCGGGCGTCCGCCCTTTCGGCCGAGCGGGCGTCCGCCGCCGAGGCGCAGCGGGCGGCCCTGCCCGAGCCGGTCAGTGGCCCGCAGCCTCAGCGGTGATCCGCTCGAACTGGGCATTCATCGCCTCGGCGAGGGCCTGCGCGCCGGAGAGCGGCCGGACCATCACGGTGAACTCGTCGATCCTGCCCGCCTCGTCGAAGTGCAGGAAGTCGCAGCCGTTGACCTCCCGACCACCGACGGTGGCGGTGAACACCAACGCATGGTCGCGCCCGTCCGCCCCGACGATCTCCCGGACGTACCGGAAGTCCTCGAAGACGCGCAGCGCCCCGCCGAGGATCGCAGCGGTGATCGCCTTGCCCGCGTACGGCCGGTAGACGACCGGGCTGGTGAAGACCACGTCGTCGGCGAGCAGGTCGGTGATGGCGGCGTGGTCGCGGGCTTCGACCGCCGCGCGGAAGGGGTGCATCAGGGGGACTCCTCTGCAACGAGTTGACTCATTGCGTCGGAGGCTACCGCGCGAGGGCCGGGCAGGCCGTAGGGCAGGCCCTAACCGGTGGTCCGGTACGGCGCGGCCGCGTGGGCTGCCGCGTACAGCAGGGCCGGCTTCATCTTGGGCCAGAAGTAGTCGTCCTGGCAGGCGTACGGCGGCATGAAGCCGTCGCAGCCGCGGTTGTCGCTGTCGCCGACCTCGATGGTGAAGGCGGCGGTGCCGAGCTTGTCGTAGACCCAGTCGTCGGTGCCGCCGGCGGCGTCGTAGAGGATCTCGCCGGCCTGTCCCGACTGGTAGCCGGTGATCGAGCCGAGCCGGCCGGCCATGGACCGCAGAGCGGCGTCGTTGCCGGTGTGCACGGTGTGGTCATGGGCCCAGGGGAAGATCACCATGCCGGCGTCGCTGTGCATGGTGATCATCAGGCCGCGGGTGTCGACGGGAGCCGGGTCGCTGTCAGCGGAGCCCCGCACCGCCGGGTAGAGCTCGCGGAACAGCCCCTCCAGGGCGGTGTTCTCGGCCTCGGAGTCGACCTGCGGACCGAGGTAGACCTCCGAGCACGGGTCGCCGGAGGTCCCGCTGGAGCCCCAGTGGCTGGCCGTGTTGCGATTGAGGTCGACCCCGAGCTGCCCGCCGGCGTCGCATGAACTGCCGTTGCTGTCATCGGCGTTCTTGCGCTGCGGGTTGGGGTTGTCGCCGCCCTGCTGGACGATGTCGACGCCGTCGGGGTTGGCGATCGGCACCACCCACAGCTCGGTGGAGTCCAGCAGCGCGGTGACCTCCTGGTCGGTGCCGTAGTTGCCGGTCAGGTAGTCGATCCAGCGCCAGGAGATCTCGCCGGTGCTGAGTTCGCGCGCGTGGATCTGGCTCATCAGGAAGAACCGCGGCTTGGCCGAGTTCGGGTCCCGCCGGCAGTCGCCCTGGGTCATCCTGGTGATGCAGATCGCCTTCAGGTCGTAGCCGTTCGGCTGCCCGGTCTGCTTGCGCCAGGACTGCCCGTAGGTCACCACCGTGGCCAGGTCGGCGTGCTGGGAAGCGACCTGATCCAGGTGCGCGTACTGGGAGTTGACGGTGTGGTAGCCGCCGTCGTAGGTGTCGCCCGGTGCGGCCGCGGCGAGCGGCTGGGCGGGTGAGCGTGCGGGCAGCGCCTGCTGCACCGAGGGCCGGAAGCCGGCCAGCCGCAGCCGCAGCTGCGTGTCGCCGTCGCCGAGCACCAACAGGTCCGCGCCCTGGCGGTGTTCCAGGACGTCGAAGCCCCCGGCGAGCAACCTCTGGGCGTCCTGCGGCGTCCGGGTGGTGATCCGGTAGACGAACATCCGCTGGCCTGCGGGCTGTTGCGCGGTGGGGGTACGTGACTGGGCCGCCGCCTGGGGCAGGGCGGGCAAGGTGATTGCGGCAAGGGCGGCGATCGCGCCTGCGGCGAGGGCGGTCAAGCGTTTCCTGGACATGGGCTGCCTCAAGGGTGGGGGTGGGCCGGGGCCGCCTCCTGAGGAGGCGGCCCCGGTGGTGGTGGGGGACGGTCAGCCGGCCATGGCGTTCTGGATGAACTCCTTGTACGCGGTCACGTTGGTGTATATCGACGGGTCGGCGGCGCAGCGGGAGCCGCCGCCGCTGCGGCTGGTGGCGCCGATCAGTCGCCACTCGCCGTTGACCTGGGTGATCGCGGGGCCGCCGGAGTCGCCGTAGCAGGCGCCCTGGTTGCTGCCGTCGGGGCCCTGGGGGCTGTTGACGCACAGTTCGGTGCCGGGGTCGTAGCCGTTGCCGCAGCCGGCGCCGACGAGTGCGGTGTCGAGCTCCTTGAGCTGGTCCGGGCCGTTGTCGCCACCGGGCTGCGGGGTCTCCTGTCCCCAGCCGAGCAGGCGGGTGGCGCTGCCGACCTCGGCGCTGTCGGCGATGGCGATGGGGATGGCCCGGACGGGCTGCGCGAGTTGGATCAGGGCGATGTCGTTGGTGGTGTTGTAGTCGGGGTGGGCGACGATCCTGCTGACGTTGCCGGTCTCGCCGCCGGCCGCGCGGTCGGCGGACCCGACTCGGACGGTGTACTCGTCGGCGGTGTGGCCCTCGACGCAGTGTGCGGCGGTGACTGCCCAGTTCGCCGAGATCAGCGAGGCACCGCAGTAGTGCTGGCCGCCGAGCTGCAGCGACACCATGAAGGAGTAGCTCTGGGAGGCGCTGCCGCCACCCACGATGTGCGGGCCGGCGCTGGGGCCGGCGTTGGCGGAGGCGATGGCCGACGGCGCGGCCAGCACGAGGGCGGCCGCCGCAGCGGTCGCGGCCAGGGTCTTGGGCAGGGCGAGGCTCTTCAAGGCATGTCCTTTCGGGCGGTGGGGCACCGCGAGGAGATGTCAGGGACCTGCCACGCGAGAGAGGGGGCTCCCGCGCACTGGAGGTCGTTCGACAACCGTGCCGCCACAAGGTAGTTGACGGACACCCGCCGTCCGACGGGGAAGGCACCGCCGATCGATGGCTTCGGCTCCCGGAGGCGGAGTGGTACCGCGCGAAAACGAGTCGGCAGATCGCCTGGTCATCGCTACCGTGTGCGCCATGTCAGGGAATCGACGGACCTTCAGGCAGACCGACGGCGAGCAGATCCCCGGGCTGAAGGTCCTGGCGGCCGGTCCTGGGGAGCGCGTGCTCGGCAGCGACAGCATGGTCACCGAGGCGATGCACCAGAGCACGCTGGACTACTTCACGGAGCGTCAGAGGCACGTGGAGGGCCGGGCGAGCAGGGTTCCCGCCGACGGGCCCGAGACCTCCCGCAGCAGCTCGATCGAGCTGCACCACGTCTACCGCCCCAAGGGCTCACCCGCCGAGGCCGGGGTCCTGGCGCTGCGCAACGAGTATCCGGCGCCGCTGCTGGTCGACGGCGTCCGGTACCCGACCGTCGCCCACGCCTACTGGGCGCTCTCCACCACCGACCCGGAGCAGCGGGCCGCGATCCGCGCGGCCGAGGACATCTTCGTGGCGCGTCGGGCCGCCGAGCAGGCACCGCGCCGCCCCGGCTGGGAGCAGGGTCGCACCGCGGTGATGGCCCGGCTGCTGCGGGCCAAGTTCGCCCAGCATCCCGAGCTGGCGCCGGTCCTGACGGCCACCGGCGACGCCGCGCTGCGCTACACCGACGCCGACTCCCCGCAGTTCTGGGGACAGAGCGGCGCTCAGGGGCGCAACTGGATGGGCCGGCTGCTGGAACTCGTTCGCGCCGAGCTGGCGGCGGACGCCCACGGGCTCACTGACGGAGCGCTGGTTGACTGAATGCTGGTTGAGTGAGCGCTTGCTCAGCTAGACCCTGCTGACGTCCCTAGACCCTGCTGGCGTCCTTGGTGCGCCCGTGCCCGTGCTCGGCCGACGGTTTCACGGGCGCCCGCCGACTGCCCGGGCAGGTCCGGGTGACGGTGCGCTGGTGCGCCCGAGCCGGGACGGGGGCGGGCGTCGGAGCGGCTTCGCCGGCGGCCGCCGCGTTCCGCCGTCGGCGCAGCCGCAGCACCCCCACCGCCAGCAGCGCCACCGCGCCGGCCGCGATCGCGCCCGCGAGGCCCACCGTGCGCAGCAGCCCGGCCGCCGAGGCGCCCAGGAAGTACCCGAGGGCGACGTTGAGCACGCCCCAGCTCACCGAGGCGGCGGCGCTGTACCCGAGGAACGCCCGGTACGGCATCCGCGCCGCGCCCGCCGTGAAGGGGACGAAGGAGCGGACGAAGCCGATGAACCGCGCGGTGAAGACGGCGGGACCGCCGCGCCGGCGCAGGTAACCCGTGGCCCGGTCGACCCGGCCGCCCGGTCTGATCCGCCGCCGCTGCTTCCCGGTGGCCACCCGCCGCCCGAACAGCCGCCCCAGCGCGTAGCCGGTGCTGTCGCCCACGATGCCGCCGAGGATCACCGCGACGGCCAGCAGCACCGGATTGAGCGCGCCGTGACTGGACAGCGCGGCGGCGAAGAGGATGACCGTCTCGCTGGGCAGCACCAGGCCGACGAAGGCACTCGTCTCACCCGCCGTCAGGACGAAGACCAGGGCGTAGGACCACATCCCGGCAGCCGCCACCAGCGCGGTGAGGTTCACGGCGGCCCCCAGCGGTTCGAGGCGACGGACGGGTGGACGGACAGGCGGATCCGGCGGACGGACAGGCAGGCGGATCGCGTGGCAGACGGGCAGCGGGCTGCTCGGGCCGAAGATCCCCAGGCTCCTCCAACGGCGAACACCGCGACCGGACCGTCCATTCCGCCACCACCCTTCACTTGCGCCGTCCGACTATGTCATCATCTGAAGACATCGTCTGATGACAAGCGAGGGGAAGCCCATGGACGCGCCGCGCACCCCCTGGCGGGACCGGGCCCTGGTGCCCGTACTGGTTTTCCTCGGCACCGTGGTGGCGGTGATCAGCAGTCTCGGCGCCCCGCTGGTCCCGACCATCGCCGCGGTCGACCACGTCACGCTCTCCGACGCACAGTGGTCGCTGACCGTCACCATGCTGGTCGGCGCCGTCGCCACTCCGGTGATGGGACAGCTGGGCGACGGACCCCGGCGGCGCCCGGTGGTGCTCGGCGCGACCGCCGTCGTGGTGCTCGGCAGCGTGCTGGCCGCGCTGCCGCTCGGCTTCGGCTTCCTGGTCGCCGGGCGGGCGCTGCAGGGCGTCGGCCTCGGCCTGACACCGCTGGCGATCGCCGCCGCGCGGGACAGCCTGCCCGCCGACCGCTCGCGCTCGGCCGTCGCACTGCTCTCCATCACCACCGTGGCAGGCGTCGGCCTCGGCTACCCGCTGACCGGCCTGATCGCCCAGTCCTTCGGCATCCACGCCGGCTTCTGGTTCGGTGCCCTGATCAGCGCCCTCGGGCTGCTCTGCGCCGCCCTGGTGCTGCCCGCCACCACCGACCGCGAGGCCCGTCCGCTGGACGCGCTCGGCGCCGTACTGATCGGCCTGGCCGTCGCCGGACTGCTGCTGGTGCTCAGCGAAGGGGCGAACTGGGGCTGGACGACGCCCCGCCTGTGGGCCCTGGCCGGGCTCTCCGTGCTGCTGCTGGCCTGGTGGGTGCGGCACGAGCTGCGCACCCCGCACCCGCTGGTCGACCTGCGCACGCTGCGCAACCGGGTGGTGCTGACCGCCGACGTCACCGGGCTGGTCGCGGGTGTCGCGATGTACCTGCTGATGTCGCTGGTCACCCGCTACGTGCAGACCCCCACCGCGGCCGGCTACGGCTTCGGCGCCTCGGTGGTCGTCGCGGGCCTGACGCTGCTGCCGTTCTCCGTCCTCAGCGTGCTCTCCAGCAAGGTGGTCCCGGTGGTCGCCCGGCGGACCTCGACCGCGATGGTGCTGACCCTGGGCTGCGGCGTCTCGCTGGCCTCGATGCTGGTCTTCCTGCTCGCCCACGACCAGCTGTGGCAGGTGCTGGTGGTGATGGGGATCGCCGGGCTCGGCGTCGGCTGCACCTTCGCGGTGATGCCCGGACTGATCGTCAACTCGGTACCGGCCCACGAGGTCGGCAGCGCGGTCAGCTTCAACCAGGTGCTGCGCTACATCGGTTACTCCACCGGCAGCGCCCTGTGCGGTGCGGTGCTGCAGGCGCACACCGCCACCGGCCACCGGCTGCCGAGCGCCGACGGCTACCGGACGGCGACGCTGATCGGGTGCGCGGTCTGGGTGGTGATCGGGGTGGTTACCATCGTGCTGCCACGGCGCGCCGCCGCGGCAGCCGGCGGCAGCAGCATGGACGAGGAGCTGATGGTGCAGGAGAGCATCGCCGACATCGCGCCGGGCGAGGACGAGCTGCCGCAGAAGGTGGAGTCTTGACCGATCCGGGCACACCCCCCACGGCCCGCCGCCGGGACGCCGCACGCAGCCGCGAACTGCTGGTCCAGGCGGCCGTCGAGCTCTTCGCCGACCGCGGCTTCGACCGCACCACCACCCGGGAGATCGGCGAACGCGCCGGCGTGGACCCGGCGCTGATCGCCCGGTACTTCGGCGGCAAGACCCAGCTCTACCTGGTCGCGGTGCGCACCGAGCAGGGTGAGACGCCGCCGGCCGACCTGCTGGACGAGGACCGGCTGCGCTGGCTGCTCACCCGCCTCGCCAGGCGCGGCCCCGGACCCTCCTTCCAGGCGGCCGTGCTGCCCGGCGACAACTCCGAGGTCCAGCAGGCCGCCCGGGCCCACCTGCGGGAACGCCTGGTCGACCCGCTGCGCGACCGGTTCGCCGCCGAGGGCGCCGACCGGCCGCAGCTGCGCGCCGAACTGGCCGCCGCAGCCTTCGCCGGGGTGATCCTGGCCCGCTCCGGCGGTGCCTTCGGCGAGCTGGCGGCGGTGGACTCGGAGGAGCTGCTGCCACTGCTGCAGGACCTGCTCAGCAGCATGCTCGCTCCGTCGAGCGATTCGGCCGGCGATTCGGACAGCGGCTGAGGTGCTCGTCGGGCCAGGTGCTCGTCGGGCCGGGTGCTCGTCAGGCCAACTGCTTGGCGCGTGAGCGCAGCGCGATCGCGTGGCCGATCTCGACCAGGCCGATCAGCACCAGCCAGATGCCCGCCATCACGGCCAGCGCGAAGATCGAGTTGAACGGGTCGACCAGCAGGATCACCCCGGCCACCGCGGTGACGACGCCGAGGAAGATCAGCCAGCCGCGGCCGGGTGTCCCGCTGGGCAGCTCGAGCGAGGACACCGTGCCGGTGACACCGCGGAAGAGCCAGCCGATGCCGATCCAGAGCGAGAGCAGCAGCAACGACTGGTAGGGGCCGCGGAAGCAGAGCAGGCCCACCAGCAGCGAGAGCGCGCCGCTGATGAAGCCGAGCACGCGCAGCCCGGTGGTGAGGTGCACGGTGCTGGCCAGCACGATCTGCAGGATGCCGCTGAGCACCAGGTACACGCCGAAGAGCACACCGATCACCTGCAGGGTGCGGTCCGGCCAGGCCAGTACCACCACGCCCAGCGCCAGCGCGATCAGCCCGGCAGCCAGCGCGGTGTGCCAGCCGAACCGGGCCAGGGCGGCCAGCGGGCTCGGCTCGGTTCCGTTCGGAGGAAGCGTCATACCGCCAGCCTCAAGGCCGCGCACGGCCGTCGCACCCGTGGTACGCCGACCGGGTGAGCGGCTGCCTCAGCGGTACCGGCGGACTCCCGCCAGTACCGCCCCCGCACAGGCGACGCCGAGCGCCGCGCCCGCCAGCACGTCACCCGGGTAGTGCACGCCGGTGTGCACCCGCGAGTACCCGACCCCGCCGGCCAGCAGGGTCAGCGGCACGGCGGCCCAGCGCAGCTGTGAGCCGACCGCGGTGGCGAAGGCGAAGGCGGCGGCGGTGTGACCGGACGGGAAGGAGGCCGAGGCGGGCATCGGCACGTGCCGACTGGCCGGAACCGCGGCCGCCTCCCGATCCGGGCGCGGGCGGCGCACCAGGGTCTTGCCGAGCTGGTTGGCGGTCAGCGAGGCGGTGCCGAGCGCCGCCACCCCGAG